>JAQWFN010000007.1 GCA_029238785.1 Flavobacteriales bacterium | reverse complement strand
CCCAAGGTGTGGAATCGGGCAAAACCCTTGTCGTCGATATGCGTGATAATGAAGCCAATCTCATCCATGTGAGCGCCTATCATTACCTTTTTTTCCGACTTTCCTTTCTTCAAGGCAATCACGTTTCCCATGTTGTCAATTTCGATATGATCAACAAGGCCTTGAAGTTCTCGAAGTACTAATTTTCGAATAGGCTCTTCAAAACCAGGCGCACCAGGGGTTTCGCAAATTTCTTTGAGTAGGGCAATGTTCAGACTCATCTAAAGGGTGTTTCTTCGCAAATTACAAGAAAGCACGGCTTTACGAGTAGGAACTTGTCCTATGTATGAGCAATGGGTCGTGGAAAAGTAATCTACTCCTGATAAATCACTTCCATGACGGTCTGACCAACAGCCTTTAATACTGTTGTATCAATAATCGACATGTTGTCTGCATGGGTGTGATGAAAGAAGCCATAACCCATTGGTCGTGGTCCGCTCACATGATAGTGAACTATATTCGCAGAGGGTATTCCAGCACCCATGTTTACGAAGTAGTTATCATCTATGGTTTGTCCGGTTACTTCATCCACAAATAGGGTGTCATAACCTAATGTTTGCGCTGTTTTCCAAACTTTATCTACCACTCCTGGAGCAAGCGCTACAGATGTTCCTTCACGATTGAAAACGGCATCTTTTGCACCAACCATATCGAGCAAAACACCAAATTTAGCCCGGTAGTTCGGTTTATGTCGGTTTCTAGCCCAATACTGCGATCCCAAGCACCAATCGCTTGGGTCTCCATCGGCTGGGAGCCACTCTGGTCTTCCATAATCTTCGGTGTCGAAGAAGATGATGTCAATGCCGTAATCGGGTTGCTTTTGTTGAATTTGACGAGCTACTTCTAACAAAACGCCAACACCAGAACCGCCATCATTTGCGCCATCAATGGGCTCTTTGGTGCGAACAGAATCCTTGTCTGCAAATGGTCTCGTGTCCCAGTGAGCATAAAGTAAAATGCGTCGTTTATTATCGGGTTGATATTGAGCGATGATGTTTTTCATTGGTAAATAGGTGCCATCATAGGCCATCACCTGAGCTTCTTGAGTGAGCACCTCAGCACCATAAGCTTTGAGCTGCTCTACCAACCAATTGCCGCAATCGCGGTGGGCTTGGCTTCCAGGCACACGCGGACCAAAATCTACTTGCTTCTGAATAAAGTCGTAGGCCATCTGTGCGTCAAAGTCTGGAGTGATGACTGTCGTTTTTGGTACAACTGGGCTTGGTGGATTGGGGTCTTCTTCCACATCGTCACAAGCCACAAAGAACAGCCCCAAAAATAGTCCGAGGAGAACGAGTTTATCCTTCATAAGTCCAGCTGGTTCCCTCTCTCGAGTCTTTAATTTCTACGTGAATTGCTTTCAAACGATCGCGAATGGCATCGGCGGCAGTGAAGTCTTTGTTCTGCTTGGCTTCTTTTCTCATATCGATGAACAATTGCATCAAGGTCTCAGACAAATCATTGCCTTCTTGTGCATTATTGCCTTCGCGCACTAAGCCCAATACATCTTCCATAAAGCCTGTAAACAAGAACTTCAAAGCATCGATGTCTGCTTGTGTGAGCGAAATTTTTCCATCTTTTGCAGAGTTGATGACCTTCACTGCATCAAACAGCACCGCTATAAGAATAGGCGTGTTGAAGTCGTCGTTCATGGCATCAAAACAACGCTGAGTGAGCGCCGCCACATCCGCAGTGCTTTCATTCGCCGCACTTAATGTTTCCAAAACATCAATTGCCGCACACATCCTTTGATATCCTTTTTCTCCGGCTTGCAGCGCTTGGTTCGAGAAATCTAAAGTACTCGCGTAGTGGCCTTGAAGCATGAAAAAACGAACGGTCATAGGACTGTATCCTTTTTCGAGCAGTTTGTGGTTTCCGGTGATTAACTCTTCAGGGGTAAATCCATTACCTTCAGACTTGGCCATTTTTCTGCCATTTACCGTAAGCATATTTCCGTGCATCCAGTATCTCACAGATTCACTTTCTCCATTTGCCCCACAATTTTGTGCAATTTCACATTCGTGGTGTGGGAATTTCAAATCCATTCCACCACCGTGAATGTCAAAAGACTTTCCGAGGTATTTCGTGCTCATAACAGAGCACTCCAAGTGCCATCCAGGAAATCCATTGCTCCACGGTGAAGGCCATTGCATGAGGTGAGATTCATCAGCTTTTTTCCACAAGGCAAAGTCGAGCGGACTCTTTTTCTCGTCTTGTCCGTCCAAAGCACGAGTATTGCTAATGAGGTCTTCGATTTTTCGTCCAGAAAGGGCTCCGTAATCGTGACGATCATTGAACTTAGGTACATCGAAATAAACCGAACCGTTTGATTCGTAGGCAAAGCCATTAGCCATGATCTCTTTGATCATCTCGATTTGCTCAACAATGTGCCCAGTTGCAGTAGGCTCTATCTAAGGAGGCAAAATGTTGAAAACGCGCATCACATCTCTAAAGTCATTGGTGTAGCGTTGAACTACTTCCATTGGCTCAAGGTTTTCTAAACGGGCTTTTTTTCCAATCTTGTCTTCCCCATCATCACTGTCTCCAGTGAGGTGACCAACATCTGTAATGTTTCTCACATAACGTACTTTGTAATCAAGGAACGTGAGGTATCGGTAAACGATGTCAAATGTCAAAAAGGTACGAACGTTTCCGAGGTGAACGTTGCTATATACTGTTGGTCCGCATACATACAATCCTACATAAGGCGCGTTGAGCGGTTTAAAAACTTCTTTTTTGCGCGACAAACTGTTGTAGATACTCAGTTCTTGCTGAAGGTGTTTTGCCTTGTCCATGTTACAAAGAAAATCAAATTTCGTGGGTATAGTGTGAGCAAAAAGACAAAATTCGCTCATCATGAAGCAAAAAAAAACTCCTGCCTCAAAAAGGAAACAGGAGTTCGTTTAGTGTTAGTTGTTTGTTATTCTGCTGTAATGACGCCAGTACCGATGTATTTACCGTTTTTATAAACTTCAATTCTGATGAGCAATCCATCGGTATTGTATCTGTTCCATTTTCCGTTCCAAAGTCGGCCATTTTTAAATTCTCCAACTTGAGTCACCTGCATGTCTGAATTGTACATGGTATTGAAACCATTCGGCCTGAAGCTCAAGGCCTCGTTGGTTTGAACTTCATCGCTATCTTCTGCAAGGTCTTCTTTTTTCGCAGGAGCAGGCTTGCTTGATTCTGTGCGTGTTGGTGCGCTGCCATAGGTTTTGATGGAACCCGCTTTTAATACGCCATCGCTCAATGTTTTTTCTTCCTTAATTCTACCATCTGGGTAGTAGCGTTTCATTACACCTTCTTCCTTGCCATTAATCACTTCAACTTCCAATTCAACTTGGCCATTATCGTGATAATAGTATTGTTTGCCATTGCGTTTTCCACTATCGGCAAAAAAGAAACGTTGGTGAAGGTGCCCATTTTCGTAGTATCTCTCAAAGTTGCCCACGTTTTTATTTCGATGCCATGTTCCTTTTTCTTCAAGTTGGGCATTTTCGTAATAAATGGCATACGCTCCAAAAGGTTTATTGGCCTCGTAAGTGATTTCACTTCGCAGCACTCCAGAAGGGTAGAATTTCTTCCAAACACCCTCTTTTTTATTGTCTCGATAGAGTCCTTCCTCCAGAGTTGCGTCGGGCTGAAATCCACCATCAGGCACCATGTACCCTTTGATCATCCAATAGCCTTGCTTTTGTCCGTTCTCATCCACATGGTTGTATCCTTCATCTCCATTGGCCATAACGACCACGCTAGAGAGCAAGAATATCCAAGTGAAAAGGATGTATTGTTTGAGTTGTGTTTGACGTACTAACATAGGAATTGATTAAGCTAAGTTCCTTTCTTGTACGTCGTGTCCTACGAAATGGTTTCAGTTAAATCTTTTTTTTTTGAAATCTCTAAAAGCATATCCTTCACCATACTGTCTAGGTCATACTTGGCTTTCCAGCCCCAATCGTTCTGGGCATGTTCATCATTGATGCTTCCCGGCCAACTGTCGGCAATGGCTTGTCGAAAATCTGGAGCATAGCTGATCTCGAAATGGGGGAGGTGTTCTTTAATTTTAGCTGCTATTTCTTCTGGGGTGAAAGAGATTCCAGCGAGATTATAGGCTGATCTAATCTTAATTTGCTCCGAAGGTGCTTCTGTAATGTCTATGGTTGCTTTAATGGCGTCTTCCATGTACATCATTGGCAAGCGGCTGTCTTTGCTTAAGAAGGACTCGAATTTACCGTCTTCAATAGCCTTGTAAAAGATATCTACGGCATAATCAGTAGTTCCACCACCAGGAGCAGAGCGGTGACCAATTAAGCCGGGGTAACGCAGGCTTCGAACGTCTACTCCCCAACGCTTGTGATAGTATTCGCCCCAACGCTCACCAGCCAGTTTGGAAATCCCGTAAACGGTAGTGGGCTCACAAATGGTAAATTGTGGAGTGTCTGTTTGTGGAGTAGTTGGACCAAAAACGGCAATGCTGCTTGGCCAAAAGATACGGTCAATCCATCCTTTTTTAGCATATTCTAAAACGTGAAATAGGCTGTTCATGTTTAAATCCCAGGCCATTTCCGGTTTTTGTTCTCCAGTAGCACTCAGCATCGCTGCTAAATGATAAACCACCTTGATATTATATTTCTTGATGATTTCCCCAAGGAGCTGATTGTTGAGGACGTTCAAGATCTCATAAGGACCTTCAGTTAAGATGGGGTCTGCTGCAGGTCGAATATCTGCTGCCACTACTTGATCTACCCCAAAGCGAGCACGCAGTTGCATCACCAGCTCAATTCCAATCTGCCCTGAGGCACCGATCACTAACATTTTGTCCTTCTCCATAGCTATCATTAAGCGAACCAAAGGTACATCTTGATCACAGACTTAGCAACTCTTTGAATCGAACAGCTTGTCTTCTTGAAACCTCCACTTCTTGTTGGTCATCCATCCAAACTTTTAAGCGACCATTGAACCAAGGCTCTATCTTACTGATTTTTTTCAGGTTAATGATTTCTTGGCGGTTCGCTCTAAAAAAGTGTTCAGGGTCTAATCGCTCCTCTAATTGATTGAGTGATCGCAAAATCAAGGGCTTGTGCTGGTCGAAATAAACCCTAGAATAATTTCCACAGACTTCAAATAATCGGATGTCTTCAATCTTCACCAACCAACATTTCTCGCCATCTTTAACAAATACCTGCTGCTCCGGACCTAAATAGTCGCCTGTTGGTAACTTGTTTTCTTGAGAACGAAGATCGAGTTTCCCGAGTGCTTTGGCCAAGCGATCTTCTTTGATTGGTTTCAAAAGGTAGTCCAGTGCATTGTATTCAAAACTCTTAATGGCAAATTCGTCGTAAGCAGTAGTGAAAATGACTTGAGGAGCTGCATCTAAGCTTTCAAGCAATTCAAAGCCATTTTTCCCCGGCATGTTGATGTCTAAGAACAACAAATCAGGATCGAGTTCTTCTATGAGACGCTCAGCAACTTCTGCATTTTCAGCTTCACCAACCACTTCAATCTCCTGATGAACGCTAAGTAATTCTTTCAATTCTAAGCGAGCTAGACGCGAATCTTCAACAATGAGTGCTTTCATGTTTTTTGTTTAATGATGATAGAAGCAAGAACCCAATCACCATCTTGGCTAAGGGAAAATGAGGCCTTGTCTCCGTGAATTAGTTTAAGGCGGCGATAAATATTCTCTACTCCGATGCCGTTGTTGTCTTTGGTTTTTTTTGCTGGCTGTAACACACCGCTATTGCGCACTTCTAATTTTAGTGCTTGATCTTCTAAGCTAGCATTGATTAGTACATCACCACCTTGAGGCAAATGAGCAATACCATGTTTTACGCTGTTTTCAGCTAGTATTTGTAAAGTCATTGGAGGCACGAGCATTGTCAAACACGCTTCACTGGCGGTGATTTTATACCTCAAACGCTCTTCAAACTGAATGTCGCACAATTCCAAAAATTGTTCAACAATGGCCAACTCCTGCTTCAATTCAATTTCTGGTGTTTTCATGTAGTTCATCGAGTAGCGAAGAATATCAGACAAGTGGGTAATCATCTCTCGAGATCGCGGCACATCTTCTAAAGTAAGCGCTCTAATATTGTTCAAAGCATTGAACATGAAGTGTGGATTGATCTGTGCCTTCAGTAAGTTTAATTGTGCAGTTTTTGCCTCCACTTCAAGCTTGTATTTTTCAACTCTTGAGCGCTGACCAATTTGAATGAAGTGGTAACTGAAGTACAAGATGTTCCATAGAAACATCACCACAAAAGTATTTATCCATTGAGCCAAAGCATTACTCCAAGTAAAGGATTCTGGAGTGTCGAGAATAAACAGTACGGCATAATAAAAACTCAAGAAAGAGGCGGTCCAGACAACGCTAACAGATAAACTTCCTAGAACAGCAGGAAAGAATATTTTAAATGGAGGCAGCTCAATCCATTTTTTAAACTTGATGAAATTACGGTAGGCAGAACTGAGTGCAAAACCAGAAAGAAAAGCAAAAATAGCTGTAACTACAGATACAAAAATTGGAGCACCACGAAGAATGTTGAACAAGAGCGCTAAGGTGAAAAAACCTGCCCAGCCAATAAGTTGAGCTATCCAAAAACGCTTGTTTTCTTCTTCTCTCTCAAGTTGCGTATTGTTGGAGGCTGTATTTAAAGCTGATTGATCCAAGTGCTAATGCTTTCTAAGCTAAGGTCAGATATGGTGATTTCAATTTTGCCATACTCACTCAAAGCCCCAGTTAATGAGGGTTGAAAAAGGTGATTGTGCTGTTTTAAAGCTACAACTTTGTACTGCTTATTTCCCGCTCTACGCAATGCAAACTCAATAGCGTTAAGGTTCGCTGCTGCCTCTACTTGAGTATCTACGGTTCCGTTTAATGCGAGTACAGGACAAGTTACTTTTTTCCAATCTTCTGCCGGGTCGTGACTCAAGAAAAAGCGCATCCATGAGCTGTTCAAGGCTGAGTTGTAGGTGTTCACTGCTTGGTCTATGCCACCTAAATTCATAATTACACCAGGCTCGGCATGCAATTCCAGATAGGTTTTTAAGGCATTGCGAGCTGCAATGCTGTCTTTTTCTTGAACAACAATCTTGGCCATGCTCATCACAAAGTCAGCTTGCTTTTGAGCACTTTCTTCACTCATCCCCTCTGCAATCATCATGGCTTTGTTCTGCTTTTCCAAAATCTTCATGCCATCTATGCCAGGTCCGGCTAAAGAAACAACGAAGTCAATTTCAGGATTCCCCGCTGCTACCATGGCAGCTACCAAACCACCTTCACTGTGGCCAAGCAATCCTATGGGACGGTCTGCGTATGCTTCACTATTCTTGAAATAAGCCACGATCGATTTTACGTCCGAGGCAAAATCTTCGCTTGTGGCGATCGAGAAATTTCCGCTGCTCTCACCAACACCACGATCATCAAAACGAAAAGAAGCGATGTTCTGACGAGCTAGATGATCCGCGATTACCCAAAAGGCTTGATGCCCCATGATTTCTTCATTTCGGTTTTGCGGACCACTACCGGTGATCATAATCACAATGGGCGTGTTCTTATTGTCTTTAAGTCCGAAAGTCAGTGTTCCAGCTAAGCTCACATTTGCTTGTGAGTTCTTAATGCTTAGCGCTGTGCTCGAATAGGGAAAAGGCGCTTTTGGTGTTTGTGGAAAGCTCTTTACAAATACTTCTTGTGGAGTTCTAGTGAGTTCTATATTGTATTTCATGCCGTATTGGCTTATCATCCCCGTCAGCAGTTCAGTGCTAATAATCGTCGCTTCGAGCCCAAAATCAATCCTTTCAATTCCAAACTTAAGTGTATTCTGATCTAGTTCAAGATAAGATAAAGCTGTTTCTCCCCCTTGCTGATCTGGACTTCGCATTACACCAGTTCCATCTGTGTTGAAAGTAAACTCTAATCGAATCGGTGTGCCCGATAAATCAAGCACCCCAAACCAGTTGCCACTTAAATTTTCTGGTAATTGTGACTCCTGTGCTTGCTGTACCTTCGCGAAAAAGAAAAGAAGTAGAAATACATATAGAACTCGCATCATCGAAGTTTTTAACGAATATAGCCCCAAGTTCACTACAAGAGAACAGAAATCTGATGAGTGGAATTGAATCGTGATAAATGGAAGGAATACGATTAATGTGTAAAAGTCTTTTGTGGCTTTGGTGATTTCTAAGCGGAAATTTCAAAAATTGCAACAAACCTGTAATTGTGATCCTGAGTATTTTTAAATCCGGGGGGAATTATACTGAACTGACTCCAAAAGAGTACCAAGAGGTTTTTGATCAGTTCTATAATAACATCCGTGGTTACATCTATTTTAAGTGTGGAGACCAAGACCTTGCTGAAGATCTTGCTCAAGACACGTTCATCAAACTCTGGGAGAACAGGTCAAAAATCGATCGCTCAACAGTTAAATCCTACTTGTATACCATAGCAGGTAACCTTACCATCAATTATCTTAAGCGCCAACAGCTGAAGTACAAGTTCGTTAACCAGCATGAACAACGAACCGAAAAATCAAATCCAGAGTTTATTTTGGAAATGAAGGAATACGAAGCGAAATTACAAGGGGTAATTGAAACCTTACCTGAGGGCAGTAGAGAAGTGTTCTTGATGAACCGTCTTGAAGACATCAAGTACAAAGACATTGCAGAACGCCTTGGAATAAGTGTGAAAGCCGTTGAAAAACGCATGAGCAAAGCCCTCAAAATTATTCGAGATTCCCTTGGTGTGGACATTTAGCCATGAAAAAGAGCTTGCTGGTTTGTTTGTTTTGTGTGATGGCGATTGCGCTGATGTCGAATCAGCTTCTCGGCAATCCCTTTGTTCAAGACCTTCAAGCAGAAAACAATGAAAAACGCATCACTGCTGAATTCACGAAGCTTCCATTAAATAAAGTCCTCCGTATAATCCAGAAAGACTATGGATTTTCATTTGCCTACGACGGAAAAGCACTCAAAAGCATCATCATTACGGCATCTTTTGATTCAGCAAGCATCACTGAAGTGCTTGATGAACTTTGCCGTAATAACCAAATAGCTTATCAGAATGTAGATGGAACTTATGTGCTGTATGAAGGAAGAGAAAGCACTAACCCAATTGCGGTTCAGCCCAAAAAAATCAACTTTACAATAGAAGGAAGGGTACTTGACTTGAATACAAGAGAACCTCTTCCTTTTGCCAACGTGAGAGAAGAAAATGAATCCCGAGGAAGTGCTAGTAATGTGGAGGGCTACTTCACCTTGCGAGAGGTTTCTAGCGATACGGCGCTTATTGTTGTAAGCTATATCGGCTACCGTTCAAGAGAAATTCGCTTGCATCCAGATAGCGCAATTAACAATTTAAGGGTCTTCCTAAAACGCGATTTTGGCTTACTTCCAGAAGTTACCGTCTTTCCTGAGGCAACACAAAGTATTGTTGAGGGAGAGTTGCCCGGAATCAGCAGTTTGAACATGGCTACCCTCGATGTGCTTCCCAATATCGGTGAAACAGATATCGTAAGGGCTTTTCAGTTGCTGCCAGGAATATCAGGCACCACTGAAAGCAATGCAGATTTTCATGTAAGAGGCGGAGCGTCAGACGAAAACCTGATCCTTCTCGACGGCTTTACGCTCTATCATGTCGACCATTTTTACGGACTCTTCAGCGGTTTTAACTCAAACAGCATTAAAAATGCACGAATCCATAAAGGTGTTTTAAGCGCTGAATTTGGGGGTAGAGGGAGCTCTGTACTTGAGCTTACTGCAAAAAATGGAAATATTCTGAGACCAAATACGCAAGTAGATTTAGGACTGATGAGCCTTTCTGCTTTGATTGAAAGTCCGATACTGGCCAACCAAGCGTCAATGATGCTTTCCTTCAGACGCTCCTTTTCAGATATTCTTTTCTCACCGCTTTACCAGTCCTTGTTCAGCAATGTTTACGAGCGAAGCGTTCAAAGCATCAATCAAGCTCAAGTTGATCCTTTTAACGATAATCCGCCCAGCTTTTATTTTTACGATGTCCATTTTAAGGTGGGCTTCGAAACAAAAAATAAAGACCGTTTTGCACTGAGTTTTTATTCGGGAGAAGACCAACTTGATTTATTTTATGAAGACTTAACCGATGACGGGAGGCTTGGAATTCAATACAACGATCAAAGCGATTGGGGGAATATTGGAGTCAGTGGTAAATGGAGCAGGCAATGGAACCCCGCGCATTTTACGAATGCGACTTTAGGTTATTCCTCTTTTCAAAGCGAACTCTTTGGCTTTGATGTTCAAGACAACCGCTTTATTGGCTTTGTAGATACATTGTTTTTCGATAGAAATACCCGACTTGATGACGCCACTTTGCGCCTCGATCATACATGGACTCAAGTGAACCATGAGGTGAAAATGGGGCTACATTGGAGCAATTACGACATCCGTAATTCGAGTTTAAATCAAGCAGAAAACACACTTATTGAGAGTGAGTCGGCAAATTTTATTTCACTCTACACACAAGATACCTGGAGGCCAAACGAAAGGTGGGAAGTGCTTGGAGGCATGCGCTTGAATAGCTACTCCAAACGAGAGGGACCAAGCTTAAATCCAAGATTGTTGGTCAAGTGGATGGCTAATAAAAGATGGTCGCTTCACTCGGGAATAGGCCTTAATGAGCAAGTGATCCGTCGTTTGCAACGTCAAAACTTATTCTTCAATACCGCAGATGTATGGGCGCTCGCAGGCAATGAAAATGAGGTCCCCGTGCTTCGCTCAAGACAAATCAATAGTGGCATTTCTTGGCGAAAAGATCAGTGGAAAGCACAAGCCGATGTTTTTTGGGTGATGAAAGAGGGAGTGATTGAAGATGTGATGCTTTTAAACGGACTAACAGCACCGCTTTCGAATCAAAATTATTTGAATGGAACAGGCAATACCTATGGTGCTGAGCTCCTATTGAAAAAGGAAGAGGGTAAACACAGTGGCTGGTTGGCCTATACTTTCACTTACAATTTGAACGACTTTAACCTGCCTTCGGAAGATCTTATTCCGTCTTTGTTTA
Source organism: Flavobacteriales bacterium (assembly GCA_029238785.1). GTDB lineage: Bacteria > Bacteroidota > Bacteroidia > Flavobacteriales_D > Sanyastnellaceae > CALKGK01. The sequence continues at coordinate 76,024 of JAQWFN010000007.1, read as the reverse complement.
ATCAATTGCACGAGTTCAAAGCCATCTATTTGTTCAGAAAAGGCCCATGGAAAGCAGCAGCAACTTGGGTTTATGGAAGCGGAATTCCAACAACTGACTATCTCGGAACTTATCAAGTTGATCTCTTGCCAAATCAAAGCACCAATTGGCCTGGCTTTGGAGCTTTGCTCGGGAGCAGGCTTCCAGCTTATCACCGCCTCGACTTAAGCGGAGATTATGGCTTTTCTTGGGGAGGGGCAAATGTTTTCCTGGGCTTGTCTGTGTTTAATGTTTACGACCGTTTAAATGTGCGAGATCAGCAATTCTATGTTTCTGGTGTAAGCCAAAGCGGATTGAACGTGGAATTGAGTCAAATAGCGTACCTTGGATTTACCCCATCTCTTCAAATCAGTGTGAAATGGTAAAGTCAAAATCTTACGTACTTCTCATAATGATGTTGATTTTCTTATCGGCCTGTGATCTGAATGTTCGCGATGAAAATGAGAATTGGCTGCTTGTACAGGGTTTTCTTCTGGCTGATGCTCCGGTTTCCTTGTCAATAACCCCACTCCTTGAAGGCCAAAGGATAGACCTTAAAGACGCTACATTAAGTGCTTTAACAGGTGAAGTGATTCAGCTTCAATACGAAAATGGGTTCTTAAAAGGGCCCGATGATGCGCTCATTCAAGCAAACTCAATTTATAAACTAAGGGTGGAATGTGAAGAGCGAACATTGACTGCTCGGGTAGAAGTTCCTGCACAACTTGAAATCAATCAGGTTTCTGCCCAAGTGATCCCTATTGATGAAGCCTCTATTGGTCAACCTATATTTACCATCCTCTGGGAAAATAACGAAGAAACCACCCAGCTCTTGGTGCTTGAAGAAGAAGCGGGTAACCCAATTCCATTTACGGTGCCTTCTGGGCAGTTTTCGATTTCGTTTAACGGACCAGTTCCAGGGCAAGGAGCAACGCTTTTTGATACTGATTTTGAGTTTTATGGCAATCATACCTTAAGCATTTATGCCGTTCCGGAAGTCTATGAAACGGCTTTTTTTTATCGACCAGATCCTTTAGATGGAGCCCTGTCTGACGGGCCAGACAATGTTTATAACGGCTCGGGTTACGTTTATGGAGCGAGTAAAATAGAAGTTGATATAACAATAAGTCAATAAAAGGTAGGGGAGCGATTTAGAACATTGTATAGTTAGGGTATTATATACACAGAAGTAGTGAAAGAAGAGAAGAAATATTCAAGCATTCTGAACAGTTGGTCTGTACCTTACAAACAAAGTAAGGAGGCGGCTTGGGAAGAATTGCAAGCGAAAATTGGAATTGGTCAAGACACTAAAGTCATTGCTATCAATGCGAAAAAACGTCCCGTATGGTTCGCTTTAGCGGGAGCTGCTATGATCGCATTGGCCGCTTTGTTGTTCCTCAATTCAGATAACTCGGTAGAGGTGAACTCAGGAGCAAGTGCACTCGTTCATGAATTGCCCGATGGTTCGAAGGTTACCTTAAATAAGTACTAGAGTCTTCGATATGAAGAAGAGTTCAACGAGCGTGCCCTTGAATTAAAAGGTGAGGCTTTCTTCGAAGTGAAGAAAGGAGAGCGTTTCGATGTTCTTACTGAAGAAGGTAAAGTAAGCGTGCTTGGAACCAGCTTCAATGTGTTCAGCGAAGACGAACTTTTCGAGGTGCATTGTTATACTGGAAAAGTTGGAGTTAATCTCAATGCAAAGGGCGCTGATGATCGAATTCTAACACCAGGTCAAGAGACCAAAAAAATGGGTGTTTCATTAACAGAAGCTTCCGAATTTAAGGGAGATGGGCCACTTTGGATGAATGGATATGCTTTCGATTACGAAAACGCTTACCTCAAGAAAGTAATAAAAGACCTCGAAAGAAGGTTCGATGTGAAGATTGAAATTTCTGGAATTAGTACAGAAACATTCACAGGTACCTTCGAAACATCGGATATTAAAACAGCATTAAAAACAATTTGTTTGCCTTACGGTCTTGATTATCAAATCAAAAGTCCAAGAAGAATAATTATTTACAAAAAATAGGCACAACAAGGTAGGGGTGAAGTACGTTCATCGGTATAAAGAGTATAGTTTACCACAAGGAGCGACCATTTCTTTGGTCGTGTGATAAATAGTATAGTTAGTTTTAGTTAAGGTTTGGAAGCTCTCGATAACGTTCGGGAGCTTCTTTTTTTTGCCTGTTTTTCAAACAAAGCAATTGCCTTTAGCACTAATTTTGCAACATGGATTCTAGCAATATTTCTGATTTCGATTATCATTTACCAGAGGAGCTCATTGCTCAACGACCCCTTGAACAGCGAAGCGATGCCCGCCTACTCGTTTTTGAGAAGGGAAAGATCTTGGATCGAAAATTTTCTGAACTGCCTGAGCTCCTTCCCGATAACACGCAGCTCGTTCTGAACAACACTCAAGTCATCAATGCGCGGATCATCATGTTCAGAGAAAGTGGTGCCCGTGTGGAGCTCTTTTTGTTAGCACCGCTGAAACCAAAAAGTATGGAAGAAGCGATGATCAGTGAGTCTGAATGCATCTGGACAGCCCTCGTGGGTGGAGGTAAGCGTTGGAAAGAAGGAGAGTCATTAAGTTTAGATGCCGATGGTTTAAAGCTTTCTGCAAAACGCCTTGTTCATCATGGAACTCATTCCGAAGTAGCATTTTCTTGGGATGAAGTACAGGGAAATTTTGGTGAACTTCTTGAGAAATTGGGACGGGTTCCTCTTCCGCCATATATGAACCGGGAAGTAGAAGAAGCAGATCCTGAGCGCTATCAAACCACCTATGCTGAAATTCAAGGTTCTGTTGCGGCGCCAACAGCCGGTTTACACTACACTAAGGAAATTTTAGAAGAGATGAGGTCTAAAGGCATCTCTTTAGAGAAGGTCACCTTACATGTTGGTGCGGGTACATTTAAACCAGTGAGCAGTGAGAGCTTTAAAGATCACGACATGCATTCAGAACACATTTCTGTGCAGCGCTCTACGATTGAAGCTTTAGCAGCCCATAAAGGACTACGAGTGGCTGTGGGAACAACTTCACTGCGAACCTTAGAAAGTTTGTACTGGCTTGCCGTAGCTAAGTATCACGGACGTTTGCAGAATAAGGTGGAGCAATGGGATCCTTATGAGCTTGAAGACGTGTTTTCAAGCTATTCTGAGGCCTTAAACTATCTACTTGAACAAGCTGGAGACGCAAGCGTTTTAAACGCGGCTACAGCATTAATGATTGTTCCAAGCTACTCAGTCAAGAGTATTGATGGCATCACCACAAACTTTCATTTGCCTAAAAGCACGCTTTTACTCCTGGTTTCTGCTATGATCGGGGAAGATTGGATAAGGGTCTATGAGCATGCAACAGCCAATCGTTATCGCTTTCTGAGTTATGGCGATACTTCACTGCTGTGGAAAAACAAATAAGACCAGAAGAGTTTAGACATAAAAAAAGTCCTGCAATCTGCAGGACTTTTTTAGTATCATAAATGAGTCTTTGACTAGAAGCTCAATCTATTGTCAACAACATTAGCGTCTTCTTTCATTGCATTAAATAAACGCGTTGAAGCAGCACCTTTGATTCGAGTTGTCAAACGGTCTTGATCTTCGAAGTAGTCTTCTTTCTCTTCAGCGCTTGTTTTCTCTTCGCTTTTCGCAACAACCCAAACACCACCTTCACCTTTAATTGGTAAAGACATATTGCCCATAGGAATACCCAAGGCAATACCTACAACCTCTGGTTCTTGTTGTGTAACACTAGATCCAGCAATTGTTGTCGTTTTCATTGAAATGTTACGCGCTGTTTTAACCGCAGATTCAGAAAGTGTAGCAACCTCTTCCAAGGTAGCTCCATTCTTCATCTTGTCCATAAATAACTTCGCTTTTTCTTCTTTCAATACTTCAGCGCGCATTTCCTCTTCTACATTTTCAAAGGCAGGAACGCCTCCTTCTCGTATTGTAGTTACAAGAGCAACTACATATCCGTCTTTAACTGATATAGGCGTTGAAACTTCACCTTTCTCAACATCTGTGCGGTACAACCAAGAAACTACTTTACCAGCATTTTGGAGCCCTTTTACGTTTTGAGCATTCTGAGTTACCTTATCAGCAACAACGACAGCATACCCAGAAGTATCTGCTCCGTCAAGGAACAACTGTTCTTTGTTGTACAGGATAGAGAAGTCTGTAGCTTCTTTCAAAATGGCTTTTCTTGTAGTTGTTGAAGGAGCAATGCTCTTTTCAATCAAAGCCAAGCTCACTTGGTCAACTTTCCATCTCTGATCAACAATCTCGATCAAGTGAACACCATAGCTTGTTTCTACTGCGCCAATGTCACCAACTTTTCCGTCGAAGCTAAAATCTTCAAAAGGTTTCACCATTTGACGACGTGGAAAGTACTCATACAAACCTCCAGTGCTTTTGCTTCCTGGGTCGTCAGAAAAACGTTGAACTAAGTCGTCCCAATCGCTTCCTTTCTTGTAAGCTTTTTTCAAACTATCTGCACGTGCATTCAGCGTAGCCATTTCTGCTTCATCAGTAACATCGTTCGCTTTCAAAAGAATGTGACGAACAGAAACAGTAGAATCGGCAACTTCACCTTTAGCTACAACACGAGCCAATTGGTAGTTGTCTCCCTCTTTACGTGGACCAACAATATCGCCAATGTTTGAAGCGTAGGCCATTTTTGCCAATTCGTTTGAAGTAGTATCAGCAGCTTTGTAGCTTACTTCGTTGTAACGACCAGTACCACCGTTTTGAATAACGAATACAGAATCAGAGTCTGCATTGCTCCAAGAAGACGCAAGGGTGTTCAATTCATTTTCAACCGCAGCGATATCTTCTTCAGAAGATTCGATTCTAAAGAGGACGTATTTCATGTCTCTTGAGCGAGTTTCCTCGTACTCTTTATCGTTCTTGTGCTTTTGGTAGTAAGCGCGAACTTGACTGTCTTTAATGGTAATCAAAGAGTCGTTGATATCATCATAACGCTTCACCACATATTTAATGTTGGCTTTTTCCTGGGTAGCGAGATAATCATACTTAGCATCTAAAGAGCTCGCATAAAGTCCTTTTTGTACCATGTTATTGTACTTCTCTCTCTTACGCTTTGAAACGATAACATTGGTATAACCGTTGTATTTCTGACGTTGCGCAGATTGATCAGAACTTGCCATTTGAGCAAAGTTTTGTCTCCATCCGTCGCGAGCTTCATCAGTAACGTTTTGTCCGTAAAAAGTACTTTGTACATAAGGAGACAAGTGTTCACCGAAACGAATTTCGTCAAACTCTTCTTGAGTTACCATGTCAATTCCTAATGCGTCGTACTCCGATGTAAGGATGTTTTGCTCAATCAGATCGTTCCAAACGTCGTTTTTCAAACTTTCTGTGTTGGTGTAATCAAACAATTGCTCACGTTCCATGAGCGCATTTTGCCAGCTTTGAGCAGAAATGCTCGTGTTGCCAACTTCACCAATTGAACGGTTAGCTCCTTGGCCAAATAGCGCAAGTACAGCATCGTAAGGGATCAAGAATCCAATCATCCCTATCGCCAAGAATGCAATCAGCACCCAGCGTAAACTTCTAATTTTTTCTAATTCAGCCATGTCTAAGCTTTGAATTTTTAAGTGGGCGAATATACGGAAGCTATTCGAGAATTAAAAGTTAGTCGACATGATGCACATGTAAGTCGACTAATTCTATCCGTGCATTGTCTACTTCCAGTATTTTAAAAGCAAATTGTCCAACACTTATTTGAGTGCCCGGATCGGGAATATCCTCAGCATGATGAATGATCAATCCACCCAAGGTATCATATTCATCAGATTCAGGCAATCCCAAGCGATAGCGCTCGTTGATATAGTCAATTTCAAGTCGGGCAGAGAACTGAAAAAAGTCTGGAGCGATTTGCTTTTCAATCATTTCCTCTTTGTCGTGTTCGTCTTCGATTTCACCAAAGAGTTCTTCCACGATATCTTCTATTGTTATTATACCGCTTGTTCCACCAAACTCATCAACAACAACAGCTAAATTTCGCTTTTTCGCTATAAAATCTTCTAAAACACGATTAGCAGGAGCAGGTTCGGCGACAATGAATGTTGGGAGAAGGATGTTTTTGATGTCATCAGGCGTCTTAAACAAGTCGTAACTGTGGCAATAACCAATGATGTTATCTATGCTATCTCTGTAAATCACGATTTTAGAATAACCTGTTTCGATAAAGCGCTCTTTCAGGGTATCTATGGATTCGTTTAATTCCAAGGCTTCAATTTCATTTCGAGGAATCATGCAGTCCCTTGCTTTTGTTTCGCGCAGATCTAGGGCATTTTGTAAAATCTGAATTTCGTGTTCAGTATCCTCGTTGTCTTGCATGTTTTCACTTGCTTCGCGAAGGAAATGATCTAGGTCTACGGTTCCAAAAACAACTTCTTCATTTTCGGTTTCAGCCCTCAAAACATATTTGATGAAGATTTTTGAGATGTTGGTGATGATCCAAGAAGGGATGTAAAGAATGTAAAACAGAATGGCCAAGGGCAAGGCGAAGATGCTCAGCCAACGGTTGGGGTTCAGCCTAAAGATGCTTTTTGGTAAGAACTCAGCTGTAAAAAGAATAACAACTGTGGTAATTAAGGTTTGAGAAAGCAGCGCGATGTAAGGAAGATGGTACTCGTCCCAATCACTTACTCCGAAAACAAGGTTTGCTACTAACTCTCCCGCTTTGATTCCATAAAAAACAAGTGCAATGTTGTTACCAATCAACATCGCTCCGATGAATTTTTTCGGCCGGCGAATAAACGAAGAAAGAATGCGTGCTGTAAAGTCGCCTTGTTTGTTTTCAAGTTCAATGATGAGCTTGTTTGCCGAAACAAAAGCGATCTCCATGCCGGAGAAGAATGCGGAAAAGGCGAGTGATATTATGATCACTAACCAACTGTCATAGTCCATGTGGCGGAGCGAAATGATTTAAAACAAATGTACACCAAAATTCACTCATACTTCAAGAAGGATTTTTATGCTCTTGCATTTGCCTTTCAAGGCGCTTTCTGAAGTGTCTTCTAAAGAAATAATAAACAATTGAAATCCCTGGTAACCAAAGATATTTGCTGCTTTCAAGCCCGTCTCTCCAAATAAAATAGGCTGATACAAGTACTGCTGCAACAGAAATACCCAACCACATTTTTTCAGAGGTTCTGTGCACTTTTAAGAGTTGTTCAGGGTTCATTTTTTTCTTCTTTTTCTGGTTGATCAAGTAAAATGTCGCCATTCACTTCCCACAACCTATAGAAAGAGAATTTTGAGTTGGTAGTCATTCCTTTAGAGAAAATACTTCCGTCATCGTTCGTGATTTCAACAAACTTGTTGGTAAACACTTTGTCGCTGTCTTGAAGCCAAATAAGCTCCTCTGTTTTTAGAGTAGCTCCTTCGTTGTTTTTGAAAACCACATTTTCTCTTGCTTCTAGGCGACCCCCTGTGTCGTAATAGGTACCCCTTTGGGCACTTAAAACAGCGCTCACTTCTTCTAAGCTATCGTACATCAACATTTCGAATCCACCTTCTACCTCAATCCTTGGGTTTTCTCCTTCATAGCGCTTGAGCATACTCGCTATGAGTGTATTAGTGAGTTCTGAGTTTTCGGTATAATGGTAAGTGCCGTTTTTGACGGTTTGCACAGGATAATCAAGGTCATCTGTGAGCGCCTTGATTTGGTCGATGTCATTCTCACATGAAAAAAGCACCCCGGTTAAAAGAATAACCAAGATGCTTTTTAAAGTTCTATTTGATATTGAGTCAGTCAATTATCGAGCTCTAACAGTAGTGCTTTCGCCAGTACAAGTAGTAAAGCTTGTACCTACGCCAATTCCATATTTAAATAGGTCTTCGGTTGAAGGGAATTGACCAGCATAAGTTGATGCTTTTTTACCCGCTCCATCTGCGCCTGCAGATTTAGCTCTGTTGTAGTAGTCTACAGCTAACCAGTACATTGCACGCTCTCCAATTCCACCATCAGCACATTGAGGAGCTGATACAACAATGGCGTCACCAATCAACATGAGTGCTTCTCCATTGTTTTTTCCACCTTGCATCACTTTATTGGCATAAGAACGCGCTTTTGAAGACTGCTTAAGAATGATGGCGATTTGACCTGCACGTAACATGTATTTATCTGCATCTGGGCAATCTCCACAAAGCTCAACGGCTTGCTCAACATATTTAAGAGCGGTGCTGTACTCGCTTTTCTTTAAGTATCCCATTGCAAGTGCATATGCTGACTCATGAGTAGGGTTAGCCGTGTGAACTGCTTCAGCTGTATTCAAGTAAAACTCACTCTCAGTGCAGTCTTTACCTTCCATCAACTTCAAAGCCTTAATCTTCAAGTCCATGTCTTCAGGGTTGGCCTTTACTTTCTTTTCAAAAGTAGGAACCATGCTTTCGCACTCTGCAATAACAACAAAGATTTCGTCGATGTTTGCTTTTGCTTTCATGTAACCATCACGCACAGACTCCTTGGTCTCATTAGCGATGTTGTAATCCGCAATTTCTTGGAGTTGTAGGTATTCAGTAAGCATAGAAGCACGAATTTCATCTGCTGCTTCAGCCTCTGATTCATTCAAGAGCTTGTATGAAGTAAGGTAGTAGCCAGAAATAGTGCTGGCCGCTGTCTCATTTCCAAGGCAGTCCATAGACTGTTTGAACATGGCATTTACTTCAGCAATTTGATCTGGGAAGTAACGGTACATGTCGCCCGCTTTATAACCTAAAATTGTACAGCTGTTGTTTGGTTTTTTTGAAGTGCTACCATAAAGCTCAATACGCTTGTCGTAGATCGCCATCAAAGAATCAGCAAGTACTGCTTCGCGATCACCTTTTGCCTTTTTCAATTCTTCTTTAATGAAACGTGCACCATCTGAGTAGAGCATTTCAGAAACTTTTGGAGGACAAACCTCACAGGCTTCTTGCCAAGCTGGGTATGCATCTTTGTAGTTCTTTTGAGTTTTGAAACTTTTGTAAACACTCAAAGCTTCCTTACAAATTAGTTGTTCCTCTTCTGTTGCTCCATATTTTTCATCCTGAGCAAAAGAGCTAGCGCTGGTAATAAGGATTAAGAGAAGGACTGTTATACGTTTCATCACGATTGGTTTTGTATTAATCATATTTTCTTTGTCTGAACCACGCATTCTTGAAGTAAGGTGAAAGCGAAACTCCTATTTGTAGGTTCAGGTAATTTTCTTGTAGCAGATTGTTGTCCACTGTACCCCTTTGTCCAAGTTCCATGCCGAAATTAAATCGGGAGATACTTTTCGAGGCCAGCATAGGGATGTTGATGGCGAATGTGAAGGCTTCATCTTGCAATTGATATCCATCTAACTGCAAATAGGTTTCACTTGTTCGAACACCGAAGTAATAATGAGCTCGTCCAAAAATGTTTTGGGCATCTTGAATGCTTTTAGGTACAAAGCGCACACCGATTGAACTTTCAGTGAAATCAGCTAGCTGTGGATTGAATATCTCTCCATTGATGGTTCTTTCAGAGGTGCTCCATTCCTGAATTCGGTATTCAACAGCGAGTGAGATTTCGCGACCTTTATTACCTTGGTAGTTTATAGAAAGCCCTCCTGTAATGCGCTGAGGAATGAGGGTTGTTCCAGTTCCGTTGATAATGTACGTGGTGTCAATAGGGAAAGAAACCAAAGAGAATTCTTGCGTTGTTTCACCCAATTCCTTTAATGAAGTACTCCAACTCATTTCTGGAGTATAACTTAATCCAGCAGTCATGCTCCAGCGCTCCTTTAGCTTTTTATCTTGATCGTACTTTTGTGAAAAGATATAGCTGTACTGAAGTCCAAGATCAGCGCCAAAGCTTTTCATTTTATTTCGGGAAGTAATTCTTGTGTCCAAGAAGTTAGGGTCTTGAAAATCGATACTTCGTTCTTCCTCAATGACTCCGAAATAATAATTTCCATTAACACCAATAGCTAAAGAGTGCTTCGAATAACGAAGGCTATCAATGATGTTGTTGAATGGGTCTGTGAAGTGAATGTAATTTGCCGTTTCGAAGCGACGTCCAAAACCAATAAAGCCTTGCGTTATGCCGCCATTTCCGCTGTAATTATCCCGAATGTCAGCGGTGTTTCCTTCGATTTCCTGATTTCTTAAAATAGAGCTTTCGTAACCAGTAGAACTGTAAGGTGCGATGCCTAAAGTTAAGCCCCATCGTGCTCCGGCTGGCTTAAAGCAAACGTAAACATGATTGAGGTGCGACAAATTCAACTCTTGAGTAGCACTTCCATTGTCGAGCTGTAAAAAGTTTGCTCGAGCAGCAACTTGAAGTGTAGTTTGGTTGAGGTGTCCGTATGAGGCTGGATTACCTGGATTGATGTTGTAAGGGTCGTTAAACACCGAAGTAATGCCACCAAAACCGCTTATTGAGGCATTGCCAATGCGATTCAAATCGCCAATTCCAAATTGAGAGTAAGGAGAAATACTGGTAGATTGACCCTGAACAAGAGCTGTAATCAGCATGAATAGCGAAAGAAGAAGATATCTATTGTTCATTAAGTTGCAAAATTGAATGCAGTCCGCGCAGGGTTAAATTTGCGTCCGCAAAAATGAAGTTTTTTGAAGCCATATCAAAATGATCTGCGCCTCCACCGGTTATGAAAACGTCGAGCGGAGCATATTTTGATCGAAAACGGGCTATCATGCCATGAATTTCAGCATTCATTCCATTTAGAATTCCGCTTTGTAAACTTTCGAGAGTGTCTTTCCCAAGAAGAGCAGCGCTTTTTTTAAGATCAACCAAGGGCAGATTAGTGGTGTAGTTGTTCATGGATTGATTTCGCAGTTGCGCTCCTGGAGAAATGCAACCACCCACAAAGGTTTTTCCGTCTATGAGCAGGTCGTAAGTAATACAAGTTCCAATATCTATAGCCAAACTATTGCCTTCGGGACGATGTTGCTGGAGCCCGCAGGCATTTGCTCTTCTGTCTGCCCCTAATGTTTTAGGTGTATTGTAATCGATTTCTATAGGAAGTTTTGTTTCGCTTGTAAGCAAGATAAATTTAGGGTGCTTTTCAAGTGCCACTAAGGCTTCAGCCCCTAAGTGAGCACTAGAGGAAATAATGACGGATGTGAATTCGTCAAGATTTAACTTTCTGAGATAATCGCTAACATCTGTCTCATTGGGCAAACGTTCCAACTTGTCTCCAATAGCAATAGCCCCTTTGCAGCGGGTATTGCCCTGGTCTAATATGAGTTGTTTTATTTTGGCCATTCTATACTATTCATGAGCTTTTCGATGTCGTCTTCGAAATAGGCTTTAACCGGTGCCAAACTATCTTCGTTGGGCTTGCTCATGAAGTACAAACTCCCACGAAGGAAATGGCGTGTACTATCTGTAACGTAGAACTGTATGGGAGATGCTACATTTCCTTCTAAATTATATACAAGTCCATAGGCGTTTCTGCTGCTGTTTTGGAAGCTCTTTCGTCCTATAGCTTTTGCTTTTACTTCATGTTTGAAGGCAAATTGATAAGCAGTTTCGATGAGTTCATTGAGGTTGTCATCAACCGGAAACATGGTGCAATGTACGCGAGCTTTATACCTAGGGCTGTATAAATTGAACCAGCACGTATCGCTTATTCGCTCACGAAAATTCTCGATAAATAAGTGTCGAGCCAATTCAAAACTTGGTCCGCAAGGAAGTGTATCTCTCCTCATAACCTTTTCAGGAAGTTCAATACGAAAGAATCCTCTTGGTCTGGGAACTGAGGGTTCTTTACAGGCCGAAAAAACAATCACTATAAATACTACTAGCAAGTAATTAATCTTCATGAGTGCTATCGATGGTTACCTTGATTCTTTTCACTTTTCGTTTATCCGCAGCTTCTACCGTGAAGGTGTATTCTTCGAAATGAATACGTTCTCCTTTTAAGGGTATTTTGCCAGCCTGTTCAATGATAAAACCGGCAAGGGTATCGCTTTCACCTTTGGCTTGTTCAAAGTTGTCTCCGTCAATATCTAGAATGCGGTAAATATCGATTAATGCAGTTTTTCCTTCGAAAACGAAATTGTTTTCGTCAATTTGAGAATACTGCAATTCGTCATCGTCAAACTCATCGGTGATATCGCCTACAATTTCTTCAATAACATCCTCCAGAGTAATTAGTCCGCTGGTTCCGCCATATTCGTCTACCACGATTGCCATGTGATTCTTTCTTGATTGAAACTCTCGTAGGAGGTCGTCAATTTTCTTGTTTTCAGGCACAAAGAAAGGTGGACGAATTAAAGAGCTCCATTCAAATTCATGATTGTTCAAGTGAGGTAAGAGGTCTTTTATATAAAGGATACCAGCAACTTCGTCAATGGTGTTTCTAAAAACGGGGATTCGAGAGAAGCCTAATTCTAGAATTTTCACTCGAAGTTCTTTATAGCTTGTATCAACTCCAAAACAAGCGATGTCCATTCTGGAGGTCATAATTTGTTTGACATCCTTACTTCCAAAAGCCACAATACCCTCAAGTATTTTCTTTTCTTCTTCTGTTCGGTCTTCGCTATCTGTGAGTTCAAGTGCGTGGCTGAGTGTGTTGATGTCGATACTAGAACTTCCGCCGGTGTTAAAGCGATTGTCAATAACTCTTCCCATACTTACTAAGGGCTTCCAAAATATCCAGAATATTTTTTGTGAAACCTGTATGGGAGCAGCCATTGATTTCGCTAATTGAAGTCCATAATTCGTGGCGTAAACCTTGGGAATTACTTCACCAAAAAGAACAATGAGGAAAGTTACTGCAGCAATGTGAATCACCGCCTCTAGTATCGGGTTTAATCCATCTTTGGGGAAAAGTGTGGTAACTACCGAGGTTGACAACAATATGATGATGATGTTTACGAAGTTGTTGATTACCAGTATGGTGGCCAATAAGTTCGATGAGCCTGTTCTTCTGTCGGGGATTTCAAGAAGTTGGATGATGCGCTCAGAGCCTTTGTCTTGAGCCATTCTTATCTCTTCGAGTTCCGAAGGTTTTAAAGAGAAGAAAGCCACTTCAGAACCCGAGATGAGCGCAGAACAAACGAGCAAAACGAGCATGCTCAAAGCTGGGAAAATAAATGTCGGGTCTAAAAAGGGAGATTGCAGTAAAAGAATCGTGTCTGAGGGGTCCAAATCAATGATGTTGGTTCAACTTAAAAGAATGTTTTAGAACGGAAGATCTCCATGATCTTGATCTTGTTGATTTTGTGCGGTACTGGTTCTTTGTTCGCCTGAAGAGCCTTGATCGTTAGGACGGCCGAGAAGTTGCATAATGTCTCCAATAACTTCTGTGGTGTATTTTTTCTGACCGCTTTGGTCTTCCCAAGATCTGGTTCTCATTTTGCCTTCGATATAAACTTGAGAGCCTTTTTTTAGGTATTTCTCACCAATCTCAGCTAATTTTCTCCAAAGAACAACATTGTGCCATTCCGTTTGAGTTTTTTTCTCACCACTGTTGCGATCGGTGTAGGTTTCAGAAGTTGCTAGGGGAAATGAGCAAACTGCTGTTCCATTTTCTAAATAGCGTACCTCTGGGTCTTTACCGAGGTTTCCTAAAAGTATTACTTTGTTAATGCCTGCCATGATCGTAAATATAGTGCTAATGCTTGAGCTGTAAAAGCGCAAAGATCGAGAATTATCTTGTTTTCCAGTAGTTTTCGATAAGTTTAGGTAAAGGCTTTTTGTCAAGGTCTTCGATGGCGCACCAATAGTGATCTTCAGGCAGATATTCAGGAGGAGTGTGAAGTTGGATCCAGTAGAACTGAGCCAACAATTTACGATGTGAGAGAAGGTGCTTCATTTGGGGCGATACACTAAGGAGTTTCCCCTCACTAAATATGAACTTCGCTTCTGCCTGGTCGATGAGCTGAGTTTCTTCTATCTTCTGATCGCTTTCAATTAAGGGAAAATCGTTCAATCCTGCCCAAATTCCGGAGTCAGGTCGTTGCTTCATGATGATTTGTTTCTTGTGCTCCAACACGAAGTAATTGAGATAAACCGTTTGGACTTTGGTTTTCTTGGCTTTGATTGGGAGGATGTCGGTAAGCTGATTTTCGGTGGCGATACAGTATTGTTTGAACGGACACGCTTCGCAATTTGGTTTTTTTTGTGAGCAGAGTGTGGCACCGAAGTCCATCATGGCTTGGTTAAAGTCTGCTGGGCGATCGTGGGGGATGATGGCTTCAACAATTTCTTGCACCGCTTTTTGTCCATCTTTTTGATCGATGGGCAATTCAATTCCAAAAAGGCGGGTGATCCATCGATAGACATTTCCATCAACAACAGGAATAACTTCACCAAAGGCAATTGAAGCGATTGCTGCTGAGGTGTAAGGGCCAACTCCTTTAAGTTCTTTTAGTTCTTTTGCGCTTTTCGGGAATTCGCCATTTCGATTGAAGGCGATTTCTTGTGCTGTGGCATGAAGATTTCGCGCTCGGGAATAATATCCTAGGCCTTGCCAAGTTTTCAAAACGGCTTCTTGAGGCGCATTTGCGAGGTCTTTTACCGTTTTGAATTGATCGGTAAAGGCAAAATAATACGCCATTCCTTGGTCTACTCTAGTTTGCTGAAGGATGATTTCGCTGAGCCAGATTTTATAAGGATCACGCGTGTTTCGCCAAGGGAGATCTCTGCCGTTTTGGTCGTACCAAGCGAGTAATATTTTAGAATAATTGTGAGAATTGGCTGTCATTATGTGAGTTGGCAAGATAAAAATGGAACTTCAGTGTTCCTTATTTGTCTAATTAGCTGTATCTTTGCGCACTCAAATTTCAAAAATTCTAAGCACTTTAAAACAATAAGGCATGACAAAAGCGGATCTGGTTAACGATATTGCAGAGCAGACAGGAATCGAAAAGACAGATGTTCAAACCACGATCGAAGCATTCATGAAGTCAGTGAAAGATTCACTTGAGTCAGGAAAGAATGTTTACTTGAGAGGATTTGGTAGCTTCGTGATTAAAGAACGCGCGAAGAAAACGGGAAGAAACATCCTCAAGAACACAACGATTGAAATCCCTGCGCACAATATTCCTTCATTCAAACCTGCGAAAACATTCGTAGAAGGAGTGAAGACTAAGGTGAAGGTGCAGTAATTCATGAAGCGCAGCACGAAACAAATCATTTTAATAGCACTATCCTTGGTGGTAGTGCTTATTTTTCTGTTTTTACCGAAACAGCCAGCTAGTGCGCTAGAGGCTGTGGAGGAGATCGGTACGGAAGACATTGAGTTGGAGCAAGCCGTTCAGATGGTCCAGATGGGGCAAAACCCAATGGAAGGAATTTTAAAAATTCGTTCTATTGTTGAGAAAGACAGCACGAATGTGGAAGCACATTTATGGCTGGGGATTTTTTCGCTTCAATCTGGACAAACAGATAAAGCCAAAGATCGATTTGAAACGGTGTTGAACTTAGAACCACAACAGCCAGAAGCACATTGGCAGTTGGGACAAATGAGTATGCAAGATAGCTTGTATGCGCAGGGGGTAAGTCATTTTGAAACGGCTTACGCTAGTGATACGAATTATGTGAATGCCCTTTTCTTCATTGGTAAAAGCTATGAGGAGTTGGGTAATTCAAACAAGGCAATTGAATATTACGATCGATACTTGCCGTTTGCTCCAGACACCGTTGTGTCTAACCGAGTGAAATATTTCATCGATCAATTAACGAACTAAAAATCAATCCTATGCCAAGCGGAAAAAAACGCAAGCGCCATAAGATGGCCACGCACAAGCGTAAAAAAAGACTTCGTAAAAACAGACACAAGAAGAAGAAATAATACTTCTTTTTCCTGAAGCTGCTAATGCAGTATTGGACGTGAAAAGTTCCGTCCTGTTTTAGTTGCTCTAATGCGAAAAGTGTGAATAGCGAGCTCGTAATAAATACGACCAAAAATGGTGTGGAGATCGCACTATTGCATGATAAGTTACTCGTTGAACTTCACCAAGAGCAAGCCAATCATCAGTATGCCGTTGGCGACGTTTACCTAGGGAAAGTACGTAAAGTAATTCCTAGTTTGAACGCCGCTTTCGTTGATGTTGGCTACGAACGTGATGCATTTTTGCATTACCTCGACCTAGGAGCCCAATTTTCCTCACAACGTTTGTACGCAAAACGCGTGATGGCCGGACAACAAGCTAATCCGGAACTCACCGATTTTAAAATGCAAGCAGACATTGATAAAGGAGGGAAAATCAAAGATCAGCTTTCGAGCAGCCAACAAATTCTTGTTCAGGTTGCGAAAGAGCCAATCTCTGCGAAAGGCCCAAGGTTAACAGCAGAATTGACCATCCCTGGTCGATATGTTGTTTTGGTACCATTTTCAAGCAAAATTTCGCTCTCACAGCGAATTAAGAGTGATGAAGAACGTGAACGTCTCAAAAGGCTGATGAAGAGTATTCGTCCGCCCGGATTCGGAATCATCGTTCGAACAGTTGCCGAAAATAAAGGGGCAGCTGACTTACATGCTGATCTTCAAGACCTGGTTGATCGTTGGGGAATCTTATACAAGAATCTCAAAACAGCCAAACCAACGCACAGAGTACTTGGTGAATTAAATAAAACCAATACTATTCTGCGCGACCTACTCACGCCAGACTTTTCTGCCATTCATGTTAATGACGAGGCCGTTGCGGGTGAAATTCGCTCGTACTTAAAGACCATCGCTCCAGACAAAGAAAGCATTGTGCGCTATGTTAAATCCAATGATCTATTCGATACAATGGGCTTACATAGACAGATCAAGGCTATTTTTGGGAAGCAAGTGAATCTTAAAAGTGGTGCCTACCTCATTATTGAACACACCGAAGCAATGCACGTTATTGACGTGAATTCTGGTGGGCGAAAAGGAGGAGTGAAGAACCAAGAAGAAAATGCTTTACAAACCAACCTAGAATGCGCCGAGGAAATCGCAAGAATCCTCAGACTGCGCGATATGGGTGGGATTATTTGTATCGACTTTATCGACATGCACGATAGGGCTAATCAGCGCCAATTGTTTGAAGCCTTGAAAGAGGCCATGAAAAACGATAAAGCAAAGCACAACATTCTACCGCCAAGTAAATTTGGTGTGGTAGAAATTACTCGCCAAAGAGTGCGCGAGGTAACCAATATTAAAACACAAGAAAAGTGCCCGTCATGCGACGGTAAAGGAGTAGTAGAAGCTCCCTTGTTGTTTACAGATAATTTAGAGAGTGCTATCAGATTCGTCGCAGAAGACGGAAAGCACAAAAAAGTTTCTATGATCGTTCACCCTATGGTGGAAGCCTATCTTACAAAAGGGCTCTTCACGTCGATCATCAAAAAATGGAGAAAGAAGTACAAACTTTCCATTTCGCTCAAAGGCGACAGTGCCCTTGAGTTTTTAGAGCACCACCTCTTTGGTGAGGCAGGTGAAGAAATCATCTTCTAAAGTTTTATATCTAGGTCTTTGGGGAAGCACATAAAGTGCTTCTCCACGACCTCAGATAAGGATTGTAAGTTCAAATGGTCTGAGGCCATTGCAACATCTTTCAAGCTTCCATCTTTGTATTTTATCTTGATGTTCTGAGCTGCCGTGCTGTAAGCTTTGTTGTCAATTTGCTCCTGAATTACAAAGTACTTGGCCTCTTCATCATTAAAATCATACTTGCGCTTGATTTCTTCTATGATCTCCCCGCGAGTGCTGGCCTTAAAAGCTTCACTTTGAAGTTTGATGCGAAATAGTTTGCGGCTAACTAAGCTCGAACTCAAGATGCTCAACACCCGGTCTTCATGGCTCGCCCAAACTTTAATGGCACCGGTGATGTCGTAATCGTCTAGCTGACAAAAGCGTTCAAGTACATCAGGATTCGATAAAAATTCTTCCTTGCTAATGTCTTCACGCAGAAAAAAAGAAAGTGCAGGGGAAGCGAATAAATCCACACCACGCGAACTTAACTCCTTAGCTCTTTTCAAGATGTTCACCAACATAAATTCAGCACTTAGCACCGTTTTATGGAGGTAAACCTGCCAGTACATTAAACGACGAGCTACGATGAATTTTTCGATGGAATAGATGCCTTTTTCTTCAACCACCAATTGATCATCGCTAACGTTCAGCATTTTGATGATTCTTTCACTACTCACTTGTCCTTCAGTTACCCCTGAGTAAAAACTATCCCTTCTCAAGTAATCAAGGCGGTCCATATCGAGCTGGCTAGATACCAATTGATGCAAAAAGCGCTTTTCGTAATGATCATTAAAAATCTCAATTGCCATGTCTAAGGCACCATCGAACTCTTCATTCAGACGGTTCATGATGAATACGCTAATGTCTTCATGACTCACCCCACTAACAATACTGTGTTCCAAAGCGTGGGAAAATGGTCCGTGACCAATATCGTGGAGCAGGATGGCTAAACTAACAGCTCGTGACTCCTCATGTGTAATTTCATGTCCTTTCTGTCGAATTTCATCAATAGCGTGTTGCATCAAGTGCATTGCACCTATGGCATGATGAAAACGGTTGTGCAAGGCACCAGGATAAACGAGGTGAGAAAGTCCGAGCTGACTAATTCTTCTAAGTCGCTGAAAGTAGGGGTGGTCGATGACATCGAGAAGGATCGAATGACGCAAAGTGATAAATCCGTAAACAGGATCATTTAAGATCTTGTATTTGTTTTGTGTGTTTCCGTTCAAATCATTCAAGGTTAATCTCAGTTTGCTACACGAAATCAGCATTCTTTACGTTTCTTTGTGCAGGACGGTCAAAGATACGTATTGACAATGAAGACCGACTTAAGACCTGTGAAAAATAGCACTACAATGACAAATAAAGTAAGGATTCTTTGGGCTGATGATGAAATTGATTTATTGAAACCCCACGTTCTTTTTTTAGAAGCAAAAGGCTACGAAGTAACAACGGTGTGTAGCGGAAACGAAGCCATTGATCAAGTGGATGAGCATTACTTTGATATCGTTTTTCTGGATGAAAACATGCCTGGTCTGAGCGGTTTGGAAACGCTACAAAAGATCAAAGAACTTGATGGAAGTCTCCCAGTTATCATGATTACCAAGAGTGAGGAAGAGTCCATTATGGAAGAGGCCATAGGGTCGAAAATCTCCGATTACCTCATCAAACCAGTGAATCCAAACCAGATTTTACTTTCGGTTAAGAAAAACTTGGATGAACGACGATTGGTAAGCGAAAAAACCAACTCTGGTTACCAAAGAGAGTTTCAGCAAATTGGGATGCGTTTAATGGATCGTCTCGACCATGAAGAATGGTGTGAGCTCTATCGTAAATTGGTGTATTGGGATTTAGAAATGGATCGCTCTGATGATAAAGGAATGGAGGAGATTTTGGCGATGCAGAAGTCGGAAGCCAATCGTCAATTCTCGAAGTCGATCAAACAAAATTACCTGAACTGGGTCAATGGGGTTGATGAAGCGCCGGTAATGTCGCACACCCTTCTGAAAACATGGCTCGCACCCATGATGAAGGAAAAGCCCGGTGAAAAGGTGTACCTCATTGTGATTGATAACTTGCGATACGACCAATGGAAAACCATTCAGCCTAAAATTGCTGATTTATTCAGAGTGGAGGAGGAAAAGATGTTTTATAGTATTCTTCCTACAGCTACTCATTACGCTAGAAATGCCCTTTTCTCAGGTTTAATGCCGAGTGAAATGGCAAAATTGTTCCCGAATGAGTGGAAAAACGAAGAAGACGAAGGAGGAAAGAATTTAGCAGAGGAGCATTTCTTGGAAGCCAACCTCAAAAGAATGGGCTTGGATGTGTCGAAGAGCTATCATAAAATTACCAACCTCAATGCTGGAAAACGCTTGCTCGATAATTTCCACCAGTTGCAGAACAACGATCTGAATGTGATCGTTTACAATTTTGTTGACATGCTTTCTCACGCTAGAACGGAGATGGAAGTGATTAAAGAATTGGCTGATGACGAAAGTGCATATAGATCGATTACATCAAGTTGGTTCGATCATAGCCCCTTGTTGGAAATGATGAAAATCATGGCAAGTCAAGGTGCTAAAGTGGCTATTACCACTGATCATGGGACGGTGAAGGTAGATCAAGCAGTGAAGGTTGTTGGCGATCGAAACACCAATACCAACCTCCGCTATAAAACTGGACGGAACCTGGATTATAATGCCAAAGATGTTTTTGAGATTAGAGATCCGAGAGATGCTTTCTTACCAAAACAAAACGTGAGTAGTAGTTTTATTTTCGCTACGGACAACGATTTCTTTGTGTATCCAAACAATTATAACCACTTCGTCAACTATTACAAAAACACCTTTCAACACGGAGGCGTGTCAATGGAAGAAGTGCTTATTCCGTTTATCATATTACAATCAAAATAAGAGTGGGCCATGGTTTTGACTTACCATTCGAGCGGTGTGGATGACTTGAGCCGTTTTGCTGAGGTTTTCTTAGCGGCACTTCCACTTGATGCAAATGTTCGTTTTGAAGCAGAAATGGGCGCTGGAAAAACAAGCTTCATTTCAAAAGTTTGTCATGAATTAGGCATTGATGAGGTGAGCAGTCCGACTTACTCCATTGTGAACGAGTATAAGGGCGATCGCTTGGTTTACCATTTTGATTTTTATCGTCTTGAAGATGAAGATGAAGCGATGGATCTTGGAATAGAAGAATACTTGGATGGTCCAGGTTTATGCTTGATGGAGTGGCCAGAGCGATTGCCGTCCATCCTTGATGATCAATCGCCCCTACTTCAGATTGAAGTATTGAATGAAGAAGAACGAAAATTTATCTTAAGTTTTTGATGGATGAATTCGTATCTTCGGACAGCATGCAAAAGCTGTAGTCGATGGATAACAAGAAAGAAGCCATTAGGGCCTTAGCGCAAGAGGCCGCATTATTGCCCAAGGAGGAATTGGTAGCTGTTCGAAAGAGCGAAGAGCGTTTAATCATCGGCATTCCCAAAGAAACTTCATACCAAGAAAAACGTGTTGCTTTAAGTCCTGAAGCAGTTGCTTTATTGGTGAGTAGAGGCCATGAGGTGGTTGTTGAAAACGAAGCAGGAAAAGAAGCCAGTTTCGATAATCGCGATTACAGCGAAGCAGGAGCACAAATTGTTTATCGCACAGAGGATGTTTTCAAGGCCAATCTTATTCTTAAGGTTTCGCCTCCATCTTTTGAAGAGGTGAAGATGATGCCCGGCAATCAAACCTTGCTTTCGGCCTTGCAGCTTACCGCCCAACCGGTGGATTCCTTGAAAATGATGATGGCCAAGAAGATTTCGGCTGTAGCTTGGGATTACTTCAAAGACGAGACAGGTATCTTTCCTGTTGTTCGCGCTATGGGAGAAATTGCTGGAAACACATCAGTGCTCATTGCAGCAGAGTACCTTTCTAATGCAAATGCAGGCCAAGGATTGATGTTTGGGGGTATCTCTGGGGTTAAGCCTACCGAAGTAGTCATCCTCGGAGCAGGAACCGTTGGAGAGTTTGCCACTAGAGCAGCTCTAGGTCTTGGAGCAAACGTGCGTCTTTTCGATAACAACATCTACAAGCTTCGCCGTATTCAAAATGATTTGGGCTTGCGTTTGTGGACCTCAACCATTCAACCGAAAGAATTAGAGCAATCATTAACAACAGCCGATGTAGTGATTGGAGCATTAAGAGCACCTTTTGGAAGAACCCCATGTGTGGTTACTGAAGAGATGGTGAGCAAAATGAAATACGGTTCTGTCATTGTCGATATCAGTATTGATCAAGGTGGTTGCTGCGAAACTTCACGCATCACATCGCATGACAATCCAACCTACAAGGAGTACGGCGTAATTCATTATTGCGTGCCAAACGTTGCTTCCAGAGTAAGTAGAACGGCAAGTCAGGCCTTGAGCAATATCTTTGCGCCCATTCTTATTTCTATGGGTGAAGACGGAGGTTTTGCCGGGATGATTAAGAAGAACAAAGGTTTAAGAGACGGTGTTTATCTTTACCGAGGCACACTAACCAATGAGATTATTGGAGAGGCTTTCGGTCTTCCATACAAACCTATTGATTTGCTTTTTCCCGCATTTTAACCACCAACCATTTTTTTGATTTCATTCAGCTTCATCAAAGCTTCCACTGGGGTTAAAGTATTGATGTCTGTGCGAATCAACTCGTCTTTTATTCCCATCAAGACGGGATCATCCAATTGAAAGAAGCTCAATTGCAGATCGTCGCTTTTTTCGATGGCTTTCATCTCATTTGAAAGGTCACTGCTGTGCGATTTTTCGAGTTGTTTGAGCACGTGCTCGGCTCGGCCAATAACTTGTTTTGGCATTCCCGCCAATTTCGCCACATGAATACCAAAGCTGTGGTTGCTCCCTCCAGGTATGAGCTTTCTTAAGAAAATGATTTTCCCTTTCACTTCGCGAACAGAAACATTAAAGTTTTTAATTCGGGTAAATTGAGCGCTCATTTCATTCAACTCGTGATAATGCGTGGCAAACAAGGTTTTCGCTCGAGCTTTTGGGTGTTCATGCAGGTATTCTGCAATGGCCCACGCTATGGAAATACCATCGTATGTGCTTGTTCCTCTACCGATTTCATCCAAAATAACAAGGCTGCGGTCAGACAGGTTGTTCAAAATCGACGCTGTTTCGTTCATTTCAACCATGAAGGTAGATTCGCCACTTGAAATGTTATCCGAAGCCCCAACTCGTGTGAACACCTTATCAACCAAACCTAAATTCGCTTCTTCAGCGGGCACGAAGCTTCCCATTTGAGCCATTAAAGAAATGAGGGCTGTTTGGCGGAGCAAAGCTGATTTACCGCTCATGTTTGGACCAGTGATCATGATGATCTGTTGCTCATCTTGATTCAGGGTAACATCGTTAGAAACATAGCTTTCCCCTAAAGGAAGGTGCTGTTCAATTACGGGGTGCCTACCGCCTTTAATTTCGATCTCATAGCCCAAATGCAAAGTTGGCTTCACGTAGTTGTATTTCTCGGCAATCAAGGCGAGAGAAATCAAGCAATCAAGTTGCGCTAGGATTTGAGCATTTTTCTGAACGGGACTAACACTTTGAGCAATCACTTCAACAAGTTCATTGTACAAACGAGACTCAATTGCAGCAATTTTTTCTTCGGCTCCTAGGATTTTACTTTCAAGCTCTTTGAGTTCTTCTGTGATGTAGCGCTCTGCTTGGGTTAATGTTTGTTTCCGAATCCATGTTTCTGGAACCTTATCTTTATGAGCATTGCGCACTTCGAGGTAATATCCAAAAACATTGTTGTAGGCGATTTTAAGCGAAGGTATCCCAGTAAGCTCTTGTTCTCTCAGTTGTATTTGAACCAAGATGTCTTTGGCTTTATAAGCTAGTCCGCGCAACTCATCTAAATCGGCATCTACACCAGCGGCAATAACGCCTCCTTTATGAAGTAGGTGAGGGGCATCTTCTTTAACTTGTGTTTCGATCCTTTCACGAAGGTCGTCGCAAGGGTTCAATCGGCCTGCGAGGGTCTTTATCTCTTCAGCATTTGCAGCTTCGCAAGCGGTTTTAATTGGGCCGATGCTTTTAAGGGCTCTGCCCAGTTGAACTACTTCTCTTGGACTAATTCTCCTTGCTGCTGCTTTTGAGATCAAGCGCTCGAGGTCGCCCATGCTTTTCAGCTCTCTTGAAATGCGATCGGCCAGCTCCGTATTTTCTTTGAAATGGCTTAAGGCATTTAAGCGAAATTGAATAGCATCCAGTTCTTTTAAGGGCAATACGAGCCATCGTCTAATCAAACGAGCACCCATTGGAGATACGGTCTCATCGATAACATCCAAGAGGGTTGTTGCATCTTGGTGAGGACTATGGATGAGCTCGAGATTGCGAATAGTGAAACGATCGAGCCAAACATATTTGTCTTCTTCTATTCTTGCGATAGACTGAATGTGCGCTGTTTGGAGGTGTTTGGTTTCTTCGAGGTAGTACATCGCTGCTCCAGCTGCGATAATTCCTAGGTGCAATTCGGCTACACCAAATCCTTTCAGGGAGTTGGTGCCAAATTGTTTTTGCAAAGTTTCTTCAGCGAAATCATATTGAAAGGCCCAATCTTCCAAGCGGAAGGTGTGAAACTTATTTCCAAAGGCGACTTCAAAAGCCTGAGTTTTTTGCTTTTGAAAGAGCACTTCGCTCGGTTGAAATCCTTGAAGCAGTTTATCTATGGTTTCAAGATTTCCTTCTGAAATAATGAATTCACCTGTACTGATATCTAGAAAAGCCACTCCTGCGCGATCGCCATCAAGGCTTACAGCTGCGAGGAAGTTATTGGCTTTGGTGTTGAGCACTTGGTCGTGGTAGCTTACTCCAGGAGTAACGAGTTCGGTTACACCTCTTTTTACAATTGTTTTTGTTTGTTTTGGATCTTCAAGCTGGTCGCAAATGGCTACTCTGTTTCCTGCTCTAACCAACTTAGGAAGGTAGGTGTCTAAACTGTGGTGAGGAAATCCTGCAAGTTCAACATAAGCTGCAGCGCCATTTTTCCTTTTTGTAAGCACGATATCTAGGATCTTCGAGGCTCTAATAGCATCGTCGCCAAAAGTTTCGTAGAAATCACCAACTCGAAACAACAAGAGTGCATCAGGATATTTTGCCTTGATGCTGTTGTACTGCTTCATGAGCGGCGTTTCCTTTACTTGGCTTTTGTCTGAAGTGGTGTTTTTTGAAGTTCCCATGATAGTAAATAGCAAACTGCCGACAAGGTTTCCCAAGTCGGCAGCAATGCAAAGAAATCATATATAATCGTTATTCGCAGCTGAAAGTTACTACACCACTTTCAGGATTCCATATTTGAAGACTTGCCTTTATGAACAGGTTGTCAACAAAGGGGTTTTATGCAACTTTAAGCTTTGATATTTTCGACTTGCCAAACTTTTCTAGAGCATAATCTAAGGTGATTTTCAATTCTCCTTTGTGATCTTCGCTTGGTGCGTCGAACATGGCGTCTGTAAGGATGGCTTCACAAATTGATCTCAAACCACGCGCACCCAACTTGTATTCCAAGGCTTTCTCAACAATAAAGTCGAGTACTTTCTTATCGAAAGAAAGTTTCACCTTATCCATTTCGAACAAGCGTACGTATTGTTTGATCAATGCGTTTTTAGGTTCAGTGAGGATACGAAGCAATGTTTCACCATCCAAAGGGTCGAGGTGAGTCAATACAGGGAATCGTCCAATCAACTCAGGAATAAGTCCGAAACCTTTGAGGTCTGTAGGTGAAACATACGAAAGCAGGTTGTCTTCATTTTCGATGTTTTGTCCTGAAGAAGCATAACCGATACTTGTTGACTTGATTCTTCTTTCGATGATTTTTTCAATTCCACTAAACGCACCACCACAAACGAACAGTACATTTTTGGTATTCACTTGAATCAGCTTCTGTTCTGGGTGCTTTCTTCCTCCTTGAGGTGGGACATTTACGATAGAACCTTCTAGAAGCTTCAGCAAAGCTTGCTGAACACCTTCACCACTAACGTCACGTGTAATTGATGGATTATCGCTTTTACGCGCGATTTTATCAATTTCATCAATAAAAACGATGCCTCTTTCTGCGGCTGCAACATCGTAATCAGCGGCTTGGAGCAAACGAGAAAGCACACTTTCAACGTCTTCACCCACATATCCTGCCTCTGTGAGGATGGTTGCATCGGCAATACAGAAAGGTACGTTAAGCATTTTAGCAATGGTTTTAGCTAAAAGAGTTTTTCCAGTTCCCGTTTCACCCACAAGAACGATGTTTGATTTTTCAATTTCAACGTCGTCTTCTTTGTCTTGAGGCTGAAGGAGTCTTTTGTAATGATTGTAAACGGCAACGCTAAGTACTTTTTTAGCATCGTTTTGACCGATAACGTATTCATCAAGGTACAATTTGATGTCTTTCGGCTTTTGTAGTGTTAAAGAAGCTTCAACTTTAGAGTTTGACTTTTGAGCCAATTCTTCTCTTACAATGCTGTTCGCTTGATCAATACAATGGTTACAGATGTGTCCTGTAATACCAGCAATCAAAATATCTACGTCGCTTTTCTTTCGTCCACAAAATGAACAGCTGATGTTTTTTTCACTCATAATTCTAGGTCAGTTATACTGAAAGTAAAGAAAGCCGCAATAAAGCGGCTTTCAAAGATAAGATTTTCTATTGTATGGCTGGTTTTGAAGCTATTGCTTATTTTTTCTCAAGCACTTCATCAATCATTCCGTATTCTTTGGCTTCTTGAGCGATCATCCAGTAGTCACGATCTGAATCTTCCCAGATTTTTTCAAAGCTTTGTCCACTGTGCTCAGCCAAAATATGGTAGAGTTCGTTTTTCAACTTTTGAATCTCACGCGCTGTAATTTCGATGTCTGAAGCTTGTCCGCGAGCACCGCCAAGAGGTTGGTGAATCATCACACGACTGTGCTTCAAACCAGTTCTTTTTCCAGCAGCTCCTGCGCAGAGAAGGACAGCTCCCATAGAAGCGGCCATACCAGTGCAGATGGTTGCTACATCAGGCTTAATGTATTGCATGGTGTCGTAGATTCCTAAACCAGCATACACGCTTCCTCCTGGAGAGTTCAAGTAAATTTGAATGTCCTTATTCGCATCAACCGATTCCAAGAACAACAATTGCGCTTGAATAATATTTGCGATATAGTCATCAATTCCAGTTCCAAGGAAAATGATTCGATCAGCCATCAAACGAGAAAAAACGTCAACCTCTCTAAAAGGCATGTTTCGCTCTTCAATAACCGTTCTAGTCATGTTTTCAGGGCCATAAGTGCTTTCAATATAGTGGTCGAAAGCGGCGCTGTTAATGCCACGGTGATTAACCGCGTAGTTTCTAAATTCTTTTCTGTTATACATAGTATCTGTGTCCTTATTCGAGTTAGCAAAGTACTAACAAAACAACTAGTTCAAAAGTTAATTTGTTAGAAGTTAAAAGTTGATAAGCTCGATGGAATAAGGTGCTTACTTCGAGGCAGACTGAACCAACTCCAAGAAATCTTCATAGCTCAATGCTTTTTCTTTGATCTTGGTGTTTTCTTTCAAGGCGTCTACAACTTTGTTTTCGTAGATCATCTCAGCAACTCGTTGGCTTTCTTGACGGTTGGTCATAGCGTTAGCCGCCATAGCACTCAACTGCTCGTCGTCCAAAGGCATGCCGTATTGAGCGTATTGTTGAGTGATCATTCCTTTAACGTGTTCAACAACTTCTTCTGGCTTAACGTCCAACTCGTGTTGTTCGATAACGCGGTTTTGAATCAGCTGCCATTTCAAGCTCTCAGCGTAAGAAGGGTATTCTTCGTCGATTTGTTCTTGCGTCAATGGTTTCTCATTTGCAGCTGCAATCCAACGCTTCAAGAATTCATCTGGTAGGGGAGGATTGAGGTCTTCAATCATCTTGTCTGCCAATTGTTTTTTGAAGAAACGCTCTGCGTCATTGCGGAACATCTTCTCTAAATCTTCCTTGATTTTTCCACGGAACTCTTCTTCCGTGCTTACGTTGCCTTCACCAAATACTTTTGCAAAAAGCTCTTCATTGATTTCGGCAGGAGTCATGCGCTTCACATCGTTCACCGTAAGCTTAACATTTCCTTTTAAATCATGAACCTGGTCGTGGGTAAGATCAAGCATACGGCCTAAATCGTCGTGTCCTCTAGAAATGTTGTGCGGATCAAGCACTACAGACATTCCAGATTTCAAACCACTCAAAGCTTTGATGGTTTTTTTGTCTTCAAGGAATTCTAAACTGATGGTCACATCTTTCATGAATCCACCTTCAAGAATTTCATCCTGCTCATCCAATTGAACAACGGTAGCCATGATCATGTCCTTGTCGCCAGAGCTATCAGGTGTGCTCATTTTGCCGAAACGACGAGCCATGTCTTCAACTTGTTGGTCGATCAATTTGTCGTCAACCTTAACTACAGCCATTTCCATTGCTTTCTTCGGAAGAACGATTTCTACTTCAGGAGATAGTCCAATTTCGTATTCAAAAGTAAAATCGTCAGGATTGTTCCAATCGCCTTCTACGATTTCGCTCTCTTTTGGAAGTGGATTTCCGAGGATTTTAAGCTTGTTGTCTACAATGTGCTTGTTCAATGATTCATTGATCACATTGTTGATCTCTTCAGCAAGAATAGATTTCCCGTACTGCTTTTTCACCAAGCCGAGGGGCACATGACCTGCTCTAAAACCAGGCATGTTCACTTGTTTGCGGTACTTCTTCAGTGCCGATTCGTATTTGTCGAAGTAGTCTTCTTTAGACAACTTGAGTGTCAGCACTGCGTTTAAATCGTCAATGTTCTGCTGAGAAATTTCCATAAGTCTTTCACTTAGAGTAGTTCGGCGAGCGCCGTTTGAATCTTGAAAAAAAAGTGCGGATGGAGGGACTCGAACCCACAAGCCGTGAAGCACTAGATCCTAAGTCTAGCGTGTCTACCAATTTCACCACATCCGCAGTGCACTTTAATAAAAGGAGTGCAAAGGTATATCTTTTTTTTAAGAAGCAAATATCTCAGTGAGATTATTTTGAGCTGATCTTAATTTTAGAACATGAATTGTAAACGTCTTCTACTTCAGTCCAATCACCATCGTTGATTTTGTAAGCCATTTGGGCAACGCCAAGGCGCTCATTGTAGTCCCATTTCACTTCTAAACTTTGGAAGTAGTTTGACTCCACGGTCACAAAAGACTTATAATAGTCCTTGCCATCGGGAGATTTGGCCTTCAGATAGAATTCAATCTTCTTGATGCTGCCGGCTTTATTTCTTTTGATTTTACACACCTGAACAAACAGTCCGTTTTCTTTGGCCTATAACACTTTTGGGTTCCAGCTCGAAGTGGGTTCGTCCCCAAATAATTTAAGATCGAAGGATTGATATTCGCCAGTACTTGAGTGTGCGCTTTCCTTTTCTTGAGCTTGTGTAGCTGCTGTTGTATCAGCACTATCTTGGCGAGACAAGTTCATGGTAGATTTAACCCTTGGCCCGTTTTGAGCAATAGGTAGTGACATCAAAGCGGCTACTTGGTGGGCTGGTTTAGCGAGAGAAGTTTTAATGTTTGGGGTTTCATACTCAAAGAACTCCGCTCGTGATTGTTGGTCTATTTGCGTAATAACTTCTATCATATCCAGATTTTGTTCGCTCTTGATCAAAGCTTTTGCTTGATGTGGAGAAGTGCTTTCTGGTAGAAAGAAAAATAAACCGAGGCTAATTAATATGATACTGCTCATGATAATGCTGTTTAAGTGATGTAAAAAGTGTTTTTTCCAAAATGATGGAGCAGGAGGTCCTTGAAGAACAAATTGCTCCACACTGCTTAAGCTCACCTCTGTTGGGAGCTTTTTAACTTGGTCGAAATAGTGCTTTTCCGATTCCATACGCTAGTTTTTAAGAGTATAAAGCAGGCTTAAGCTCAAAAGAAGGTGTTGAATGTCTGCAGTTTCAAGGAGTTCTTTTTTCAATTGCTTTCGGGCACGATGCAGCCTCCCTTTAACGGCGGAGCTGCCACATTTTTGAATTTCAGCAATCTCATCAATCTTAAAGCCAGAGATTTCAAACAGTACAATGGCTTCTTGACTTTTCTTATCGAGTTTTTCAATTGCCTTGTACAAATGATGAACATCCATGGCTACTTCAGCTGAGGGAGCAATGCTCTTTAATTTTTCAAATGCGTTTTTGCAATACACACCGCTAAACTTTTTCCTTCTCAATTGAGAGATAAAGAGGTTGTTTGCGGTGCGCATCAGGTAGGCGAGAAAGGCCTTTTCGTCGCGCAAACCTTCAAATCGTTCAAAAGCAATGGCCACTGTTTCTTGAACCAAATCCTCGGTCTCCATAATTCCGTAAGTTCTGGCACTACAGTACCTTACGAAGCCCTCGTGAACGGGCTGATACAGATTCATAAAGGCTGATTTCTTTGATTCAGTCATGTGGTGAGCTTTGATATGAAGGTCGTACAAGTTTCATTTTGGTTACATCATTCGTGAATTTTACAAACAATACGCCCATCCTGTACAGCAATTTTCCTAATTTCAGCAACTCAAAAATACAGGCGTAATGCGTTTTATTGTCTTTGCTGTTCTCTTTCTCTCAAGCATCTCTGGTTTCGCGCAAGATGCATTCCCTTCAAGTGGGGGCAGGTTTGAAGCTGTTAATGGCGCTGGCATCGCCCTCCAAGATACTTGGTCTATTATGCAAAACCAAGCTGGACTGGCTAGTGCAGAGCAGTTTAGTGCGGGTGCATTTTTTCAAAATAGATTCGGTCTTTCGGAATTAAGCGTTCTCTCTCTAGCACTGGTTCAACCTTTAGAAAATCAAGTGCTCGGACTATCGGTTAATACCTACGGATTTCAAAATTACAGGAGATCGAGAATTGGTTTGGCCTATGCAAGAAAGTTAGGAGAAGATCTCGATGTTGGGGTGCAGCTCGCCTATCATCAGGTGCAACTGGGAGGAACCTATGGAAGCGCAAATACCTTCACGGTTGAGGGAGGCTTTCGCTACCAATTGAACGATGAAGTAGCCATTGCAGCACACATTTTCAATCCAAATAGAAGTAGACTCGCCGATTTCAATAACGAGAGTGTTCCTAGTGTTATTCGAACAGGAATTGCCTGGGAAATCTCTAAAAAGGTGCTTTTTTTGGCTGAAGTTCATCAGGTTTTTGATGAAAAAGTAGGTGTGCGCACCGGAGTAGAATACCATGCGGTTGATCCGCTTTACATTCGAGTAGGAGCAGGCTCTCGTCCAGATTTATTCTCTTTCGGCTTAGGCTATGTCTACAAGCAACTCAGTATTGATGTAGCAGCGAGCTATGAACAGGTTCTTGGGGTTCAACCTATGATTTCGCTTACTTACCATGCGCAATAGTTCATCTCAAAATAGGACCGTAGTGCGCACAGTTCTTCTTGCTGTTTTTAGCTTGATGATGACGAATGTGGTGCAAGCTCAAGAAAGCCGAGATGAAATTGTACGTCAGCGCATCATTGAACAACGCATTGAGATTATTGCCGAAGGCTTAGAAGAAGGAGATGAGCTAGATTTTACCACGCTTTTCGACGATCTGAATTATTATTACGATCGAAAAATCAACCTGAATCGTACAACTGCTGACGAGCTCCGAAGCTTGTATCTGCTTACGGAGTTTCAAATTCAATCGCTTTTCAATCACATTGAACGCTACGGATCATTAAAAGAAATTTGGGAACTTCAAGCACTGGATCGGTGGGATCAATACACCATTCTAAACTTACTTCCTTTTGTATCGGTAAAACCGCCGTCAGAACTAGAAAGAGTTACTTTGAAAGATATCTTTCGAGATGGGAAACATGATTTGTTCCTTCGCTATCAAGATGTACTGGAAGAACGTCAAGGTTACGCTCCAATTTCACCAGAAGAGCTAGCAGAAAACCCAAACAGAAGGTACCTCGGTTCTTCTTATAGGGCATACGCTCGTTACCGATTTACTTATGGACGAAACATCAGCTTCGGAATCACGGCAGAGAAAGATCCTGGGGAGGAGTTTTTTCAAGGAACACAAAAACAAGGTTTTGACTTCTATTCAAGTCACCTTTACTATGAGAACAACACCTTTGTTCGTAAAGCTCTTGTTGGCGACTATCAATTGCAGTTTGGTCAAGGGCTTACCTTATGGTCGGGATTAGCTTTTGGGAAGTCTGCTGATGCCTTGAATGCGAAAAGAACCGAAATCGGAATTAGGCCATACACTTCTGTAGACGAGAACCTTTTTCTTCGCGGAGCAGCTGTTACCGTTGGAAGCGAACAACTTCAGTTTACAGCCTTCTACTCAGCCAATAAAATCGATGCCAATATTGTCGATACCACCGCTACTGAGCAGCTCAATACCATTTCGTCTTTTCAGCTCAGCGGTTTTCACAGAACCCCCAACGAATTGGTAGATAAAGATGCTGTTACTGAACAATACTTCGGAGGTAATTTCACCTATAAGACAAGACGTGGACAAATTGGTTTTACGGCCGTTGCTTCGGAGTATGATGCCAACGTTACTCGACAACTCCAACTTTACAATCAGTTTGAATTTAACGATAATAACAACCAAGTTGTTGGATTGAACTACAGCAGAACCATCAAAAATGTGAATGTTTTTGGGGAGGTTTCACGAAGTAAAAATGGAGCATGGGCAACGGTAAATGGAGCTTTAATAGCTCTCGACCCAAGGGTGTCCATGATCGCAATTCACCGTTCATACGCGCGCAACTTTCAAAACCAACTGGCGAATACTTTTGTGGAAGGCACGAGGCCAGCTAACGAGTCGGGAATTTATGTTGGAGGTCAGTTTAAAATCAATCGAAAATGGACGGCCACCTCTTATGCAGATTTCTTCCGCTTTCAATGGTTGAGGTTTCAAACGCAAGCACCAAGCGCTGGGCGAGATTTTCTAACACAACTCAATTACAAACCATCAAGAAATAAAGAGTTTTACCTGCGCTATCGGAGCAGAGTAAAGGCAAGGAATGCAAGTTTCTTAGAGAACGACATCACTTTCCCAATGCCCATCACCCAGCAAAATTTTAGAATCAATACGAGTTTCTTGGCGCATCCCAACATCAAGTTGAAGTCGCGCGCTGAGCTGGTTTTATTTCAGCAAGAAGGTCAAGAAGTAGAACGCGGTTTCTTGCTCTATCAAGACCTCGTTTTCAAAAAGATTCAATTCCCGGTGAGCTTCTCCGTTCGTTACGCCTTGTTCTACACAGACAGCTACAACGCTCGAATTTATGCCTATGAGAATGACGTGCTCTATGCTTTCAGTATTCCTGCTTACTTCTCACGAGGTTCACGGTTTTATTTGACCGCTAAATATAAGGTAGCCCGAGGTGTAGATTTGTGGCTGCGTTATGCAAGGTGGTATTACGACGATCGGCAAGTGATCAGTTCAGGGCTGGAGCAGATTAATGCACCGCACCGCTCTGAAGTCAAAGTACAGCTGCGTGTGCGCTTTTAATGCTTGCTCGTAGATATTCTATTATCTTTACAACTCAATAATTGCAGATTTAATAAAACAGATATGGCAACGACAACTTCTGACATCAGAAATGGACTATGCATCAAGTACAATGGTGGTTTATGGACAATTGTAGAATTCCTTCACGTTAAACCAGGTAAAGGACCAGCATTTGTTCGTACTAAATTGAAAAACCTCGAAAACGGAAAAGTTGTAGATAACACCTTCAATGCAGGAATCAAAATTGAAACCGTTCGTATTGAAACTAGAGATTATCAATACCTCTACAACGACGATATGGGATACCATTTCATGAATGCAGAAACTTACGAGCAAGTTGCCATCAACAAGCATTTGATTTCAGCACCTCAGTTTTTGAAAGACGGAGTTATTTGTCAGGTCATGTTTCACGCTGAAGAAGAGACCGTATTGTCTTGCGATTTACCAAATAACATCGAAGTTGAAATTACCTACACGGAGCCTGGGATCAAAGGTGATACGGCAACAAACGCCATGAAACCTGCAACTACAGATACAGGTGCTGAGATTCGTGTTCCTCTGTTTATCAACCAAGGAGATTGGGTGAAGATAGACACGAGAACAGGTGCGTACTCAGAGCGTGTGAAGAAATAATATAATGAAACTCACCACTCCTCAAACCCTCGAAGCCATTGCCAAAATGATTGGCGCTAATGCTGTTGGCGATCCAAAACACCTCATTACTGGAATCAACGAAATTCATAAAGTTGAAACTGGAGATTTGGTATTCGTAGATCACCCGAAGTATTATGAGAAAGCCCTTAATTCTGCGGCAACCACCATTTTGATCGACAAAGAGGTGGATTGCCCAGAAGGAAAAGCACTGCTCGTATCTTCTCAACCCTTCCACGATTACAACCAGCTTACACGACACTTCAATCCCTTCTTGGGCTGGGAGAACTCGTCTAATGTAATGGTAGGACAAGGAACTCGCCTTCACCCCAAAGTGAGTGTTGGTCAGCGCGTAAGAATTGGAGAAGATTGTTTAATCTACCCAGGAGTGGTTATTGGCGATGATGTGACCATTGGCGATCGGGTTACCATACATCCTAATACAGTTATTGGGGGCGATGCCTTCTACTACAAGAAAATCGACGGAGAGTACAATAAAATGCACACTTGTGGGAGCGTTGAAATTCACGATGATGCAGAAATTGGCGCCATGTGTACCATCGATCGTGGGGTTTCAGGAGCAACTGTGATTGGTAAAGGTTCTAAACTTGATAATCAGGTGCATGTTGGACATGACACCGTTATTGGCAAAAACTGTCTTTTTGCAGCACAAGTTGGAATAGCAGGCTGTGTTACTATTCAAGATAGCGTTATCCTTTGGGGACAAGTAGGTGTGCCAAGTGATGTTGTTATTGGTGAAGGAGCGGTTGTCTTAGGACAAAGCGGCATCACAAAATCATTGGAAGGTGGTAAAACCTACTTTGGTTCTCCTGCTGAAGAGGCAAGACACAAGTTCAGAGAACTGGCTTTGATTAGAAAAATACCAAGTATTCTTGAACGACTGACTTAATACACAACATGGCCAAAAGCACTGGGAAATCACAAGAACGTCTAAAAAGGCGACTGGAAGTTAAAGACTTCAAGCTGATGTCGTTGAAAACGATTGCAGAGGCCATTAATAGCAATCAAAGCGTTCAAGATCTCCTAAGTACCTATAAAAACACCTTGATGGAGCCGCCTCTCAGTATTGAGAAGTTAGTGCTTTTTGAGGAGCAGACCAATTGGGAGTGCGTTATGAAGTTTGGCATTGAAGCTGAATTTCCCGTTTTCAATCAGAAGGATCTGGCCAAAGTAGAGTCTTCGAAGTTCCTCATTAACTCATTGGGGAAAAGGGAGAATTTTGAAGTTTCAATACCAGTAAAGCACGAAGAAAAAGTAATTGCTTATGTGATGGTAGGCGACATCAAAGAGGAAGAAGGTGTAAGCCCAATTATCAAACACCTTAACTTCATTGAGACCTTAACCAATATCATCATTGTTGCAATAAAAAACAGGCGTTTTATTGCAGATAGCCTTCGTCAAGAACGAGTTCGAAAGGAACTTGAATTGGCGGCAGAAATGCAGGCCATGTTGGTTCCTAATGAATTGCCCAGCGATGATTACTTTGATGTTTCAGCAATATATCGTCCACACCAACAAGTTGGGGGTGATTACTATGATTTTATTTCCATCAACGAAGATGAGGTCATGTTTTGCATGGCAGATGTCTCCGGAAAAGGAGTAAGCGCTGCTTTTTTGATGTCGAATTTCCAAGCTTACCTCATGGCTATTTTCCGCTTTCAAAAAATGGCACTCGAAGACATTGTTCATGAGTTGAACGATCGGGTGATTCGATCAACACAAGGGGAGAAGTTCATTACCTTCTTTTTTGCTACTTACAACAAACAGAGCCGTTTGCTGAAGTACATCAATTGCGGACACAACCCACCAATATTGATGCCCCCCCAAGGAAAAACAGAATGGCTGAAGAACGGATGCATGGGGCTAGGAATGTTGGATGAAATACCGCGTGTTTTAAGCGGGGAAGTTTCCATAGAGCCCGGTAGCGTGGTGATTTGTTATACCGATGGTCTAACGGAGCTGGAAAACGAGGACCTGGAAGAGTATGGCACAGAACGACTGGAGCAAGCGCTTGAAAAAAACTTCTTTGCACCAACAGCAGCATTGAACCAATTGATCGTTAAAGAGCTAAATGCTTTCAGGGGAACAATGCCTTATGTAGATGATACGGCCTTGCTTAGCTGCCGCTTTCACTAAGCTGTTTTTCTGTCTCTTCAGGTGCGTGAAATAAATCCACAGCCACCAATACTGCTATGAATCCCCAAAATGGAGCACTTACTTTATCGGTGTCCAAATAATTGTTGAGTACAGCATGTATGAAATAAGTCATCAGGCCTAAGTAAGACGATAAGACGAGTATTTTCAATTCGCGATCTTTCAAGCGAAAGAACAATTTAAACGCTACCTGACTCACCACGAAAAGCAAGGCAAAGAAGGCAAGAGATCCCAAAACCCCTTGTTCTGCCAATGGACCAAGGTATTCGCTGTGAGCATTACCTCCATCTGCATTATTAGTCGAAATGATGGTAATGTCCTGCGAGCGCTGAAATGGGGCATATACAAATTGATATGTTCCCGGTCCCCAGCCAAAAACCGGACGCTCTTCGAACATGGCCATAGCGCAGTTCCATCGGTTCAAGCGCTCAAGGTTGGAGGCGTCACTACTTACGTTTGAGATGGATTCAACGTGCTCAGCAAGGTCGTCAGAACTGTCTTGTTTGTTCTTCTCGAGCATTTGAACCAACTCATCCTGAGCAAACCACAAAAAACCAATGCCCGCAAGTGCTACAAACACAAGATGCTTTAATTGAATTCGAAGGAGCATCAATATCCCCAGCCCAATCACTGCTGCAATACTTACCCAAGCTGCTCTGGTGTATGAAAGAATGATTCCAACAACTAGAATCACCAAGCCAATAATCAAGAATGCTTTCAAGAGTGGGTTGACGTTTCGCTTCAACAACAAGCCCACCAAAACAGGCAGGTACATCGCCAACACTGCTCCATAACTAGTGTGGTCTTTGTAAAACGGTTCCATTACCCAATGGCCCGCATCTTTCTCAAATCCAAAGCCAGCATGGCGAATTACTGTGTAACAAATCACTGCAAACAGAGGAAATAAATAGAGCAGAAACGATCGGTCAATGTGTTTCCGATTCTGGAAAATATGCGTGAGAATGAAATAAAAACCAGCGATAAACCAAGCCCTAGAGATAAAGTATTTTAGTGAAACCAAGGGCATCTCACTCGTTATGGTAGTCACCAACATCCATGCGAGAAAGCCATAAACAACAATACTTATTGGGTGCTTGAATATGCGCTTGTCGATCGATTTCCCATAAAGCAACTTCATCACAAACACCACAAGAACGCCAAAAAGTAAGGGTTCTGTTGGAAGATAGAAACCGATACCCCCAAGATCAAGCTGCTCTAAGTTTAAGCTCACTGGAGTGCAGGCAATGATGAAAAGAATCAACCAATCAAGTTTGAAAATGGCACCCGCAATCACCAAAAGAACCAAAGGCAAGAGAGCGATGTAGTAAAACTCCAAAGCAATGCACACGGTTTGCAGCAGCACAAAGAGGCCGCCACCAATCATGAGCCAACGTTTCTTTTGTAAGTCGTTTAGCATTAAATCTTGCCCTGAGCTTTTAGACTTCTGAAATTCTCTAGTATGAGGATTCCAATTACAGAGATGAGGAAGGTAGCGGCAACAGACATGACCACAATTAACCAACGAACGGGATACGCTTTCTTGTCTGAAACAGCGGCATAATCAACCACAAATTTCGAAGGCAATTGAGAGGTCGCATCGAGGTACATCAAGTCGTAACGCTTTTTCAATACTTCTTCACGCTCGTAAGCTGCTTCGAGGAGGGCGTCTAATTTGTTGTAGATGTTTCCGTACTGAGAAATTTCCTCCATTTGTTGGCGAATTTGTTCAGCGCGTTTTGGTTGACCATTAACGATGGCTGTTCCGTATTGTTCACTCAAGGTTTCGATTTGTGTGAAATAGTCATAAACGCCATAACTTCTAATGGTTCCCATGGAGTCTTCCAAGAGACGAATCTCACCCTGAACTTGTTCAAGTGAGTTTTTCGCATACATGAAGGCCTCCATTGCTCGCCCGTTTCTCAATTCGTTAGAAACACTATCGAGAAGAAAAGCAATGTCATTAGCCATCAAAGCCGCCAAGGTGTCGCTCTTATCAAGAACTTCAACCAAAATGGAGCCGTATCTTGTGAGTTTAGAAGAAACATTACTGTTGTATTCCTTGCCCATGATGGTATTCGCCCCAGGAGCAGAAATAGAGATGTCGTAATGCTCCCAAAGATTATACTTCTCAATTACTCGGTTTCGAATTCGATCTGAATTCAAGATTTGAAGCAAACGTTCAGCATCTTCTTTTTCTCCAAACTCCAATAAATCTTCTTTTTTCTGCTCCTCATAAAACTGCTCACCAATGGAGTGTTGAGGAGTAGCGAACATGGTAACGCTTGATTTGAATTTCTCCTCGATGATGAATGAAGCAATAGATGAAGCTACTGCAGCAAGGAAACAAAGCCCGATAATGACCTTACGCCATTGGTAAAGAAATACAATAATATTGGTCGACGCCAAGCTGGTGTCTTTTTGTTGCTCTTCCATAGAGAGATAAAAATTTTGGCAAAAGTAATGAATTCAAAGTGCCTAAGTTAGCGTTGAAGCAGTTCCTTAAATTGCCCCATTCTCAGAAAGCGAGTTAAAAATGCTCCTGCTAGGCCTAAACACACAAAAGTTCCTCCCTTTAACACCCAAGAAAGCGAACTTATTGTTAGCAGATAGAAAAGAATTCCCACAAAACAAGAGTAAACAAACATGCTGATCAGCGTTCGCTTCGAAAAACGAAGTTTCGAATATTTCAAGGCCAAAAACATTTGAATCAGAGAGATCATGCCTTGGGTAAATAAACTTGCCCAAGCCGAACCTTCAGCTTGCAATTTAGAAATCAAACTGAAGTTTAAAACCACATTCAAAATCACCCCGAAAAGCGCAAGAAAATTCATCACTCTTAAATCTCCCCGCGCAGTTAGAATGGTGCCGAAAAGGTAGCTCATCATCACAAAAAAGAAAGCCGACATCAGTATTTGAAATGGTCGTAAAGCCTCATCAAGATGATCGTGATAGAAAAAGTTTAAGATTTCATCACCCACCAACCAAGGAATACCAGCCAATAAAACACCTCCTGTAAAAAGAAGCTGAAAAGCACTTGAGGCAATGCTGTCTAAAGACTCATTCTTTTTGATCAGTCTCGAGAAGATGGGCAAAAGGAGTCCCGCAAATAAAAAACCAATCATATTACTCGCTTCAAAAAAACGGAAGCCCATGGCATAAATACCGGCATAAAACCCATCGTCGCCAAGAAGCTGCTCTAACATCACCGCGTCTGTTTTGTAATAGGCCATGGAAAGCAGAATAAGCAAGGCATAGGGCAAACTCTTCTTCAAAATCATTCGAGAGAATGCGCGATTACCTCGAAGTTTCAACTGTGTTAAGTTCTTTCGAAGTAAGATAAAGGAAGAAATAAGCGCAATTCCATAAGCTAAGGTTTGTCCGTAAACCAACCACATGATTTGAAACTCACCAAAAACATGAGGCAAAAGGATCAATGCTCCCATGAACACGAGAAGTAAACTCCGGTCGAGAACAGAAATGAAGGCATCGGCTTTAAAACGATGCAATCCAGCTAAATTGGAACGGAAGTAAAGTATGCTGGCCACAAGAAACTGGTTCACCCCAAGAAGAAACAACATCCAAAAGTGCTCTTGAACATAATTTAAAAAGCTTCCCAATAAAATTAAGACACCCATGTAAAGCACTCCAAGCACAACCCTAACCCGAACAATCCCACCAAAGTGCTTACTCAACAATTGGCGGTGTTGTGCAATGTTTCTGGTGTTGAAATTGGTGATTCCGCCGTCGAGAATAATGTTCAGAAGAAAGGTGAAACTTAAGATAGCGCTGTATATTCCAAATTCAGACGGACCAACGGCATTCTGTATTTGAGTTTCAACACCAAGCACATAAAAAGGCTTGACGAGAAAATTCAGCAAGAGGATGAGACTGAGGTTCGAAAGGAATTCTTTACGCATGTTAGGCAGTTAATGCTGCCGAAATTTAGCTAAAAGCATCGGCATCTTAGAATTTGATGTTCCTAGGTCTTGCATGGTTTTAATAACTTCGCCGAAATGAAGAAGCTTCGCATTGCGGTTAACACCAGATTACTCGTCCCCAACAAACTGGAAGGAATAGGACGTTTTTCCCTTGAAACGCTCAAACGGCTTGTACTCATGCATCCCGAAGTAGACTTTGTTTTTTACTTCGATAGACCGGTTCCAGAGGAATTTATCTTCGCTGAAAATGTTATTGGAAAACGCCTCTTTCCTCCTGCTAGACGGACCTTCCTTTTCGATTGGTGGTTCAATCGAAGCGTTGCAAAACAATTGAAGAAAGACCAAGTCGACCTCTTTTTGAGTCCAGACGGTTTTGCCTCCATGCGCAGTGATGTTAAACAACTTCTCGTCATTCACGATCTCAATTTTGAACATTTCCCAGAGCTCTTGCCCCCGAAAATAGCCCGGTATTACCAAGATCGTTTCCCGAAATTTGCCCGCAAAGCCACACGCATTGCCACAGTTTCGAACTTTTCAAAGGCAGACATCCATCGTTGCTACAATATTGATCTCGATCAAATAGATGTGGTTTACAATGGTGTGGACAATATATTCAGCCCAAAATCACCAGAAGAAATTGAAGCCATTAGAGCTGAATATGCCATGGGTGAGGCTTATTTTATCTATGTGGGTTCCATTAATCCAAGAAAGAACATTGTTCGATTGTTGCAAGCTTTTGAAGCCTATAAAGTTCAAGGCGGAAGCGCCAAGATGATCCTCGTTGGGGCAACGATGTGGAGTAGCGGAGAAGAAGCACAAACATTAAGTCAAATGACTTTTGCCAAAGACCTAATTCAGCTCGGGCGAATGAGTCATGAAGACATGAGTCGGTGTTTATCAGGCGCTTTAGCCATGACCTTCGTCCCGCTTTTCGAAGGTTTTGGTATTCCAGCCATTGAGAGTTTTGCTTCTGGTGTTCCCTTAATTTGTGCTAACAATAGCAGTTTGCCAGAAGTAGTTGGTGATGCTGCACTTTTGGTTGATGCAGAAAATGTGGAGCAAATCACAGCGGCGATGATTCGGATAGAAAAGGAAGCAGATTTCAGAAGCGAATTGATTGAAAAAGGACTGCAAAGAGCCCTTCGTTTTTCTTGGGATGAATCTGCAAAGGACTTATGGAAGTCCATTGAAAAAACCATGAATCATGCTTGAGTTTTGTCTTGTTGAAGGAAGGTTAGAAGCGGGTTGTGACGAAGCGGGTAGAGGCTGTTTGGCCGGACCAGTAGTTGCTGCTGCGGTTATTTTGGATGATGATCATCGAATTGAAGCGCTGAATGATTCAAAACAACTGACGAAGAAAAAACGCGATGCCCTTAGACTAGAAATTGAATCTAAAGCACTTGCATGGGCTGTGGTTGCTGTTTCACCGCAAGAAATAGACGAAGTGAACATTCTGAACGCTTCTTTTTTAGCCATGAAAAGAGCGGTAGATCAACTTCAAACAAAACCAGAGCACCTTTTGATTGATGGGAACCGCTTTAATGCCCATGAGTCAATACCGCACTCTTGCATCATCAAAGGAGATGCAAAATATCAGTCCATAGCCGCCGCTTCCATTTTAGCTAAAACCCATCGCGATGAATTGATGGAAACCCTTGCCTTGGAATTCCCACATTACGCATGGGATAAAAACAAAGGCTACCCAACTAAAGCACATCGCGAAGGAATTCAGAAAAAAGGTCTAAGTCCGCACCATCGAAGCTCGTTCAAACAGTTGCCAGATCAGCTTCAGCTCTTTTAGGGGGTGAAATGGCTTGTTCATGCAGCTTTTTCTTTATTTCTATCGAAGAAGTTTAACGTTAAGCTAATACAGAAATGAAGGGAAAGAACAAATAAGTTGAGTATTTTCGCTGCGCCTAATTTTAGTTCAGTGTATTACTGGAACAGGCTTAACCAAAATCTACACAGTATGAAATTATCAAATGTTTTTGCGGTATTGACCATGATGTTGGCGCTATTCGCATTTAACTTTGGAGCCCAAGCCCAAATCTGGTCGGAAAGCTTCGAAACAGACGGTGAAGGAACAAATTATGTTTCTTCAAACACTTTTTATGAAACCACTAGTGACCACTTCGGAAGAACGGATGGTACGAACGTTTCTGGAGCTTACGCTGGTTTTGACGGAAGTTTTTTCTGGGCCGGAGAAGATTGGGATGATGCACCTTTGTCAGATGGTCTAACCCTTAAGACACTCACTTTCCAAGCAATAGATATTACTGGGTTAAGCGACCTTCAGTTCTCAGGTCTGTTCGCTACAGAGTTTGTTGCAGGTGGTTGGGATGATAGCGATATATTACGCGTAGAATATGCACTTGATGGCGGTGCTTGGAGCACACTTTTAACTACTGCGGCTCCCGCAGGAGCAAGTGGAGCAAATATCGGTATGTGGATGGACACTGATGGAGACACCGTAGGTGATGTTGAAGTAAGTCCTACATTTCAAGCCATCACTAAGGCATTTACTGTTTCAGGAACTTCACTCGTTGTTCGTGTATATGTTGATTCTCCTTCAGCTTCAGGAAGCGAATCATTCGCGTTTGACCTTTTCTCTGTAAGCAATGTTGCTGGTGCAATTTCTGGTTGTACAGATCCGAGTGCAGACAACTACAATGCAGCTGCAACACTTGACGATGGTTCTTGTATCATCTCTGGTTGTACAAATGCTACTGCAGACAACTTTAATCCTGCAGCAAATAACGACGACGGATCTTGTATTATCCAAGGATGTACAGATGCAGCTGCAGTGAACTATAACCCAGATGCTACAAATGATGATGGATCATGTATCCTTTCATTGCCGAATTTGATCATTACTGAGATTCACTATAACGGAATTGAAGCGGGTACAGATGTTACTGAGTTTATTGAGATCTATAATGCAGATGCAACATCAGTAGACCTCGAAGGATTCATGTTGATTGGCGCAGTATATACTTTCCCAGCGGGAGCGAGTATTGCCCCAGGTGAGTACATTGTGGTAGTAGTAGATGAAACAAACGCAATTTTCGCAGGAGCTACTTACCAAATTTTTCAGTGGACTAGTGGTGGCCTAGGTAATGGTGGTGAAGCTGTTGGAATTACTACTGCAGACGGAACGGTTATCAATGAAGTAATTTATGATGATGCTGCTCCATGGCCAACTGAGCCGGATGGATTTGGTCCTTCTGTTCAACTTTCAGATCTAGCTTTGGACAATACTGACGGAGCTAACTGGTGCCCAAGTAACGTATTTGATGGTACTCCAGGAGCTGCAAACTTTTGCTTAGTTCCTGTTTCAGGATGTACGAACCCTGCGGCAGATAACTTTGATCCTGCAGCGAATGTTGATGATGGTACTTGTATCATTTCTGGATGTACAGACCCAACTGCAATCAACTATAACATTGATGCAAACAACGAAGATGGTTCTTGTACTTTCGATGTTTCAGGATGTACAGACCCAACTGCTTTGAACTACAACGCAGCGGCTACTATTGATGATGGTTCTTGTGTGTTTACACTTCCTGCTATCGTCATCAATGAAATCCATTTTAACCCATGTACAGCGCAAGGAAACGATAACTTGTTCGAGTATTTGGAGCTTTATAATAACGATGTTGTAGCAGTTGACCTTACAGGATGGAATATTGATGGTTTCAATGTGACTTTCCCAGCTGCAACAAGTATCGCTCCAGGTGAATATATTGTAATTGCTATTGTTGCAGCAACTTACGAAGGAAATGGCTACCAAGTGTTTGAGGCTACTGGTCAAGCGCTAGGAAATAGCGGTGAGCCACTAGCTTTATTGAATGAAGTTGGTATTGTTGTAGACGCGGTTACTTATGATACGGGTACACTTTTCCCTAACGCCAATGGAAACTGTGCTTCAC
Source organism: Flavobacteriales bacterium (assembly GCA_029238785.1). Lineage (GTDB taxonomy): Bacteria > Bacteroidota > Bacteroidia > Flavobacteriales_D > Sanyastnellaceae > CALKGK01. Next base: position 32,345 of record JAQWFN010000007.1, on the reverse strand, counting down.
TTGAGTTGATTGATGCAAACACAGATAACGCTGACGGCGCAAACTGGCAAGCTTCTTACGTAGAAAACGGAACTCCCGGAGCTGCTAATTCTACTGTACCTCCTTTCACTGAATACACCATTTCAGAACTTCAATCAGAACTTTACACTGGAGAAGGTGTAACCACTTCTGGTGTTGTTACTGCTGTTTATGGAGCAAGCAACTTGTTTACGATGCAAGACGGTTCTGGACCAAATTCAGGAATCTGGGTGTCTGGTGCTGGTGTTGCTTTGGGTGATGAAGTAGAAGTAGATGGTGTTGTTGTTGAAACAAATACCTTAACTCAAATCAACTCTGAAAACATCAGCATCCTTACTTCAGGAAATGCACTTCCAAACCCAGAAGTATTAACTACACTTGCTGCTGGTGACGAGCAATGGGAAGGTGTCCTTGTTCAGGTAACTGGCGAAGTTCCACTTGGTGGAGGTGATGTCGGCTTCGGAGAATGGAGCATTGATGATGCTTCTGGTGCAATTTTGGTTGATGATCTTGGAGTTGTTGTTACTCCTGTGGATGAAGGAATTACTTTCCGTGTAACCGGACCCCTTTACTTCTCTTTTGGCAACTTCAAAATTGAGCCAAGAGATGCAGCTGATGTTGAGAGATTTGGTTGTACAGACATCACTTTCCCTAACTACGATGCTTTGGCAACAGTAGATGATGGTTCTTGTGCAAATATCCCTGGATGTACAAACCCAGCGGCTACAAACTACGATCCTGCTGCAACTGCAGACGACGGTACTTGTATCGTTGAAGGTTGTACAGACCCAACAGCTTTGAACTACGATATCACGGCAACCCTTGAAAATGGTACTTGCTACTTTACGGAGCCTTTGATCATCATCAACGAGATTCATTACAATCCTTGTTTTGATCAAGGTGATGACCTTGTTTATGAGTTTGTTGAGCTTTACAATGCTGATGCTTCTGCTGTTGATCTTTCAGGATGGGTTGTTGGCACTTCGCCAATACTTGTTTTTGCTCCTGGTACTTCGATCGCTGCAGGCGAGTATATAGTACTTGCAATGACTCCAGCGTCTTATGAAGGAAACGGATACCAAGTATTCGATCTTGAAGGTTCTTTAGGAAACGGTGGAACAACTGTGAATCTTACCGATAACTTCGGAAACTTAATTGATGAGGTAGTTTATGATGATATCGCACCATGGCCATTGAACGCAGACGGCTTCTGTTCTTCTTTGGAGTTGATTGATGCAGCTACCGACAATAATGACGGTGCTAACTGGCAAGATTCTTACGTTCCTAATGGTACGCCTGGTGCTGCAAACAGTACTATCCCAGAAGGCTGTACAGATCCACTTGCTTCTAACTACGATGCGAATGCATTGCAAGACGATGGTTCTTGTGAATACGCAGGTTGTACAAACCCAGACGCATTGAACTATGATATTAACGCAACAACAGATGACGGTTCTTGTCAATTGCTTGGTTGTACTTACGACGTGGCAGAGAACTACGATCCTATTGCAACAGTAGACGATGGCTCTTGTACATTCGCAATCAACCCTTGTCCTTCTGATTTCAACGGAGATGGTGTTGTAAACGCAGGCGATTTGTTGGTGTTCCTTTCTGATTTTGGTTCATCTTGCGAGTAATCTTTTGTTTGAAATACTTGAAAAGCCCCAGCATTGCTGGGGCTTTTTTTATGTAAATAATTCTGACATGTCTAAAAAGGGGCAAATTCGATAGATAGGTAGCAAAGTTTCGAATTGCATTGCATCGCATCCTTTTGGCGAGCATTAAATAGCACCGTGCGAAATAAGGCTTTAAAGCACTCATTTCATATCCTCATCTAAAGCCTAGACCTTTTTGCCTGTGCAATAGCACTTTTAAAATAAGGGGCCTTGAAATTGTTTAAAGAGGAAGCTTGTGCTTTGCGTGTTGTGTAAAGCTCAAAAAGACAGCAAAAAAAAGCAGAGTGCTACAAGGACTCCGCTTTTAGATTGTTCAAATACAAATGACTTTATGGGTAATATCGAGAGTCGAGAACGTCTGCAACCTCATTAAAAAGTGTCCAGTATCCCATTGGCTTACCAATGTCATAAAACACTTCCAAGCGGCAAGTTCCTTTTTCATCAAAAACGAGCCATCGGCCATCTTTTTCACCCTCACTAAATTCTCCCTTGGCAGCTACTTCTCCTTTTTGATTGTAAGAAGTCCAAACGCCATGCTTTTCGTTGTTCAAGTAATGTCCAGTTTCTCTTATACCGCCGCCTTCGAAATAAAAAACAACTTGCTCATTTAATAATCCGTTTTCAAACTGATACCGAGCAGCTAAATTCCCATTGTGGAAGTAAACGAGCTTCTCTCCAGTGAACACAAGGGAGTCACTGGTACATACCAAACCATTCACTTCAATCAGATCTTGAGATTTAAGTCCTGAAAAGCAAAAGAATAGAAAGCCTATAGTGAGTAACCTTAACATTACCTCAAAGTTAAGTAAATGTTAAGCAATTTCCAAATCCCAAGTCGTCAATTCGCCATAAACCTTTATTTGTAAGGGTTTTTTAAGGTTATCGGAATGTTAAGGATTGCTAGTTTTGCCTTTGTTTTTGGAGTAGAAAGCCTTGGGGTCGTGTGTTTGTTAAGCGCATGTTAATAATAAATTAAACCACGAAGGCCCTGTGAGCTTAAGCAAGCGACTACCTTTGCGGCATATTTACACTAGCAATGGACTACGATTTTTTTGATGTATTAAAGCTGATTGGAGCACTGGGTCTTTTTATTTTCGGAATGAAAGTGATGAGTGAAGGTATCCAACGTGTAGCCGGTTCTAAACTCCGTCATATTTTAGGTGCGATGACCTCCAACCGCGTAAAAGGCGTTTTTACGGGGTTTTCAACTACGGCCATTATTCAGAGTTCATCTGCTACTACTGTGATGGTGGTGAGCTTCGTAAATGCAGGGCTCTTAAAGTTGCGCGAGGCCATTGGGGTAATTATGGGGGCGAATATTGGTACTACCGTAACCGCTTGGCTTATTGCCATCTTTGCTTTCGGAAAGTTTAAAATTGCTGCCATCGCTCTCCCAATCATTGCCATTGCCTTCCCCATGTTATTCGTTAAAAGGGAGAATTTCAAGAACATCGCCGAGGTACTCATCGGTTTTGCCATTCTGTTTATGGGGCTAGAAGCTTTGAAAGATTCTGTGCCAGACCTACAAGGAAATGCAGATGCACTTGCTTTTTTGAGTAACTGGACCAACTTGGGTATTGGCACAACCATCATCTTTGTTATTGTTGGAACCTTTATTACGCTCATCGTTCAATCTTCAAGCGCTGCAATGGCGCTCACCCTTACACTACTTTCCAAGGACATCATCACCCTAGATATCGCGGCAGCAATGGTGCTGGGTGAAAACATTGGAACAACCATCACCGCGAATCTTGCAGCAATGATCGCTAACGTGCACGCAAAACGAGCTGCACGAGCACACCTGATTTTTAATGTATTTGGGGTGATCTGGATGATTATTGTTTTCAAACCATTCTTAGAGGTGATTGAATACATTTACGGCCCCTTCCAAACTTGGGTAACTTCAATCAACCCTAACTTAGGTAAAGGTGAAAGCGAATTGATGCTCTCTTTATTTCATACCTCATTCAATATCATTAACACACTATTACTAGTTTGGTTTGTTGATTTTATTGCTAAAACGGTGATCAAACTCGTCCCATCCAAAGGAGGAGAGGATGATGAGTTTAGCTTGGAGTACATTGGAGGAGGTGTTATGGGTACACCAGAACTTTCACTTCTCGAAGCCTATAAAGAAGTATCGAAATTTGGTCAAATTGCCGCTCGAATGAATGGTTTAGTTAACCGATTACTTGAGTCTACCGACCCCAAGAAACGACAGAAATTGGTAGAAAAGGTGGGTAAGTATGAGGAGATTACAGATAACTTTGAAATCGAAATCGCAAACTACCTCACTGAACTCTCAAAAGAAGAGATGTCTCCAAGCACAAGTGCGCGTGTAAGAGGCTTGTTAAGTATTACAGATGATTTGGAGAAGATTGGCGACCTCTATTACCAAATCACCATGAACCTTGAAAACAAAAACAATAAGAAGGTTTATTTCGTTCCAAGACAAAGAGAGAGCTTAAAGGAAATGTTCGGTTTTGTTGAAGAAGCCCTAGAGGTGATGCTGAAAAACTTAGACACGCCGAGTAGCCAAGTAAATATAGCCGAGGCCGAAGCTGCTGAAGACAAAATCAACATGTTCAGAAACGAACTGAGAAGCCGACACCTTAAGGACGTCGAGAAGAGCAAGTACAGCGTTCCTTCTGGAATGGTCTATAATGATGTGTTCATTGCACTTGAAAAAATTGGAGATCACATCTTTGCCGTGAGCGAAGGAATCATTGGCCGAATTTAATTGGGCTTTATGAAGATGTTCGATTGCACAATGTTGCTTTCGTTCAAAGCTCGATCAACCAGCTGTATTTCGAATCTACAGGTGTCAAAACCAGTTCCAAGAAGATAGTAGCTCGGCATATCTATTTTTATCTCGCCATTCAAAGCTGGATTTTGACCTTCTGGCGTGGCGTAAGGCAATCGGTAATAAAAGGGTATTTGGCCAATCTCAGGATCTAAAACAATGTTCACCCACTCGCCATTCTGGAGTTCGTAGTACTCACAAAATAGGTTGTAGTAATAACGACAAGTGTCAGGACAATTAATACCTAAGGTGTCGCCTTGATTTAAGCCAATATTTCCATCGCCATCTGTGAAGTCTATTCGCATCACAGCTTGATTGCCATTCGGTACAAGTGACTTGAATGAAATCACTGGTTCTGGCGGGTATTGAGCCTCCGGTAAGCATGCGCTAAGTGAGGAAACAAGTAAAAAGAGGAATAGAATTTTTCTCATGACAATCAAATCTAACAATTAACCCATAATTTTGACCTAAAGTTCAAGATGTCCTTCGCGAAGCAAGCACAAATATTTCAAATAAATAACGATCGCGAGTTCAATGAAATTGCTTTGGAGCTCTTTCATTATCAAGCCGTGAATAATCCGGTTTACAACAAGTACATCAAACTGTTGGGTCGTGACCTTTCTGAGATTGATACAATTGAGAAGATTCCTTTCCTACCCATTGAACTTTTTAAATCACATGAAGTAAAAACCAGCTCGAATAGGTGTGAGGATGTTTTTACAAGCAGCACAACTGGAGGAGGAGAGCCAAGCAAGCATCATGTAAATAGCTTGGAATGGTACGAGGAGGTCTATAAAAAGGCATTTAATCACTTTTACCCAGATTATGACGATGCTGTTTTTTTATGTCTTTTGCCTGCGTATTTAGAGCGTAAAGGTTCTTCATTAGTGCTCATGTCAAAAGGACTCATAGAACAGCACAATCATCCTTTAAGCGGTTTTTTTTTAAATAACCTTGAGCAACTTGAGCTTCACATTCACCAAGCCATTGAAGAAAAACAAAAAATTGTTTTGTTAGGGGTGACCTTCGGACTCCTTGATTTTGCCGAAAACAGGTTTGTAGATTGTTCACTTGCAGATCTTGTCATCATGGAAACAGGAGGGATGAAAGGCAGGAGAAAGGAAATGGTTCGAGAAGAGGTGCATAAACACTTGAAAGGGGCCTTCAATCTGCCCAATATTCATAGTGAATACGGCATGACGGAATTGCTCTCTCAAGCCTACAGCAAAGCCGGTGGGGTGTTTCATTGCCCTCCTTGGATGAAAGCCCTGGTGCGCGCTACTTCTGATCCTTTTTCTTATGTAGGTGATGGAAAAACTGGAGGGCTTAACATCATCGATCTGGCGAACACAGAGTCTTGTGCATTTATTGAGACTTCCGATTTAGGCAGAATGAACCCTCATGGGGGATTCGAAGTGCTGGGCCGTTTTGATCACGCTGAGGTAAGGGGATGTAATCTAATGGTCGCCTCTGAATAGGATATTCAGCACTTGGGAATGTGAGGCTTTTCAGATAGTAGTTTCTAAGAAAAAAAAAGTACCTCAGCGCAGCAACCCTTTGCAATTGCTTCTCGTCTTATTGTTGTGCGCATTGATGTCTCCTACGGAGGCGTGCGAAATCAAAGCGCTTAATGTATCAACAAAGGCGAGCCCTAGAGAAGCAAAATTAGGGGCAAAGCTCTTTAATATACTTGGTTGGTCTCTTAACTACAACCAGCCAACATTTGTGATTTCCTAAACAAATGAAAAAAGTCCTGAAGCGTCAGGACTTTTTTTTATGCTTGATTTTGGCCTTGGAATTAAACCAATTTCAATATGCAGTATGATTTTTTGCCTCTTTGTAAAAGGATATAACGATTAGAAAGTAAATCATCCCCACTAAGAACATAAGTGTCGCTGACCTTGGTTTTATTCACGCTAATTGAGTTTTCTTTTAAAGCTCTTCTAGCTTCACCGTTGCTACTCAAGAATCCACTTTCAGCGCTCAATGCATCAATAATGCCTAATCCACTAGAGAGGAGATCGCGACTTATTTCTGCTTGAGGCACACCTTCAAAGATGCTGAGGAAGTCGTCTTCGCCTATCAGCTTCAAGTCCTCTGAAGTTGATTTTCCAAATAGTATGTTTGATGCCCGCAAAGCCATTTCTAAGGCTTCCTCACCATGAACCCGTAGCGTGATATCCTCAGCAAGTGCTTTTTGCAAGACACGCAGATTGGGAGCTTCATTGTGCTCGGCTTCAATCGCTTGAATGGTGGCCTGATCTTTTAGAGTGAAAATGCGAATGTACTTCACAGCATCTTCGTCGCTAGCATTTAACCAGTATTGGTAAAACTTGTAAGGAGAGGTCTTTTTGGCATCGATCCAAACATTTCCTCCTTCACTCTTTCCAAATTTAGATCCGTCTGCTTTGGTAATTAGGGTGGCGGTGCATGCAAAAGCTTGACCAGCTCCTTTCTTACGAATCAGCTCTGTACCAGTAACAATGTTGCCCCATTGGTCTGAACCGCCAAACTGTATCAAACAGTTGCGTTCTTTCCAAAGATGGTAAAAGTCGTATCCCTGAACAAGCTGGTAAGAGAACTCGGTAAAACTCATGCCATTCCCTTCAAGTCGTTTTTTTACGGAATCCTTTGCCATCATGTAGTTCACTGTAATGTGTTTTCCTACATCGCGAATAAAGTCAAGAAAAGAGATGTCTTTGAACCAATCGTAATTATTGACTATTTCAGCAGAGTTTTCGCCACAATCGAAATCGAGAAAGCGTTCCAGTTGCTTTTTTTGACAACTTAAGTTGTGGTTAAGGGCATCTAGGTCGAGCATGTTTCGCTCGTTACTTTTTCCACTTGGGTCGCCAACCATACCTGTTGCTCCTCCAACAAGGGCAATGGGCTTGTGGCCCGCGCGTTGGAAGTGCATCAAGAGCATGATAGGTACTAAATTCCCAATGTGAAGTGAGTCGGCAGTAGGGTCAAAACCAACATAGCCCAAGGTCATTTCTTTTTGAAGTTGTTCTTCCGTACCTGGCATGACATCATGCAGCATTCCTCTCCAGCGCAGCTCTTCTAAAAAGTTCATTTTGTAATTTTTCGGTAAAGATAATATTTCACTCAGCTTAAAGCAGGTCTTTCAATGTTTCAAGTGCAATTCCACGAGAACCTTTAAGCAGTATAATCCGCTCGGTAGGTGGGTTCAACTGTAAATGCTTCCGAGCTTCCTCAGTTGTACTATAGTGCTTCAGACCGTTGTGGTGGGTTTCGCCAAAGTGCTTTCCAATTAAAATGCAGTCGAGATCGTGTTCGCGGATATAATTCACTAAGGCTTGGTGCTCTCTCAAACTGTAATCGCCCATTTCAAACATATCGCCGAGAATCGCCAAGCCTTCTTTTCCATATTGCTTCAGGTTTTCAAGAGCAAAAGCCATGCTACTGGGGTTGGCATTGTAAGCGTCCATAATAACTTTATTACGGGGGCTGATATACCACTGAGAGCGATTATTTTCAGGCGTATATGAAGCAATGGCTTTCTTGATGTTCTCCACATCAATTTCAAAGTGCATCCCAATAGCTATGGCAATTAGAATGTTGTTCTTATTGTATTCACCTTCCAGTTGGGTGGTAAATTCATGCACTCCAGTGCTTGTTTCAATTTCAAGTTGAAGATCTTTTTGCTTCGCGATGTTCACAATTCTTGGAGGAAGAAGCTTCCCAAAGCGAATAATGTGCTCAATGTCTTCGGCGCATTCAACAAGCACCGGATCGATGGTGGGTACAAATGCTGTTCCTCCATTTTCGGCAAGAAAATCGAAGAGTTCTTTTTTTCCTTTTCGAACTCCATCAAGACCACCAAAGCCTTCTAAGTGAGCTTTCCCAATATTAGTAATGTAGCCATAATCCGGTTGGGCGATTTGGCAGAGCATGCCTATTTCACCTTGATGGTTGGCACCCATTTCAATAATTCCCACGTCGAGGTTAAGGGGAAAAGAGAGTAGCGTGAGAGGTACACCAATATGGTTGTTAAAATTCCCTTGGGTAGCAGCCACTTGAAGCTCGCTTGCAAGCACATCTCTAATGAGTTCTTTACTTGTAGTTTTTCCGTTGCTTCCTGTTATTCCAATGAGGGGGAATTGGAACTGTTTACGGTGATGTTTCGCTAAATTTTGAAGACTCAGCAAAGTGTCGTCTACCGTAATGATCCGCTTATCCGTAATCTCAATTCCTTTCCTGCAAAGAACATACGCAGCACCTTTTGCAAGAGCTTCTTCAACAAAGCTATTGCCATCGAAGTTAGCGCCGCTTAAGGCAACAAAGAAGTTCCCCTCTTCAATTTTTCTGGTATCGGTACAAATTCCAGTGGAACTTAAAAACCGCTTGTAAATGTCTTGCATCGTCATGTACCAAAAATAGTAAACCCCAACGCTTGGCGTCAGGGTTTATCAAATATTCTGTAAGAAGTTTTAAGGCCTATTCTTGACCAACAAATCCTGTAGGGCTTCCAACACGTGTCATCGCACAACGGAAACCAATTGTAGAGGTTGAGCGACGTTCATCGAGGAAGCGACGTGTTCCTGGAATAACCCAGTAAGCTCTGTCTCTCCAAGAACCGCCTTTGTAAACTCGTGCTCTATCGTTCACCAAGGTTGTTTTACCCCAATCGTACATTCTGTTTTCGTTTCCTTCGTAAGAAGGGTCTTCGAAATAGATAGAAGAGTTCAAGTCACCGTCTCCAAAGTCGATGTTATCTGCTTCACGGTAGTTTCTTCTATCGATGTTTTCTGCAACAGTTACATCGCGTTGTCTCATGTCTCCAGGAGTTGATTCAATGTAATCTGCAATTCCATCACGAAGGTCTGGTGCAACTTGTGAATCAGAACTAGCAATAAGGTCCATGCCGTCTTGAATACGTTGGTTTGCCTCTGCATGTAATCTGTTTTTCAAGTCTTCCTTAGCCTGAGTGGTATACGTTAAAAGGTTGTCAATCAAGTTCTGATCGGTGTCTGTTAAACGACCTTGAGAACGTTTCTGATATTCTTTCAAGAAATACTCAACTCCTTCGATGTCGTAAACAACATAGTCGTATTTATCTTCTAAACCACCTTCACTGTTCAATACTTTAGTTTGGAAAACGTTACCACGGAAGGGTCTAAACTCTCCTTTGTCTTGTGGAGAAAGCGGACGATAAACATCCATGACCCATTCAGAAACGTTTCCTGCCATGTTATAGAGACCGTAGTCATTTGGTGCATAGCTATAAACAGGAGTTGTAATATCTCCCGCATCATTCAATGCTCCAGCAACACCCATAAGGTCACCTCGTCCACGAACGAAGTTGGCGTTCATTTGTCCGTAGAATCGTCCACCACTATTGTCATTACGAACATAGTGACCATTCCAAGGATAAGTTCTTCTGTCTGAGATCAACTCTTGGTAAGAGTTTCCGATAAGTCCAAGTGCAGCGAATTCCCATTCAGCTTCAGTTGGCAGGCGGTAACGTGGTAGAAGAATACCGTCTTCCATTCTCACGTTTCGATATCCGCTCGATCCTGGGCGTAAATCAACCACACCATCAGCATCTTTTTCACCTTCGTATTGACCACCAAAGTAGGCATCAGTAGTAAAGTGCTCTTCATCAACTTGAGCTTCTGGGTTGTGAACAAGAAGTCCTTCACGGATCAAAATTAACTCGTTTACACGGTCTGTTCTCCAAGCACAAAAATCATTTGCTTGCAACCAGTTAACCCCCACAACAGGATAGTCGCGGTAGGCTGGGTGACGAAGGTAGTACTCAACGTAAGGTTCGTTGTACTCCATTTTCTCACGCCATACGAGTGTGTCTGGAAGTGCTTTATTAACGATTTCTGGATAGCTATCACCGTAGATGCGTTGCAACCAGTGGAGGTATTCTAACCAATAGAAATTGGTTACCTCTGTTTCATCCATATAAAAAGAAGAAACAGTTACACGGCGTGGAATATTATCCCAACCGAATGTAACATCGTCTTCAACTCTACCCATGGTAAACGTTCCACCTTCAATAAGTACCAAGCCGGGGCCTGTTTCTTGTTCTACGAAGGGAGCTTTTTCAAATCCACCGTTAGAGGGGTCGTTGTAGGCCCAACCTGTGGCTCCAGAGCGCTCTGACCCGCATGATGCGAGTAAAAGTACACTTCCAACCAATGTCAGGATACTGAGTGTGTTCCTAAGGACTTTCATGATTTCCTAAATATGTGATTTCCTTGCAAATAATAAACAAATAACTAGAAAGATGGGCAGGATATTGTCCTAAACTTCTTTCTTTTTGGTCGACAGTCGAACTGAATGGCCATTGAAACCTCGTGCGATCCTCCGGTTGCAGGGGTCAATTCAGATACGGTGATGTCGTAGCTGTATCCAAAACGAATCACTTCGGTTTGAACACCCAATGTTACGATGAATGCATCGCGGTAGTCGCCAAAGAGCAAACCTCGATACCATATTCCACCAACCAATGGTCCTTTGTTTACGTAAAGTCCCATATTAAGTTGCTGAGATTCGCCTTGTCTTCTGTAAAGAATGTTTGGAGAGATACTAGATTCGCTGTAACGACTGCGTCTATCGATAGGAATAACAGCTCCTGCATGACCAGTCCATTTCATAGGAAGACGGCTGGTTCCAACCACCAATGATTCATTTGGTTCTGTTAAGTGATGCGCAGCAACACCAAAGTAGAATTTCTCAGAAAAACCAAGAAGACCTGCGCTGAAATCGACATTAGAAACAGTTCCACGACCATCTGCAGTAAGGTTACCACGACGAACATCGCGTGTTTCATAGATAAACCCTTTACGTGGGTCAATCATATCACCAAAAGTAAGCTTGCTCCAGTCCAATGCCTTTTGCATGTATGTTGCTTGAAAACCTGCTTTCAAAGAAAAAGTGCGGCTTAAGGCCATCTGGTAAGAATAAATACCACTAATAGTCGTGGTGGCTAGCGTGCCTTGACCCGCTTGGTCTCGAACGGCAATCAATCCGAGTCCGCCATGGAGGGTTTCAACATGCTGGTCGTAACTAGCGCTTGTAGTTACAAAAGATCCTGACAGGGCAGGCCATTGATTTCGGTAGTTCATCACTAATCTTGGGCAACGTGCTGTACCCGCGAACGCTGGGTTCAAGTACAATGGGTTGGCGTAAAATTGGGTGAACTCAGCATCTTGTGCCTTCGCGCTGTTTGGCAGCAGCATAGACATGATTGCTATAATTCCTGTACATAAAAGTACTCTCTTCATCACTTTTGGTTTGGTCTTCATCCTACGTGAATTAGCAATATTACGAAAAATATTTCTGCATCTTTCGCATCTTTGCTGCAATAAGAGAACTTCAAGTTCGTTTATTTTGTTGCTTCATGCAAAGCACATTAATCAAAGACATGCGCAAAACCTCATTCATAATTACATTTTTTGTCCTTTTGGCACTCTCTGGAATAGGCCAAAACACCGAAGAAATAAGTTTTTCCATCGCCTGGGGTGAGGATAAGGAGTCTTTTGAAATTCCTGTGGGAAATATGGGCTTCGAAGGTGCAGACTGGTCGGATGAACTTCCGAAATGGCACCACAATGTGGTTTTAGAACGAACAAAAACGGGAGCAGAACTAGTCGAATTCATCCCCCTCGTTGAGCTTGTGCTTGAGTCTGATTTAACACCTCGACAGCAACAACTTGCAAGCACTTCTTTTGAAGAGAAAATAATTGCTCGATTCGTGGAAGGCAAAACAATCTTAAATCTAAGTGGAAATGCGATTCGGAAGAATGAGGAAGGGAATTTTGAAAGACTAATTGGAGCAAGCGCAAGCCTAGAAAGAGTGCAGATGCAGGCTCAAAGAATGATCGATTGGGAGGCTAATTCTGTGCTAGACGAAGGTGAATGGTATAAAATTGGCATCAGCAGAGATGGGGTTTATCGCTTAGACCGAGCCTTTCTCCAATCTCTTGGTATTGATCCCAATGCAGTGAATCCTCAACAAATCAATATTTATGGCAATGGTGGTAAAATGCTACCTTTCGATAATAGTGAGGAAAGAGAAGATGATTTAGTGCGCAATGCCATTTTTGTTGCGGGTGAACAGGATGGTAGTTTTGACTCCAACGATTACATTCTTTTTTATGGAGAGGGGGCGGATTCTTGGACTTATAATAGCGATGTAGAACGTTTTGAGCATTTGAACCATCACTACTCTGATTCAGCCTACTATTTTCTTCGTGTTGATGACGATGCGCCAAAGCGAATTGCCCAAGCAAGCACTCCAGCTTCTAGCGATTATCAAATCGTTTCTTTCGATGATCGTGCCCTTATTGAAAACGACGAAGTGAGTTTAGCCAAAACAGGGCGACGATTTTTTGGACAACGTTTTGACCTTGACCCACTCACCATTCCTTTTACGATTCCATTGCCCAACTTGCTCAATGAAACAGCTCATGTTGAAATTGCAGTAGCTGCAAGATCAATTGGTGCAAACAGTGATTTTGAAGTGAGTGTTGGAGATACTGATTTCGATATTGTTGTTCAAGGCACGGGTACTAGCGCTATCGCTAATATCGCCAATATTGCAGAAGGAAATGCGGATTTCATTCCTAGCTCAGCCAACTCTTTAACGGCAACCTTAACCTTCAACAAAGGAGAACCAAGTGCTGAAGGTTGGTTAGATTACATTCGATTCAACGCAAAGAGAGAGTTGAGTATGACGGGAGCTCAATTGGCTTTTAGATCTATCGAAGCGCTGAATAATGGAGGAGCGGCACAATACCTTATTGACGGAGCAAATCAACTTTTTCAGGTTTGGGATGTGAGCGATCCGAGCAATATTCAAAGCGTTCCTTTTCAATCGGAAGGAAACAACCTGCGCAGTTTCAATTACATCAATGATGGTTTGAAAGAGTTTATGGCTTTTTCCGATTTCAACTACCTTGAGGCTGTGCCAAACGGTAGGCTTGAAAATCAAAACTTACACGGCATCGGGGCCTTAGACATGGTGATCGTTTGTCCAAGTCAAATGATTCCTGCAGCAGAGGAGTTGAAAGCCATTCATAGTGCTGAAGGGCTCGTCATTGAAATCGTTACGCCGCGTCAGGTTTACAATGAATTTAGTTCGGGAAATGATGATGTTACGGCCATCAGGATGTTTATGAAAATGCTTTACGACAAAGCCGATGGCGATGAAGCACTTCAACCGAAATACTTGCAGATTGTTGGAGATGGAAGCTTTGACAACAAGCACATTGCAGACGAAAGTGGCTTGGTAATTACCTATCAGAGTCTCAATTCCATTGCTCCAATTGGAAGTTATATCAGCGATGATTATTTCGGTTTCTTGGCTGATGACGCTGGAGACGCCTTGGGTGAAGTTGTTCAAATTGGGGTGGGAAGGATTCCTGCGGCCACCTTGTCTGAAGCCCTGGGTTATGTGAATAAGGTGAAGGTTTATTTGGCTTCAAATACAACTAGTGATGGTGGTGCTTTTTGTTTGGGTGATGGAACAAATTCTCCATACGGCGCTTGGAGGAATACCATTGCTTTTGTTTCTGATGATCGCGATGGAAATGGTGGTCCTTCTGAGAGCATTCACATGTCGAACAGCAACTCACTGGCCAATCAAGTTTACACTAATCATAACGATTATGATGTGGTGAAGCTCTACATGGACGCTTATCAACAAGAATCAACTCCAGGTGGTGAGCGCTATCCGGAGGGGGCTGCGGCTATTGAGCGTCGTGTTCAAGATGGCGCTTTGATTTTAAATTATGTTGGTCATGGTGGCGAGCGCGGTTTTGCTCATGAAAGAATCCTCGATTTAACAACGATTCAAAAATGGACCAACATCAATAGATTGCCTTTGTTCGTTACCGCTACATGTGAGCTTGCTCGCTATGATGATCCAGAGTTTAGGTCTGCTGGCGAGTTGATTATCATGAATGAGAACGGGGGAGCAATTGCCATGTTAACCACCACACGAATCGTTACCAGTTTGCAGAACCAGTTTCTGAACTCAGCATTTTTTGATGTGGCTTTGGATGAAGAAGGTATTGAAAATTTGACCATCGGTAAGATCATGCAACTCACTAAGAACGCTGTTTCGCCATCATCCAATAAAAGAAACTTCAGCCTTTTGGGAGATGTAGCGCTGCGAATGAGCTATCCGAAATTGCATGTTCAAACAACAGCCATTAACGGGGAAATCATCGACCCAAATAATCCTCAAGTAATTAATTCGCTTCAAGAGGTGAGTGTAGGTGGTTTTGTTAGCGATGCTCAAGGGAATGTTTTGAATGATTTCAATGGTTTTATTTACCCGAGCGTTTTCGATAAAAGAAGTACGGTGCTTACCTTGAATAACGACGGCGCGGCCAATGATTACAGTTATGATGTTTTTAAGAATTTGATCTACAGAGGTAAGGCGAGTGTGGTGAATGGTGAATTTGAATTCCGATTTGTTGTGCCGAGAGATATCGCCTTCGATTTTGGTTCTGGCCGTATCAGTTATTACGCGGTTGATGGGGATAATGATGCGCACGGACATACTGAAGACTTTGAGATTGGAGGTGCTGTTGAAGGCGCTGAGCTGAACACAGTTGGTCCGGAAATTAAACTCTTCATGAACGACTCCACCTTCGTCTTTGGAGGTACAACTGATGAGAGTCCGTTTATTTTCGCTCGCCTTTTTGACGAAAACGGAATCAATACGGTAGGGAATGGTATTGGCCATGATTTGCGCGCAGTAATCGATGGGAACAGCAACGATCCAATTATTCTGAACGATTCGTACGAGTCGGATTTAGACACCTACCAATCTGGTGAAGTACGCTATCAGCTGCAGGAATTGTCAGAAGGGGTGCATACCTTGAACTTGCGTGTTTGGGATGTGCACAACAATTCGTCTGAGGCCAATACTGAGTTTGTGGTGGCCTCGTCATCAGAACTCGCCTTAACACATGTATTGAACTACCCGAATCCATTCACCACGCACACCGATTTTTACTTTGAGCACAATCAAGCATGTAATAATTTGGATGTTGAGGTGCAAGTGTACACGATTAGTGGTAAGTTAGTGAAAACCATCAGGGAGAATGTTTTAACAGAAGGTTTTAGGAGTCAAGGTATTTCTTGGGATGGGAAAGATGATTTCGGTGATAATATTGGACGAGGAGTTTACGTTTACCGGGTGAAAGTGATTACGCCTGACGGACTATCGGCAGAACATTTTGAACGATTAGTCATTCTTCGCTAGAAAACCTTTCACTAGATTATACGTATATTTGCACACTATTATAAAACCAAAGCGATGTCTTTAAGAACGCTCGTATTGTCATTGGTGACAATGCTTAGTATTAACCAATTATCGGCACAAATCAATCCTGTTACGGAGCGAGCTGATAATATTCAGTTGAACACCATTACAACTGCTGTTCCTTTCCTACTCATTGCTCCAGATTCAAGAGCAGGTGCTTTGGGAGATGCGGGAGTGGCTTTGTCTCCTGATGCTGCAAGTATTCACTGGAATGCAGCGAAAATGGCTTTCAGTAAGAATGAATTTGAAGTTTCTTTGTCATACAGCCCTTGGTTGAGACAATTGGTAGATGATATGAACTTGGCCTATTTGGCGGGGTATCGTGTTTTAAATAAAAATCAGGCGGTTGGTGCGGCTTTGCGTTATTTCTCTTTGGGTGAAATTGCATTTACTGATGAAGCGGGAACAGCACTTAGAACCTTCAAACCAGCAGAATTTAGTTTGGATGTGGCCTTCTCTCAGAAATTGAGTGAACGATTTAGTGGAGGTATTGGAGCTCGTTTCATCAACTCGAACCTCACTGGAGGTTTGAATACCAATGGAGCCAATACCAAACCAGGACGAAGTGTTGCAGTAGATGTTTCTGCTTTCTATACCAATGACGATGTAAAAGTTGGTGGTAAAGATGCAACTTGGAACTGGGGGGTGAATATCTCAAACATCGGGGCGAAAATGAGCTACACCGATACTCAAGACCGAGATTTTATTCCAGCTAACCTTCGAATTGGAACGGCACTTCAAATGGAGTTGGATGATTACAACTCACTGACCATCACTTTTGATGCAAATAAACTCTTGGTGCCAACACCAGCTAGATACGATCAAGAATCTGGCGAGATCATCGCAGGTATGGATCCAGATGTGGGTACGGCTACAGCGATGTATCAGTCGTTTTTCGATGCTCCAGGTAATGTGCTTATCGACGAATTCGGAAATGTTGAGGTAGAACAAGGAAGTGTTTTCCGTGAGGAATTGAGAGAGATTAACCTTGGTGGTGGTTTGGAGTATTGGTATGATAATCAGTTTGCCTTCCGTACAGGGTATTTTTATGAGCACTTCTCAAAAGGAGACCGTCAGTTCATCACCCTTGGTGCTGGCTTGAAATATTCTGTGTTAGCGATTGACATGTCTTACCTCATTTCGACCCGTCAAAACAACCCACTTGCGAACACATTGAGATTTACACTTCGCCTGGAGTTTGACGAACTATCAAAGTCAAGAAGTGAAGGATAATTCACCCATTCCATTTCGTATAGGTTACGGTTATGACGTCCATCAGTTGGCCGTAGGAGAAGAGTTTTGGCTCGGGGGCATACTTGTGCCGCATGAAAAAGGAGCTGTAGGTCATTCTGATGCCGATGTTTTATTGCACGTGATTTGCGACGCGCTGCTTGGTGCTTGCAACCAAAGAGACATTGGTTTTCACTTTCCGGATACCGATCCAAAATACAAAGGTGTTGACAGTAAACTACTCTTAAAAGATACAGTAACCATTGTTCGCAAGTGCGGCTATGAGATTGGTAATATTGATGTTACCGTGTGCTTGGAGCGACCAAAAATCAAGCCCATCATTCCTCAAATGCAAGAAGTTATCGCAGCCGTTATGGAGGTAGCTCTAGACCAAGTGTCTATAAAGGCCACCACAACAGAAAAGCTGGGCTTCGTGGGTGCTGAAGACGGTGTTAGTGCTCATTGCGTAGCACTCGTTTACAAGGCTTAATCGCCACCGCCACCGCCACTCTCTTCATAATGAGATAACTGATCGTCTTCGTAAAAGTAGATTCGAAGCAATGCCGTATCTCTTAAAAAGTCAATACGACCAATTTCAACGCGGTTGATTTTAATTCCAGTGCGTTCTTCTAAGTCTTTTTCTAAAGCCTCGCGCTGACCAGATTTAATGAGCTCGATGTTTTCGTAAAGAACAATTTTAAAGGATTCATGACGAAGTAGCCATACTTTTTCAAGTCCGTAAGTAATTCCAATAATCGCAAGGTTAGCTACTACCAATTCTAAGTAAGAGATCTTTTTATTCACCAGGGCATTCATGACACTAATAGCAATCACGATGAACAAATAGGTCATTTCTTTAATAGGAATAGGGTCTGTTCGGTAGCGAATGATTCCAAAAATCGCAAAAAGTCCGAGTGCAAATGCCAAGTCCAACTTCACGTTTTCGAGCATAAAACACAGCAAGAAGATGCTCAAAGAAATCAGCATGTAAGTAAACAGGAAGTCTTTCCTCTTGGCGCTCGGGTAATAAATCAATCGCACTAAGATGAACACAAAGCCAAAGTTAAACACCAGCCTGAAGAGGAGTTTGAGCGTGGCTTCATAATCGAGGAACTCCATTCCCAGAAAGCGATCGTCTTTGTCTTTTTCATCTGCTTCGTCCTGGTTTTCGTCTGCGGAGCTGCTGTCTTCGTCACCATTGTCGCTTTGCTGAATGAGCTCGGCAAATTGTACTAAATCGATTTCGTTCACGAAGGAAGTAGCTTCTTGATTCAGTGCCTCACTATCTTGCGCTGTACTTGTATTCGTTAAAACGAAGCAGCCCAAAAACAGGCCGAAAAAAAGGTGTTTTATGAATGAGTTGGCTTTCATGCTTTATTGTTGTTTTCCAGGGTATTGATTTTCCGGAGTTTGGCTTTGATTTCGTTTTTTTTGATGTCTTCTTCAAGGAGGGCAACACCTAGACAGTATTTACTTACGCGTTCTGGACGAATGAGTTTCCCTTTGAGGATTTTGGCAAAAAGGGTTTGTCTATTGTAATTTTCTTGTTTCAATTCGGCGATAACCAGTGCTTCCATCTGGTGATGCACACCTTCTTTGTCGAAACTAAGGTTAAGGTCGAAAGTTAATCGTTCGGCATGCTCTTTATGAACCAAAGTGATTCGGTCAAAGGAGTTGCTCAATTTAGATTCCAGAATACCGCTGAGGCCAGACATTTCTTCAACATACTTCTTGTCTTCTTCGCTCAATTCGCTCGAAAGGTCGTTGATCCTCTTTCGAAATTTAATGGTTCGTCCCTTGTTGTTTTTGTGTTTGATTTCAAGGAAGGTGAGGTCGGAGTCGACATATTTCCGCATTCTAATCTTCACTCGATTCTTTTTCCCTCGTTGATGGAGGTGGTAGAATTCAAAATCGGGTCTATCGTAATATTGAGTTGTGTAATGGGAGAGTCGAGTTCCATCCACCTCAAGCATCTTATAGTCGTCCTTCAGTTTAGGCAATAGCAATAGCAGCTCGTCTCTTGTTAGCACGTATTTCGTATCCGTGCGGTTCATGAGTCGTGTTGCATCCATCTCTTCCAGGCTGATGGGTGAAAAGTTGTCAATTATTTGCTCCAAAGGTTCCAAAGGCAGTGCTAAAAATAGAATATTTAGCGTACACTTGGTGAGAATACAATTAAAGGAAGTTCTTCCCCAATAAAAATGGGAATTGGCTTATGATAAAGAAAACAATAACATTTGATCTTGAAGTGCATGAAGATGACTCTTCAATGAGTACTGAAGATCAAGCGCTATTAAGTAGTGCGCGAAGTGCATTGGAAAGGGCTTATGCTCCTTATTCAAATTTTCGGGTAGCAGCGGCTGTGAAATTATCTAACGGAGAAGTTGTTGAGGGCACTAATCAAGAGAATGCAGCATATCCTTCTGGCTTATGTGCGGAGCGAGTAGCGCTCTTTGCGGCCAAGTCTCGATACCCTGATGCAGCAGTGGAAAGCATTGCGATAGTTACGCATCACGAGGAGTTGAGTTCGCCTGTAGCTCCATGTGGGGCTTGCAGACAGGTGATTTTGGAATATCAGACCAATCAAAAACCAGCCATCCATTTCCTTTTATCAGCTAGAAAGGG
The DNA here is from genome assembly GCA_029238785.1 of Flavobacteriales bacterium. Taxonomy (GTDB): domain Bacteria; phylum Bacteroidota; class Bacteroidia; order Flavobacteriales_D; family Sanyastnellaceae; genus CALKGK01. Next base: position 12,679 of record JAQWFN010000007.1, on the reverse strand, counting down.
TACAGTGTACACTTTGTCTGATGCTCGCAGCCTCTTGCCACTTCATTTCTCGAAAGAAGATTTGAAAAAAGCCCCATAAATAATGGCAATGAAACTTGGGTGTTCTATATTTGTTGATTCATTGCATTAACGAGATAATATTATGGCGACAGAAGCAGCAAAAAGTGCAAGCAAAAGAAGTAGCACTGCCCGTAGTAAAAAGGCTAAGCCAGCTTTTTCAAAAGAAACCTACATCAAGTGGTATAAGGATATGCTTTTGATGAGAAAGTTTGAGGAAAAATGCGGACAGTTGTACATCCAACAAAAGTTTGGTGGTTTCTGTCACTTATATATTGGTCAAGAAGCGGTTTTGGCGGGAATGACTGAGTCATTGAAACCCACTGATCGCTACATTACGGCGTACAGGGATCACGCGCATCCCATTGCTTTGGGCATGCACCCTAAGTATGTCATGGCTGAGTTATATGGTAAAGTAACCGGTTGTACGAAAGGTAAAGGAGGCTCAATGCACATGTTTGATAAAGAGCGAAACCTTTTTGGAGGACACGGAATTGTGGGAGGACAAATTCCTCTTGGAGCAGGTATTGCATTTGCCGATAAGTACAGAAATGAAGATCACGTTACCGCTTGTTTCTTTGGTGATGGAGCTGCACGTCAGGGTTCATTGTGGGAAACATTCAACATGGCCATGACCTGGAAACTTCCCGTGATTTATGTGATTGAGAATAACAATTACGCCATGGGTACTTCTGTTGAGCGTACTTCAAATGTTACTGACTTGAAAAAGTTGGGTTTAAGCTTTGAGATGCCAAGTGAATCTGTAGATGGAATGCGACCAGAAGCAGTAGCGGAAGCTTTCGCAAGGGCTGCAGAAAGAGCGAGGAAGGGAGAAGGTCCAACACTATTGGATATTCAGACTTACAGGTATAAAGGACACTCGATGTCTGACCCACAGAAGTACAGAACGAAAGAGGAAGTTAAAGAGTACCAAGAGAAAGATCCGATTGTTTATGTTTTGGATGTGATCAAGGATAACAAATGGATGTCTGAAGCTGAAATCAAAGATGTTCAAGAGAATGTAAAGGCTTTGGTTGAAGAGTCTGTTCAGTTCGCTGAAGAGTCGCCATACCCAGAGGCACATGAGATATACGAAGATGTTTACATGCAGGAAGACTATCCTTTTGTAAAAGATTAATCATTTTAGAAAGAAACTAAGCAATGGCGGAAATTGTACGCATGCCTAAATTGAGTGATACCATGACAGAAGGAGTGGTAGCTGAATGGCATAAAAAAGTTGGAGACGAAGTTGAATCAGGAGAACTTCTTGCTGAAATCGAAACCGACAAGGCAACGATGGAGTTTGAATCTTTCCAAGACGGTGTTTTACTTCATATTGGAGTAGAAAAGGGCCAAAGCGCTCCTGTGGATAGCATTCTTTGTGTGCTTGGAGAGAAGGGTGAAGACATTTCTGCCTTATTGGCCGGCGATCAGGAGGCTGCAGTTCAAGAAGCTGCTCCGGTTGAGACGCCAAAAGAAGTAACACCAAGTCCAGCACCAGCAGCTACTCCAGCTCCAGCTCCAGCGCCTAGTCCGGCACCAGTTGCAGCGGCAGTGGCGAGCACACCTTCTAACGGCAGGGTTAAGGCTTCGCCTTTGGCTAAGAAAATTGCAGAAGACAAGGGCATCAATCTTGAGCAAGTATCGGGCTCTGGAGATGGTGGACGCGTTGTGAAAAGAGACGTTGAGAATTTTGTTCCTGCTGCGCAAAGTGCTGCAACATCTTTTGCTGCTGTTTCAGGTCAGGAGAGCTATACTGAGGTTGCTGTTTCTCAAATGAGAAAAACCATTGCGCGTCGTTTAGCTGAAAGTAAGTTTACAGCTCCGCATTTCTACTTGACCGTGTCAATTGATATGGACAACGCCATGGCGGCAAGAAAAATGGCCAATTCGAATGAAGATGTTCGCATTTCCTTCAACGATATGGTAATCAAAGCAGCAGCCATTGCCTTGAAAAAGCACCCTGCTGTGAATTCATCTTGGTTGGGTGATAAAATTCGTTACAATGAGCACGTGCACATTGGTGTAGCCGTTGCTGTTGAAGACGGTTTGTTGGTGCCTGTGGTTCGATTTGCAGACGCAAAACCGATGAGTGTGATCAATGCAGAAGTAAAAGACTTCGCTCAGAAAGCAAAATCGAAGAAATTACAACCACAAGATTGGGAAGGCAATACCTTTACCATTTCTAATTTAGGAATGTTCGGTATAGAAGAGTTCACGGCCATTGTGAACCCGCCAGACGCTTGTATTCTTGCCGTAGGTGGAATTCAACAAGTTCCTGTGGTGAAGAACGGAGAAGTTGTTCCAGGAAATGTGATGAAGGTAACTTTGTCTTGCGATCACCGTGTGGTTGATGGAGCCAGTGGAGCGGCGTTCTTGCAAACATTTAAAGGCATGTTGGAGAACCCGATTATGATGTTGGTTTAATAAACAGCTTGAAATTATTTTGAAAGCCTCCGTTTCTAACGGGGGCTTTTTTCTTTATTAAAGAATTACTAATTTTAAAAAAAGGTCAAGTTCTGACCCGTCAAAACACAGCCCTTCCAGGGCCCCACCCTAGCCCCCCACCCCCGCCTGCCAACCAGCAAAACGAATATATATTAAGGGCTAATAGCTTGCACAAGAATTTTATCACTGATATTTTTTCTTTTGTCAATAAACCTCTTGTGAGGTAAATCGAAACAATTGATGGTATTATTCTGGCTCAAGTCATGTTCACTTTGTGAATAAGGGAAAATTTCTATTCCTGATGCTTTATCTTCGCAGCAATCATGAATCAAAGCTTTCTAGATACACCCATAGAATATGTAAAAGGCGTTGGCCCAAGCAGGGCAGATGCTTTTAAATCAGAACTTGGGATTTATAAAATGAGCGACTTACTGGAGTACTACCCCTTCAGGCATATCGATAGAACTGTCTTTCATACGGTAACTAGCATTGATTCAGAGGCTTTTAGTATTCAACTTAAAGGCCGAATTGTTCGCTTAAAAGAACTTGGTACCGGAAGAGCTACCCGCTTGAGCGCCACATTCCAAGACGACACGGGTCAGATTGAATTGCTCTGGTTCAAGGGCATTAAATGGGTGAAACCAAAAATCAAAGCAGATCTTGAGTATGTGATCTATGGAAAGCCTACTCAGTTTAAAGGCACATGGAACATCGCTCATCCAGATTTAGAAGTAGCGAGCAACGTTGAGAAACTGGAAGGAGGTCGATTTCAAGCTGTTTATTCTTCATCAGAAAAACTGGGTAAAAAAGGCTTAAACAGCGCAGGCATCTCCAAGGTGCTTCGAAATGCAATAGCACAACTCCCCGCAAATATCGAAGAGACGCTTCCAGAAAGCATGATTGCCTCTTTAGGCTTTCCCAGTAGAAGAACGGCCATCATTAACATGCACGCTCCTCAGCGTATTGAAGACTACCTTGCAGCGCTTGAACGTTTAAAGTTTGAAGAGCTTTTCTTCTTACAACTGGTCTTACTTCGGCAAAAATTGGTGAACACCAAAAGAACCCTTGGAGCCCGATTCCCGAAAGTAGGTGAGCTTTTTACTGACTTCTATCAAAAGCACTTGGGCTTTGAACTCACCGGAGCTCAAAAACGGGTGATGAAGGAAGTTCGACTTGATGTGAATTCTGGCTATCACATGAACCGTTTGATTCAAGGAGATGTGGGAAGTGGGAAGACGATTGTAGCCCTTTTGGCCGGACTCCTAGCGATAGACAACGGTTATCAAGTGTGTTTGATGGCACCCACCGAAATCTTGGCGCAACAACACTACGAGGGCTTTCAGAAAATGCTCGCTGAATTGCCTGCGAAGGTGGCTTTGCTCACAGGATCAGTGAAAACAGCAGCCCGAAGAGCCATTCACGAAGGCTTGGAATCAGGCGAAATCAATATTCTTATTGGGACCCATGCACTTATTGAACCTAAAGTAAAATTCAAATGCTTGGGAATGGCCATTATCGACGAACAACACCGCTTTGGTGTGGCGCAAAGAGCAAAACTATGGGCAAAAGCAACTTTACCACCCCACGTTTTGGTGATGACCGCAACGCCCATTCCAAGAACTTTGGCCATGACGATGTATGGTGATCTTGACATTTCTGTGATTGATGAGCTCCCACCAGGCAGAAAGGCCATTAAAACAGTACACCGCACAGATGCACATCGCTTAAGTGTATTCGCCTTTCTAAAAGATGAGATCAAAAAGGGGCGTCAGGTGTACGTGGTTTATCCGCTCATTGAAGAAAGCCAAAGCATGGATTACAAGGATTTGATGGACGGTTATGAAAGCATTTCAAGGAGCTTCCCAATGCCGGAATATCAAATTAGTATTCTTCACGGGAAAATGAAGCCCGAAGATAAAGACTACGAAATGAAACGCTTTGCCCGAGGCGAAACCCAGTTGCTTGTAGCTACAACAGTGATTGAAGTAGGCGTGAACGTGCCTAACGCTAGTGTGATGGTGATTGAAAGCACTGAGCGTTTCGGATTGTCGCAGCTTCACCAATTACGAGGACGAGTTGGTCGAGGAGCAGAGCAGAGCTATTGCATTTTGATGAGCGGACAAAAACTCAGTTCCGATGCACGAACTCGAATAAAAACAATGTGCGACACCAACGATGGGTTTAAGATTTCGGAGGTGGATCTGGAACTTCGCGGACCAGGAGACATTATGGGTACCCAACAAAGTGGTCTCATGAATTTTAAATTGGCGAATCTGGCAACAGATCAAGTCCTGCTTTCTAGAGCAAGGCAGGTGGCCATCGCTTTAATTGATGAGGATCCTGATTTAACAGATCCAAAAAATAGCCTCATTGCCATCGGCTTGAAGAAGGCGCTCAAGCAGCGAAAAGATTGGAGTAAAATTTCCTGAAACAGCACTAGAATTTGTAACAGATGATGGTCTTTCCTCCGTCGTGAGTTACAATGTCATAAGTTCCATCTCCATTAGCATCGCGAATCGAAGGCATGCTCATCCCAAACAGCGCTTTGTTAAAGTACATGTTGCCAGAAGCATCCACGAAAATGATGCTTTTCTCTTCTCCCATCAATAAACCAATGAGTTTCCCCTCTGGGAATTTGTACACTTGCGGTTTTTGGGAGATGGGCGATGAGCTTTTATACTTTAAAATGCGCTGTCTCGCACTGTTGTACACTTCTAATGACTGCCCACTGCTCAAGATGAGGTCGTTCAAGCGGTCTTCATCAAAGTCGGCAAGCAGCAGATGCTCTGCATGGGCCAAGCCGGTCATTCTGCCATTGGTGCCATCAGCAAAGAGAATTTCTATGATTTGACCTGTAGTGTCGCTAAGCACAAAACTTGAGTTATCAATTTTGTCTTTCATGAAAAAGTCGAGCTCTTTTGCCTGCTTGGGTGCTTGAGCATTACTGATGAATCGGTCTTCTCCGTTTCGTTTCAGTAATCTTATTTTTCCTTCGTCATCTTTGGTGAAAATGTAGTCTTTGTTGCCTGCCTTGATATGACGAAGATCGTTGATTGCACTTCCTTTAGACTTGTAGTTCCAACCTTTAGTTGTCTTTCCTTCATCTTGGAAGTTCATGACACTTCCATTTTTTAAGCCGATCAAGAAGCGGTATTTGCGGTTGTCGTCATAATCGAAAACAGCTAATGGAGAGCTGCTTTCGCTGCTTAAGTTCAAGGGATAACCGGGAACATCTTTCCCCAACACATCAATACAATGTACAGAAGAAGCCGTATTGAAAATGATTTGGAACTTGCCGTTTCTGTAAAGGTCGATTTGGGTAATTTCACTCTGGATCTCTCCCGGAAGTGACTTCTCCCATATTTTCTTGCCTTGCTCGTTGAGCGCTACAAGCTTGTTTTTGACATCTTGGAATACGAGATAGTGGGCATTGCTTCTGTGGTCTTTTAACCAAACAGGAGATGAGCTAATGCGGTCTTCAGCAAGGTATTCCCAGCGGATGTTCGGACCCTCGCTTTCTGACTTGCTTTTCTCTCCGTCGAAGAGTTTTGCCTGGAAAATCGATTTTTTATCTTCTTCTAAGTCGATACTCAGTTCAATTTCTTTAAATGCATTTTGAAGCACAGACCAGTCAAGACCTTGTAAACTCAAGTTGATATTTACCAAGGGATTGCTTTCGTTTTTCGTTTGAAGCTTAATTTCAATAGGGGCACTTTTTTGGTCGATCCAATCTTCCAATTCTTGTCGGTCCATCTGTCGGGAATACCACTTAAGATCATCGAGGCTGTTGGCAAAAACCACGGCATTTCCTCGCAGTACACCCCAGCTTAAGGCTAAGTTAAAAGGAGGCGCAAGGCAGTTTTGCCAAAGCGCATCGTCTGACCAGCGGAAATAAAAATGCCCTTCTTCAGCTTGAAGCGAAACATCTGGTAACTGTGAGATGGCTTCACCAAAGGCCAGTGAGTCGGCCATTTCAAGCAATAAAAATGGCGCTTTATTCGCCTCAAAACGCATCATGCTACCTGTGCTCCAGTCGAGACAAACTTCTTGAAGTACGAGCGCATTTTCTTGTTCGAGTTCGGCTTGACGGGCATTATGAGCGCTTAGTTGATTCTTCTCAGCCAGCCTGGCTTGGTATTGCTCTAAATGATTTTTTGGGCTGATGGCGTGTTCTTGATGAAAGCGAACTGCATTTTCGGGCAAATAGCGCTTTAAATCATGACCCCATCTTCGCTCACCAAATAAATAGTTTTTTGCTTCTGGGTGATGCGCTAATCCCGTTATGGAGATGCCGTTTTCTTGAAAATTGAGGTCGGCAAAATAAGCCGAAGCGCAAGTGGTTTTTTCTCCTTCCGAGCTGACATGCCCATAATCTGAATTCAGCCAAAGGTTGAGGTCGGCACGCGTGTCCCAAACGTTCAGGTCGTCTTGAGTGAAAAAGGGGTTTTTGTCTTTTTCCCAAGTGAGAGAAATAGGAGCGCTGCTCACAAAAACGCAAGCCTCGTGGAAGGTGCCGAAGAGTTTTGTGCTACCATTGGTTTCGAAGTTTTCACCATTGATGCTGCCCTTTGCTCCTAGGACTGAAAATACTTTCTGAATTGCGGTTTCAGCCCTTTCATTATTCTGAAAACCGAAGGCAAAAATGAGCTGATTTGTAGCGGCTTTTGTGGTGAAGAAGTATAGTGGGGAGTCGCTTTGAAAGTCGAGCAATGCTAGCTTATTTGCCCAGCTTTCGTTTTCCTGAAGCGTTTTGAGCCAAGTGGCGTTTTCCAGTTCGCTGAGTCTTGAAAGCTGGTTGATTTGTCCGGCCAGGTCCAATTCATTTTGAACCACAAACAGCGGGTTTTGCACCGGAGCTTGTGCTTCATTCTGTTTGAAGAAATACCAAGCACTACCTACGGCTAAAGCCAGGACAAATAGAAATAGGGCTGATTTTTTCACGAAGGAAAACATAGCACAAAAATAAACCGGGCAAGCATTAGCTCACCCGGTTTGTCTGTTCTCAATGAACAATGTATTGTGTGAAAGCCTTATTCTGCGAGAAGGCCTCTTGAAATAACAATCTTCTGAACTTCACTTGTACCTTCGTAGATCTGCGTAATTTTCGCATCTCTCATCAATCGTTCAACATGATATTCTTTAACAAAACCATATCCACCGTGGATCTGTACGGCTTCAACAGTGTGCTTCATGGCAGCGCTAGATGCATACAACTTGGCCATCGCTGAGGCCTGGTCGTAATTTTTGCCATTGTCTTTTAACCAAGCGGCTTTGAAGCAAAGCAAGCGAGCTGCTTCGATATCGGTTGCCATATCGGCCAATTTAAAGGCAATGGCTTGGTGTTTTGAGATTTCTTTACCAAAAGCCTTGCGCTCTTTTGAATATGCGAGGGACAATTCCATTGCGCCAGAAGCAATTCCAAGCGCTTGAGCAGCAATACCAATTCGTCCGCCAGAAAGTGTTTTCATGGCGAATTTGAAGCCGAAACCATCTTCTCCAATGCGGTTTGCTTTAGGCACCTTCACATCTTGGAACATCAAGGTGTGTGTGTCAGAACCTCTGATCCCCATTTTATCTTCTTTCGCACCAACGATAAAGCCTTCCATTCCTCGCTCAACAATCAAAGCGTTGATTCCGCGGTGACCTTTTTCGACGTCGGTTTGGGCAATGACAAGGTAAGTGCTTGCGCTGCTTCCGTTGGTGATCCAGTTTTTTGTTCCGTTAAGGAGGTAGTAATCTCCCATATCAACGGCAGTTGTTCTTTGCGATGTGGCGTCAGATCCTGCTTCTGGTTCAGACAAACAAAAAGCACCAATTTTCTCACCCTTCGCGAGTGGCGTTAAGTACTTTTGTTTTTGCTCTTCGTTACCAAATTTTTCAAGTCCCCAACAAACCAATGAGTTGTTCACTGAAACTACTACTGAGCAAGAAGCGTCTACTTTAGAAAGCTCTTCCATTGCGAGGACGTATGAAATGGTATCCATTCCTGATCCGCCGTATTTTGGGTCAACCATCATTCCCATGAACCCAAGTTCACCGAGTTGTTTTATCTCTTCTGCAGGAAAGCGTTGTTCGTTGTCGCGGGCGATAACGCCTGGCTTTAGGACGTTTTGAGCAAAATCTCTTGCCGCGTCTCTAACGGCTAATTGTTCTTCACTAAGTTCGAAATTCATGTCTGTTGTATATTGAACTACATTTGTTCGATGCATGCAAACTTCTGCTTGCGGATTGCGAATTTAGTGCTTTCACGGGCAATAGACAATTAGATATAGAAATGAGGTCTCAAAATTCCATAATTGCGGCAGGAGTGATGTCTGGAACGTCACTTGATGGTATGGACATGGTGCTCGCTGCTTTTGAGCGGGTTGATCAAAATTGGCGCTATGAGATTCTGCGTGCTAAGGGTACAACCTACCCCCAAGAGCTCATCAAAAAAATGCGACGCGCTCGTGAGATGTCGGCCGAAGAACTCATGCATTTGGAGCATGAACTCAGCCATCACTGGGCGGCCCATTTAAATGTTTTTCTGGGTGAAGCCGATGAATCGGTGGATTTGGTGGCGATTCACGGACAAACCATTTTTCATCAACCAGAAAAAAAACGCACCCTTCAAATTGCCGATTTAGGACTGATAGCTGCTCAAATAGGGAAGCCGGTGATAGGCGACTTTCGGAGGGCGGATGTGGCTTTAGGCGGACAAGGAGCTCCGCTCGTTCCTATTGGAGATCGCTTGCTTTTTACTAAACAAGCCGCTTGTTTAAATTTAGGTGGATTTTCGAATTTATCCTATCTCAAGGACGGAGTACAAGTGGCCATGGACTTGAGTGTGGCGAACCATTTACTCAACCGTTTGGCGGGAGAAATAGGGATGGAATTTGATATGGATGGTGCCTTAGCGAGTGTTGGCTTGTGCCATGAAACAGTGCTAGAAGGTCTAGCTGAACTTGATTATTTTAAGCAGTCAGGACCGAAATCATTAGGTTATGAGTGGTTTGATGAACACTTCTTCCCCTTGTGGGAACGCCTAAGCCAAGGAATGAATTTGGAAGACAGAATGCGAACGGCTTGTGCTCATATTGCGCAACAAGTAGGTTTTAATCTGAGAGGAGTTTCAGGTGAGTTGTTGGTCACAGGCGGAGGCGCATTTAATAAAGTACTTATGGATGAAATTAGTGCAGCCTTACCATCAACATTAAGCATCTATAAGCTCACAGCGGAAGAACAATGCCTCATTGCATTTAAAGAGGCCTTGGTTTTTGCTTTTTTGGGAGTTCTGCGCTGGCAAGGGGAAAACAATGTGCTGGCAGAAATCACCGGTGCAAGCAGAGATCATTGTGCAGGCATCATTGCATTTCCTTAGGGTAAAAACAATGTGTTTTATGGCCGTTCACACTGTGTTTTTTCTATTTTTGGGCGACCAACATGGAAAATATGAAAGAGCTGTTAAAAGCTTACGAGGAGAAAGTTCCTGAAGTAGTTTTTGAATGGAACGACCCTTACACCGATGCCAAAGGCTGGGTAGTAATTAATTCACTTCGAGGAGGAGCTGCCGGCGGTGGAACTCGAATGAGAATTGGATTAGATAAACGAGAAGTGGAATCGCTTGCTAAAACCATGGAAGTGAAATTCACCGTATCTGGGCCGCAAATCGGAGGTGCTAAATCAGGGATTAACTTTGATCCAAGAGATCCAAGAAAACATGAAGTGCTTGAGCGTTGGTATGCTGCCGTAACACCTTTGTTGAAGCATTATTACGGTACTGGTGGCGACTTGAACGTTGATGAAATCCATGAAGTTATTCCTATTACAGAAGACTGTGGTGTGTGGCACCCGCAGGAAGGTGTTTTTAACGGACACTTTCAACCCAATGAAGCCCAAAAAGTAAAGCGCATTGGAAATCTCCGACTTGGCGTTGTGAAGCCTTTGGAAGATGAGCGCTATACTCCAGACATACGAAGAAATTACAAAGTTGCCGATATGATTACCGGATTTGGTGTTGCTGAAAGTGTAAAGCACTTTTACGATATCTACGGCGGATCAGTTGAAGGTAAAAGAGTGGTTGTTCAAGGTTGGGGGAATGTAGGTGCCGCTGGTGCTTATTACTTGTCTCAAATGGGAGCGAAGGTGGTTGGTATTATCGACAGGGTTGGCGGTATTGTTCGTCCTGAAGGCCTATCCCATGAAGAAGTTCGTCAGTTATTCATTCAAAAAGACGGAAACGCTTTGAAAGATGAAGGCTTGATGTCTTTTGATGAAGTGAATAGTAAAATCTGGAGTTTAGACGCAGAGGTGTTTATCCCTTGTGCCGCTTCTCGTTTGATTACTCAAGATCAAATTGATCAACTCATTTCTACAGGAATTGAAGTGATTGCCTGCGGTGCGAATGTGCCTTTCGCCGATGAAGCTATTTTCTTTGGACCTATCGCTGATTATGCTGATAACCACATCTCAATCATTCCAGACTTTATTGCGAATTGCGGTATGGCAAGAGTTTTTGCTTACCTGATGAGCAGTGGGGATGTTGATTTAAGTGATGAAGGCATTTTCGATGATACCTCAAGAACAATAAGAAAGGCAATTGCAGACGTGAAGTTGGTTCATCCAGAGAAAACGGGAATTGCAAAAGCGGCATTTGAAATCGCACTGAAAAAACTCATTTAAGCCAAGATCATGGAAATATTTATAGTTGCAGTATTCGCGATAGGCTATCTCGCTATCACATTAGAGCATACGATTAAAATTGATAAGCTGGTTTCTGCCCTTTTAATGATGGCTTTGGCTTGGGCTGGTGTGGCTTTCGGATTAGACGGTTTTACGACTTGGTTTAACAGCAACCTTCATCACATGATGGACGGTACAATGGGGACAGAGAACTTCTTGGAAATGGGTCATGATGAGCGACTTCATACCATGGAAGAAACCCTCTTGCATCACTTTGGAAAAACTTGCGAAATCTTGATCTTCTTGATTGGTGCGATGACCATCGTTGAGGTGATTGATCATTTCGACGGTTTCTCCACCATCAAAGGCTTTATCAGAACAAAAAAGAAGCGCGTATTGCTTTGGATCATGGCCATTCTTGCCTTCTTCCTTTCAGCAATTATCGACAACCTCACAGCAACCATCGTTTTAATCACCATTTTAAGAAAATTGGTTCCAGAACGCGAAGATCGTATTTGGTTTGCTGGTTTGATTATTGTTGCTGCAAACGCCGGTGGGGCTTGGTCTCCAATTGGTGATGTAACCACCACCATGCTTTGGATGGGAGAAAAAGTAACCACCGTTAAACTCATGGAGTACCTCATTGCTCCTTCTGCGATTTGCATGATTTTACCTGTAACCATTGCCTCTTTTATGCCCGCTTTTAAAGGTGAGTTTGCACCTCCAGCACCTGAGGAAGATACTAATGTAAAAGGACCATTGATGCTCTATTTGGGGCTGGGAATGATTGTGTTTGTGCCTATTTTTAAAACCATTACACACCTTCCCCCATATGTTGGGATGATGCTTTCTTTGGGTGTTGTAGCAATGGTGGCTGAGATTATTTCGGCTCGTCAGTTTTCCATGACAGATATTGGCGAAGCAAATTCGAAAGACGGTTTGCAAGGAGTTCACCACAGTCCAACGTTCAAAGCATTGGAAAAAATTGAGATGCCTTCGATTCTTTTCTTCTTGGGTATTTTGATGACTGTGGCTGCACTCGAGTCCTTAGGTATGATTTTCACCTTCGGCCAGGATGTTCAAGCAGTAATGGATAATTATGTTTTTGTGTTGTTGCTGGGTGCGGGTTCTGCTGTGATTGATAATGTTCCCCTCGTTGCTGCGAGCATGGGGATGTTTAACATCAGCGAATTCCAAACAGATGATCATATCTGGCACTTTATTGCATATGCCGCAGGTACCGGAGGTAGTATGCTCATTATTGGTTCTGCTGCTGGAGTTGTTGCCATGGGAATGGAGCGCATCTCTTTCTTTTGGTACCTCAAAAAAATTGCGTGGCTCGCTCTGGTTGGCTATTTAGCCGGTGCAGGAATCTTCCTCCTCACTACCTGAGAACAGGCATAATTTGTGCTATTAACGTCTTACTATTCAAAACCTTTTTACCCCGCCCACTCGGCGGGGTAATTATTTAGATACTTTTCCCGTTATCAATTGAAAGGAAATCAAAAATGAA
>JAQWFN010000064.1 GCA_029238785.1 Flavobacteriales bacterium | reverse complement strand
AGCGCGAAAGCTGGGACGAGAGTTTGTGATTAAAATCCAAGGGGAAGTGATCGAACGCTCAAGTAAAAACGACAACATGTCAACGGGCGATATCGAGATCTTGGTGAGCCAACTCGAAGTGCTCAACGGAAGTAAAACCCCACCTTTTACCATTGAAGACAAAACCGATGGGGGCGACGACCTGCGCATGCAATACCGCTATTTGGATTTGCGACGCAAGCCGGTGATGAATAACCTCATGCTGCGTCACCGCCTGAGCATCGAAACCCGCAAGTACCTCGATAGCATCTCCTTCATCGAAGTAGAAACGCCTTACTTGATCAAATCAACACCAGAAGGCGCGCGCGATTTTGTGGTGCCAAGTAGAATGAACCCGGGTCAGTTTTACGCCCTTCCCCAATCGCCTCAAACCTTCAAGCAGTTGTTGATGGTTTCTGGTTTCGACCGTTACTACCAAATTGTGAAGTGCTTCAGAGATGAGGACTTGCGTGCCGATCGTCAGCCAGAATTCACGCAAATCGATTGCGAAATGGCCTTCGTGGAGCAGGAAGACATCCTCAACACCTTCGAAGGTATGGTGCGCCACTTGTTCAAAGTAGTGTTGAACCACGAAATTCAGGATTTCCCGCGCATGTATTACGACGATGCCATGGAGAAATACGGTTCAGACAAGCCAGATATCCGCTTCGGAATGGAGTTCGTCAACATGAATGCCCTCACTCAAAATAAAGGCTTTCAAGTTTTTGATGATGCTGAACTAGTAGTAGGTATCGTGGCTAAAGGCGCTGCAGAATACACCAGAAAACAACTCGATGCCCTCACCGATTTCGTGAAGCGTCCACAAGTAGGCGCCAAAGGAATGGTTTATTGCAAGTGCAATGAAGACGGCAGTTTCAAGTCGAGCGTTGATAAATTTTACACCCCAGAAGACCTTGCCGCTTGGGCTGCACATGCCGGCGCGGAAAAAGGCGATTTGATTTTGATACTTTCGGGTGAAACAGCCAAAGTGCGCAAGCAAATGAACGAATTGCGTTTGCACATGGGCGACCAGCTCGGATTGCGCGATCCAAAAGTATTTGCTCCACTATGGGTCTTGGATTTCCCCTTGCTTGAATGGGACGAAGAAAGTGAGCGCTACCATGCCATGCACCACCCCTTCACCTCGCCTAAACCAGAGCAATTGGGTCAATTAGAAACACACCCGGGTGAAGTAAAGGCCAACGCCTACGACATGGTGATTAACGGAACTGAAATTGGTGGTGGTTCTATTCGTATTCACGATCGTGGAATACAGCAACGCATGTTTGATTTGCTTGGGTTTACCAAGGAAGAAGCACAAGCTCAATTTGGTTTCTTGATGAACGCTTTCGAATACGGAGCACCTCCTCACGGCGGTATCGCGCTTGGTTTCGATCGTTTGTGCAGTTTGTTTGGTGGAAGCGACTCCATCAGAGATTACATCGCCTTCCCGAAAAACAACAGTGGTAGAGATGTGATGATTGATGCACCAGCACCAATTGACCAAACACAGCTCGATGAACTGTTTTTAGAAAGCACAGCAGGGGAGGAGTAAATCTTCTGCGGCCAACTTATCTCGAAATTTTAAAACGCTGCTGCCTGATCTCGTCGCCATCGAGAATCAAAAAGATGTAGCCAGAACTGAATAAATCAGCTACCGCCACACGCATGTTGTCTCGGGTGATTTTTCCTGTTTTGATGATGCGGCCAGACTCGTCACAAATGTCGTACAAAGGCTTTTCAGACTGCGGCTGGTAACTCACCTCCAAGAACTGTTGATCTGGTGTGAGATAAAGTTTCGGACGATTAAAAAAGTTGAATAGTCGCATAAGTATTTCGTTTTTGTAAGATTTGGCTGTCAGCATTTACGGCAACTTTTCCCAAGAGGTTACAGCGCACTCGAAATTCTGTGCTACATTTGAGTATGAGTCAAGCCCTGCGCGCTTTAATTGTTGATGATGAATTCCACGCTCGGGAAAACCTCCGCATGCTGATTGAGGAGTTTTGTCCCGAATTGGAAGTGGTGGGTTTGGCTGATGGACCAAAACAAGCACAGGAACAAATTGAGGCCTTAAATCCCGATGTGCTCTTCCTAGACATCAGAATGCCCTCTGGAGCAGAAGGTTTTGATTTGATCGAAGCCATTGAAAACCCCAAGTTTCAGGTCGTTTTCGTAACGGCTTTTAAAGACTACGCCATCAGGGCATTTCAAACCAATGCGGTGCACTACATCCTGAAGCCCATTGACATTGACGACCTGCTTTCGGCCACAAAAAAACTCCTTGAATATGCCCAGTTTTTCCATCAAGATAAGTCGGCTTTTGACACCTATTTTGAAGGCGTAAAACGGGTGCCCAATGCGGCCAGTGAAAACCAAACACGCACGCCTGAACGCTTAACGCTCTTCCATTCAAAAGGCTTTCGAATTGCCAAAACCAAGGAAATTGTCCGACTCGAAGCTGCAGGGAACTGCACACTCATTCATTTTGAAGACGGATCGAGTTACATCGACACCAAAACCCTCAAGACCTTTGAAGAACTCCTCGGGAGCCAGGATTTTTGTCGGATACACAAGTCGCACATCATCCAATTAAACCACCTGGTAGCCTACGACAATCAAGATGGGGCAAGCGCGGAGATGAGTAATGGCGATCATGTTCCTATTGCGCGTGCCCGACTTCAACACTTTTTAAAAAGGGTAAAAGAAGCCTAGTACCAAAATCAAGAAGAACCACCGTTCCCTCAATCAAAGCTACCGGTCACCAATTCCGATTGAAATTTGACGGGCAAAGTCCTACTTTCAAGGCACATCAATCTGAACACTTGTATGCCCGAAAGAATGCGCGCCTTAATTATCGATGATGAAGCCCTAGCCCGAGAAAACCTTCAAATGCTGGTGGAAGAATTTTGTCCGGAAGTAGAAGTTCTCGCCCTCGCCGCCAACGCAAAAGAGGCCCGAACACTTGTTGAAGAATACAGTCCGGATTTGGTCTTTCTCGACATCATGATGCCGGGCGAAAACGGTTTTGCCTTTCTTGAAGATTACAAGCAACGCAAATTCGCCGTGATTTTCACCACCGCCCACGGCGAACACGCCATGAAGGCCCTAAAAGTTCAAGCAGTAGATTACCTCGAAAAGCCCATCAACATCGACGACCTCCAAGGTGCGGTGGCCAAAGCGAAGGAGTTCATCACCCTAAAACAAGGAGCGAAATCTACCGATGCAAGAATCGACAAGCTCCTCTCGTCCATCACCTCAGAAAAAACAGCCATTCCAACGAGCGACGGATTGGCCATTGTGAAAAGCGAAGATATCATTCATTTGGAGGCTTATGATAACTACACCACGGTGTTTTTAATCAACAACAAAAAGATCGTCTCCAGTAAGAACATCAAGCTCTTTGAAGACAAATTGAGCGAGCGTGTTTTCTTTAGAACTCACCGTTCGCACATCATCAACTTTGCCCATCACCTCACAGAATTTAAAAGAACCGATGGAAACATCGCCGTGATGAGCGACAACACAGAAATTCCAATCTCTCGCAGGAAATTGCCTATTTTTCTCGAACGAATTGCCGAATTGTGAGTCATAAAATCAGTCTTCTTCTCCTCTTTTTGTGCGCCGCGCTTGTTGCCGAAGCTCAGCATTTTGGCTTCTTATCGTGGTCAACAACGGAAGGCCTTGCACAAAGTCAAGTGCGCAACATCGAGCAAGATCACATGGGCTACCTATGGATCGGAACCCTTGGTGGGGTGAGTCGCTTCGACGGTCAGCAATTCAAAAACTTCTCCAAACAAGACGGCCTGCTCAACAACCAGGTGAACTTTATTGTGCAAAAGAGTAACCGCGATTTGGTGTTTGGAAGTATTGGCGGACTCACCATTTATAACGGACAAAAATTTCAACGAGCGCCCTTCCCCAAGCCCTTTGAATCGGTACAAGTGAATCACATCCTTGAAGATCAGGGCAGGCTGCTTGTGGGAACAGAGCACGGTTTGTTGGCCTATGAGCGAGCAACTTACTCGATTATTTTTGACGAGTGGAATCAGGAAAGGTTGCACATCAAGCGCATTTTGAAATTGGGTGAAGGCTTTTTGATTTGCGCCAAATCGGGCGTTTACCTCTGGGAAAATGAAGATTTCCGTGAGCTCATATCCAGCAGCGAACTCGGCGGAAGTTTGATGGATGCCGAATTCGATCAAGAAGGAAACCTGCTTTTGACAAGCATCGGCAAAGGCTTAATGCTGGTAGATCAAAAATCCATTTTAGCGCGGGGCAAAGTACCTTTAATTTTGGAACGTTTAGACAATCCCTTGCTGGGCGAAGGCTTGAATTTTACAGGTGTTTTTGTGGCCGATGATGGAGCTTGGATCAAGAGCAGAGACGGACTCTTTCATGTCAATACCGATGGTTTGTTAGAGGTGTATACCGACCGTGAAGGCTTGGCCACCAATGATGTGCGGGCCGTAATTCAAGACCGCGAAGGCAACATCTGGATTGGCACCAACGGGGCCGGCATTCAGAAATTCACCGGAAGGGCCTTCAGCACCTTTACCGCTGAAGACGGCATTTCGGGCAACATCGTTATGGACGTCCTCAAAGACCAAAACAACAACACCTGGTTTTCTACTTACGACAACGGCTTAAGCATGAAAAGCGCTGAAGGGCGTTGGTTGAATTATTGGAATGATGCACGAACAGGCACCTTGAGAAACACCCGTATCTGGTGCAGCATTCTGAGAGCAGACGGTTCCGTGTTTTTCGGTTCTTCTGGCGGACTCTTCACCAATCCAGATCAAGCCCGTTATTGGACCGCAGCCAATGGTTTGCCCCACAACCAAGTGCTTTCGCTTGAAGAGCGCGAAGGCAAATTGTACATCGGTACCGCTAGAGGTTTGTGTTTTTTGGATGAAAACGAAGAGATCCAAGTATTTGAAGCCATTCCAGAAGTGAAAGTGAGGAGCATTGCTTTTGATCAGAACGGGGTGCTTTGGACCGCCAGTAATCGCGGTGTATATGTGTGGGACGGTGAGGAATTACAACACTTTGGAGAAGAAGAAGGCTTGCCAGACAACAGCGTTTATTGCTTGGCTTTGGATGAAAAAGGAAGGGCTTGGATTGGTACTGAGAGCGGATTGAGCATCATCGAAAACGGGTCCATCAGCGTTTTGCAAATACCCGGAGGATTTGGGAGCAACCACATCAATTTCATTCAATTTGATGAAGCTCAAGGCGTGTGGTTAGGAACCAATAACGGACTCCTTTTTGCGTCGAACATTGAGGCCCTGCTTCAAGGCGATGAGCAGTGGAGAAGCTTTGGCAAACACGACGGTTTGAGCGTGCTCGAAACCAATCAAAACTCCGCTTTTTTAAATGAAGATGAATTGTACTTCGGCACAAGTGAAGCACTCGTTCGCCTCGATTTAAAGGCCCTTGCTTCAGAACGGGCGCTCAGCCAACCCTTGGTTCAAATCAGCGAAGTACGCGTGAATTTGGAAGACCCCGATTGGAAGAAATACAAGAAAGAAATTCAAAGCTATGGCGCCTGGCCAGAAGAGGTGGTGTTTCCGCATCAAGACAATCATTTGAGTTTTTATTTTGATGGCTTGTCTTTGTCTGATCCAGACAAGCTCACCTATCAATACCGCTTGCTTGGCTTGGATGAAGAATGGGAAAGAAGCACAGAAATGGACTTCGTGACCTACAGCAACCTTGATTTTGAAGACTATGTATTTGAATTGAAGGCCATCGATCGTTTTGGAAGGTCGAGTGAAGTTAAGCGCTTTGCATTTACCATTCTTCCTCCTTTTTGGCTCAGTTGGTGGTTCATCCTTCTTGAGCTTATTTTCGTTGGAGGTGTGGCTTATCTTATTTCAGCTTCGCGAAGAAAATCCTTACTCAATAAATTAGAAAAGGAGAAGTTTGAATACCGTTCTAAGATGCTCGCCTTGGAGCAGCAAACCCTCAATTCGAGCATGAACAGGCACTTCATCTTCAATGCGCTGAACTCCATACAATATTACATCAACAGGCAAGACCGTTTGAGTGCCAACCGCTACTTGAGCAGCTTCGCGAAGCTCATCAGAAAAAATCTAGATAGTTCTCAAAACAACCTCACCACACTTCAAGAAGAAATAGAACGATTAGAACTGTACCTCGGCTTGGAGAAAATGAGGTTCAAAGAGAAGTTTGACTATGAAATCGACATCGACGAAGAACTTGATCCTTCCGTCATTATGGTGCCCGCAATGCTGCTTCAGCCCTTTCTCGAAAACAGCATTTGGCATGGCATTTTGCCCAAAGAAGCCCCAGGTAGAATTATCGTAGATATTCGTCGCGAAGACCAAAGGGTAGCCCTGAGAATTAGCGATGACGGTATTGGAATTGAGACCAGTTTAAATAACAAATCAGAAGATCAAGACCACATTTCAAAAGGAATGGCCATCACCAGCGGACGCATAGAACTGATAAAAAAGATGACCAATAAAAACGTGGAATTAATTGGTCCTCTTGAGCTTAGGGATGAGGCCGGAGCGGTGAAAGGCACTGAAGTAACGATTATTTTACCCTTAGATTTTGAAGGAGTTTAATCAAAAACACTTGACTTTTTGAAACTAAATGCCTAATTTTGATGTAATTGTCTTTAAGACCATGTTGAAGTTTAAACACATATCGCTCCTTTTCGCTGCAGCTTTGATGCTTTTGGTGATGGAATCTTGCTCTAAGTTAGATCCTATCGAACCAATGGATCAAGACGGTGTTTCTCTTGAGAAAGGGAAGCACATCGACGGCGAAGAAAGCCTTGACATCAATGCCTTGCATGGAAGAGGTGATGATTTCGGGAGGCCAGATGATGGCGGTGTAAACATTGAAGACATTGACAACGTTAATGACGATGACGACGAAGAAAACGATGATGAAGAGCAAACGCTCAGCATCGATTAAGAAATAAGCACATTGCAAGAAGCCTCGATTTAATCGGGGCTTTTTTATGTCCGCTTTTTTCATCCAATACAAGCGCTTATCTTTGAGCCCAATCACCTTCAAGCCAAAGCTAGGAATGCTCTTCAATTCATTTGAGTTTTTACTTTTCTTTCCATTGGTGCTCTTTGTTTTTGCCTTTGCCGGCAGATGGAAGTGGCTCGTGCTCCTCATTGCCAGTTATACCTTTTACATGTCGTGGAAATGGGAGTATATCTTGCTCATCCTGGGCTCCACCATCGTAGATTACCTCTGCGCAAGAGGCATGGAGGCCAGCTCAGACCAGAAAAGAAAACGGCTCTTTTTGGGAGTCAGCATGTTTTCTAACCTCGCTTTGCTCATCGTCTTCAAGTACCTCGACTTTTTCATTTCGAGTGTCAACAGCCTTTCTTCAAGCAACTTGGCCCTCACTCACTTGCTCCTCCCGGTAGGCATTTCATTTTACACCTTCCAAACCATGTCTTACAGCATCGACGTGTATCATGGTAGGGCCAAAGTGGAGAAGCATTTTGGTCGCTTTGCCCTCTTCGTGAGCTTCTTCCCGCAACTGGTAGCTGGTCCAATAGAACGTGCCAAAGACCTCATGCACCAACTGCGCAATGAGCTTCAATTTAAAACCGCCTACCTCATACCGGCAGGGAAACTCTTTTTGTGGGGCTTGTTTAAAAAGGTGGTGATTGCAGATCGTTTGGCCCTTATTGTTGATCCCGTATTCAATGAACCTAATGCCTATCACGGAGGAATTTTGGCCTTTGCAAGCGTTCTTTTTGCCGTGCAGATTTATTGTGATTTTTCGGGTTATGTTGATATGGCTTTGGCCATAGCTAAATGCTTTAATGTTCAGCTCAGACAAAACTTCAACACCCCATATTTTGCACACAACATCAGCAATTTTTGGCACCGTTGGCACATCACCCTTTCCCAGTGGTTCAGGGATTATGTTTACATTCCTTTAGGTGGGAATAGAGGTGTGAAATGGAGGTGGTACTACAACCTCTTTATTACCTTTTTGGTGAGTGGGCTGTGGCACGGAGCCAATTGGACCTTTGTGATTTGGGGTGCCATTCATGGAGGATTTATTGTGGCTGAAAAGGTGCTTCCAAAACGAAATATTTCTCCTTGGATAACAACACCGTTTACGTTTTTAGTGGCTTGTTTTGCTTGGATCTTCTTTAGAGCAAATACCGTAAATGATGCCTTTGACATCATCGCTTCTTTTGCTGATTTTGGCGGACTCCAAGTCTTCATCGACGACCTGCTTAAAACCGGTATCAGCAAGCTTCATGTTATCTTGGCGATGGTCTTTATTGCTGTACTTTTCTTGAAAGACGCTTGGACCAATTGGAATTGGCCAAGGCCTGCCTTTACTTTGAGAGCAGTGTATTATGCTTTCGTGTTTTTTAGTATCGTTATTTTTGCTGCCGATAATGCCGCACCTTTCATCTATTTCCAGTTCTAGATATGGGCAAGAAACTACTCATACTGGGCTTTATCTTTCTTAGCATTCATGCAGGCTTAACCATTTGGTATGCTCGGGTAATGAGTGAAAGCAGTTTGCTTAAAAGCGACCGCTATTTCCAGACTTTGCCTGCTGAAATGGATGTCTTAGTTATAGGGAATTCTCACGCCATGAGCATCAATCCGGAGCTGTGGGAGGGGTGTTACAACATGTCCACTTCGGGAGAATGCTTGCATCAGACTTATTACAAGCTGCAGCACTTGTTGGACGTAAAAGAACGCAAGGTTGAGCAGGTGATTGTTCCTTGTGATCTCATGACTTTAAGAGCAGAGAACCTGGAGCACACCCGCTATCAGTTCTATTGGAACCGCTTTGTGAACGAGAGTGAGCTCTCAAAATTTACTGAGAAGCCGCTCGATTTCAGTATGCATCGCTTACTCAACACCTTGTTTCCATATAAAGACGGAGAAAAGGACGTGATGGACTATTATTTCGCCACTGAGCAGAGCAAAGAACGGGCAAAAGAACGTGCTTTTGCGAAAATCAAGTCATTGAGTGGCGATGAAACAAGAAGCCTTACAGACAGTTGTTTACAAGCGCAAATAAGCGATTATGGTAGATTTTACATGGACAAAATCACCCAGCTGTGCGAGAAACACAATTGTAAATTAAGCATGGTGCGCTTTCCTGTTACCGCGCATTATTTTTTCAGTGAGAGTGAATGTTTTGATCCAGAAGAACATTATCAATTGGTGACAAACACCTTCCAAATTAAGGGCCAATCCGTGCCCATTTTGGATTTTCATGCGGCTTTTCCTCAAAGCGCTTTTCGCGATCCACATCATTTAAAATATGGGGCGGAATGCGATAGCATGACCTTATTGCTTCAGGCTGCCATTCAGGAATAGTTCACGGCAGAAGCCTGTGTGTATTGAATTTCGCCTTATCTTCATATCACCTTAATTAGATTAATCATGCTATCTCGAAGTCGCCTATGGGCTTTGGCTGCCTTGCTGTATCTGCTTATGCCCTCAGCAATACTTGGTCAACAGTTTTTGGAACAGTCGATCAATTTAGGTGTTGCGCATACGCCGCAAAGCTTCAATCTTTTTGGAGCTGGATGCAGCATGGTTGATTTTAACATGGATGGAACAGATGATTTAACGTACCTCCGCCATCAGCAGTTACCTTCTTTTTTCACGAGCACAGCCACAGGCTTTAGCGGCATCGCTTCTTTTGTTAGTGCCTCATCGAGCCCCAAAGCGATACAATGGGTAGACATAGATAATGACGGCGATTTGGATTGCTTTGTCACCAGAAGAACAGAGGCCATTGATCTTTATGAACGCACTGGTCCGTTTACCTTCATTAACCGAATAAACAACTCCGGCATCATCAACGGCAATCACCACAGCTATGGAGCTTCTTGGGGAGATTATGATCTTGATGGCGACCTCGATCTTTATCTCTGTGCTTATGACGGTTCGATGAACTTCAGCAACCAAGAAGACAACAACCACCTTTACCGAAACAACGGTAATTTTCAGTTTGAAGAGGTCACTACAGTTGCCGGCTTGGAAGCGGAGTACGCCCTTTCATTTCAGTCGCTATGGCTAGACATTAACCATGATTTGTATCCTGATCTTTTTGTGATTAACGATAAAAACATGCCCAACAAGTTCTATTTGAACAATACTGACGGCACGTTTACGGATATTTCAGAGAGTTCGGGGATGGATGTGGTAATGGATGCCATGACCATCTCTTGCGCAGATTTTAATCAAGACGCTTATTTAGATATCTACATTACCAACTCAAATGTCACCTTCAACGCGAGCTTAGGAACCTTGCTTTTTGTTGGGGGGCCTGATAATACCTTTACAGAAGCATCCGAAGCATACGGCCTGAAATTGCTCAATACTTTCACCTGGGGAGCGAACTGGATGGACATCGATAACGACGGCGACCTTGATTTGTACGTTGCAGAGGCACAGCCCTTAAACCCCAATTTAGACGACCACCTTTTCGTGAATCAAGGAGCTGAATCTGGATTTCAGTTTATTGAGAACAACGCTTTATTGGAAGGCTTCCTGCCTGTTGATAGTCACGGAATTTCTTCTGGCGATCCAAACAATGATGGATACGTTGACTTTTGTGTTACCACAAACCAAGGCGATCCCTTTCGCTATTTCGTCAATCAAGGCGGGGATAATAACTTTCTCAAAGTGAACTTGAGCGGCATACTGAGCAACACCATGGGGGTAGGTTCTTGGATCAGCGCTTATGCGGAAGGACAGGCTCAAACGCAATACACTTTCTGTGGAGAAAACTATCTTGGGCAGAACAGCTACACAAAAATTTTCGGGCTTGGTAGTGCTGAGATTGTTGACAGCTTGATTGTAGAATGGCCTTCGGGAGTTGTTGATAGATGGTATGATATAGACATCAACCAGACCTTAACTCTAAGTGAGGGGGAGACCTTTGAAATACCATTTCTAGAAGGAGAAGCTTTCTATAATCTTTGTGTTGGTGATAGTCTTAACTTGAGTTTTGATCACCCAAATTTTGTTTCTTGGAGTGATGGCACGCTTGAAAGTCAAATAAGCATCACTGAAACAGGCACTTATTGGGCTAATTTCACCAATGCCGTGAATGAAGAACTGCCGAGCAATTCTATTTCTGTCGCTTTCCATGAGGTAGAAGTCCCAGAATTCAGTGTGGAGAACATCTCATGTTTTGGAGGTGCTGATGGCAGTGTTCAAGTGAATTTGCTCGAGGGGCAAAGCTTGATATATCAAAACGAAATGATTGAAGGAGAACTCATCAGCAACCTTGCAGCTGGTGAAGTGGTTTATGAAGTAGTAGACAGTATTGGCTGTTTACAAGCAGTGGCCCTTGAACTCACAGAAGCCACAGAAATTACGAGCACTGGTCCTATATTCATTCCCAATTGCGAAGGGGGCTATGAATTGTTGTTCGAAGGGCTACACAACGGTGGAACGGGAGAGCTTACGGTGAATTGGGGAGAGTTTAACCCCGATAATGTTGCTCCGGGCGCCTACAACTATTACATCATCGATGATTTGGCTTGTGCCTCAACCTTTGGTCTTGAGCTTGAAGCTTATGATGTGCTGAGTGTTTCAGGAACAATTTCTGGAGTGAACGATGATGGATTAGGAAGCATTGTTTTAGATGTTCAAGGGGGTTTTGAGCCTTATGATTTT
The DNA here is from genome assembly GCA_029238785.1 of Flavobacteriales bacterium. Taxonomy (GTDB): domain Bacteria; phylum Bacteroidota; class Bacteroidia; order Flavobacteriales_D; family Sanyastnellaceae; genus CALKGK01. The sequence continues at coordinate 42,166 of JAQWFN010000064.1, read as the reverse complement.
GAATGGACCAATACAGAAGGGGATACAAGTGCAGGTGATTTAGAAGAAGGTGTTTACAGTGTAGTGGTTACCGACGCCAATGGTTGTGAAAGCAGTGCGGAATTTCTCATTACTCAAATAAGCGAGCGAGGCGATGAGGCCATTCACCTTTATCCCAATCCGGGAACAAATGGTTTTGTGATCAACAATGCTGCTCATGCACGCCTGCGTGTGAGGGATGCGCAAGGAAGAATGATTTTTGAAACAATCATTCTAGATAAAGCGGTATTTATTGAAACAAACCGCTGGGCGCAAGGAATCTACTTTCTTGAACTCGCTGGGGAACAAGTGCACATCAACAAACAGTGGATAAAAACTGTGAGTAATTAGAACAAGAAATTAATGCGGAGCGTGATGAAAATGAATCATTTAGCATTTTAGAGCAAGATGAGCTATTTTTGTTATTCCTAACTTATGTGCTTATGTTCTCATGCAATTTGAGACAGCAATGTCTTTTTCTGTTTTTTGGATTATTTCTTTTTGAGACGAATGCCCAGCAATTCATTGATAGAACCGATGATTTTGGCTTAGAGTTTATCATCGACACGCCTTTTTACATTGGTGGAGGAGGTGCCTCTATGGTTGATATTAATCAAGATGGTTTGGACGACCTCTCGTTTACCCGTTCTAATTTACCTCCTAGTGTTCGTCTTTCTGATGGTACCGGCTTTATTGAACAAGATTTTCTTTCGTCGGTAAATATTTTCCCAAAATCGGTCATGTGGGTGGACATTGATAATGATGGCGACTTGGATTTTTTCGCCACGAGTGCGGAAGGTGATTTGGACATGCTTGAACGAAACGACGATGGGGAGCTGATAGATCGATTGCTTAATTCGGGTATTGAAAACGATTTGCGAGAATATACTGGAGCAACATGGGCAGATTACGACCTCGATGGGGATTTAGATGTTTTTTTACCCGTTTATGATGGATTACAATCGCCCCAACGGTCTAATTTGTTTTACAGAAATGACGGTGGTTTTCAGTTCACAGAAGTTTCAGCTGAGGCAGGTTTAGTTACTGAAAACGACCTCTCATTTCAAGCTTCATGGATTGATTTGAACCATGACTTGTATCCAGATCTTTTCTTAATCAACGACCGTTCAACTGGAAATCGATTTTACCTCAACAACACTGATGGTACTTTTGAAGACATTACAGATGATGTAGGAATAGAGCTCAATTTTGATCCAATGACGATTTCCTGGGGTGATTTTAACCAAGATGGCATTCTCGATTTGTATCTCACCAATTCATTGTCGGGCTTAAATGAAGATGTTCCGAATTTTCTTTATTTGGGCCAAGAAGACATGACCTTTATAAATGTAGCTGAAGAGTTTGGAGTTGCTCTCAATAAATGGACCTGGGGTGCGGCTTGGATTGATGTAGAAAACGATGGCGATTTAGATTTGTACATTACTGAATATAGGCCAGTTGAGCCCGAAGAGCAAGATTATCTTTTCATCAATCAAGGTGAAGAGGGTGGATACTATTTTGAGATAGATAACACTGCGCTCGAAAATTATATCAACATTGATTCGCATTGCATCGCCCTTGGAGATCACAATGACGACGGGTACGTTGACTTCGCGCTTACGTCAAACATAGGAAACACCTTCAAGTACTATGAAAACGCTGGAGGAGATAACAATTATTTGAAGATTGACCTCGCGGGAACAATCAGCAATAGTTTTGGTATTGGCTCGTGGATTGACTTATGGACGAATGGAACCTTGCAGCGACGCTATACTTTTTGTGGAGACAATTATTTGGCACAGAACAGTTATACCAACCTTTTTGGGCTAGGAACTTCTGCTCAAGTAGACAGTGTTATTGTGCGTTGGCCTTCTGGTGTTGTTGATCGTTTGTTTGATCTTGAAGCAAATGAAACCTTGTTGATTGTGGAAGGGGAAAACTATGTTCCAAACCCAATTCCAGGTCAGCAAATCTACAATCTATGTCTTGGAGAAAGCCTCAATTTGAGCTATCCTCTTGATGAGTTCGTTTCTTGGAGTAATGGTAATGAAAACAACGAAATTACAATTACAACGGCGGGAGAGTATTTCGTCAATACCATTTCCCCCCTGGGAATTGAAGCTACAACGCCCACCATTGCAGTCAACTTTTTTGAACCAACGCCACCAAGTTCAGAACTCAACCAACCCACTTGTTTCGAGCTCAATAACGGGAGCATTACTTTTGACTTGATCGAAGGTCAGTGGCTTTTCTTTGAAGGCGAGGAGATAGCAGGGAATACAATCAGCAACCTTGGTGAAGGACTGTTGATGGTTGATGTTATTGACTCCTTGAACTGCGAACAAAGCTTTGAATTCAACCTGTTTTTCCCACCTGAGATCGAGGCGAGCTTGCCGGTGTATGTTCCCAACTGCAATGGCAATTATGAACCCCTGTTTTTGGGCGTGCAAAGTGGTGGAACTGGAAGTTTAGAAGTGGATTGGAACGGTTTGGATGCGGATGAAGTTATCCCCGGTGAATACTCCTTTTCGGTGACTGATGAAGCGGCTTGTGAAGCTGTGTTTGAGCTTGAACTGGACCCTTTCGATGTCTTAAGTGTGAGTTCTGAAATACTAGGACAAAGCGATGAGCAAGGAGGGAGTATTCTACTTGAACCAAGTGGTGGTTTTCCTCCTTATGAAATTCTTTGGGCAACAGGAGAAGACAGCTTCACCTTGAACAATCTTGAGGCAGGCAGCTACATGGCGCTAATTACGGATGATTTGGGCTGTGAACTTAGTTTTGAAACCCTCATCACCAGCATTGATGCAGCTCTAATGTTTGGAGTCAATCTCTACCCCAATCCGGGTCAAGATTACTTCATCCTAGAAGGTTTAGAAGGATTTGACTTGATGATGGTCAACATGCTGGGCGAAAAGGTCCTGGAAACAAGCATTCATAAAGGTGTTCAAAGCATTCCGAGTAAAAACTTAGCTGCAGGAAGGTATTTCTTGCACCTGCGCAATGCCTCAAACTTGATGGTCTTCCCCTGGGTAAAAGAGTAGCTTGAATTTATTGAAGACTGCAGTAAATCGTTATCTCAACTTCATCAAAAACCATAAAGGTGCCGGTATCTTCACCTACCTTAAAGTCCAATCTGTTGATGATTAATGCGCCAACAAACGGTTTAAGTGCAAGTAAAACTAATTGAAGGCCAAACGGCATGATTTAGTGAAATTTGGGAGTAACAACTAGCGCTCGAAAACCAAGATTTCAAGCCCACTCAAATACCCGTCTGTTCCTCCCTGTTCGCGATAAAGTTGGAAAATAAATTCGTCGCCATACCGCCTAATTTCAGGCACTAAATAATCCACCTCAGCTTGCCAAACTTGTTGCTCTTCATTAAAACGAAATTGAGCTGGAGTGTTTTGATAAGCATAGCCTTCACCCTCATGGGTATAAGTCATGACAACATTGGGGAAGTTTTGTTCTGCCGGATCTTTGGGTGTGGTTAATAAGGCTTTCACCCAAGTTGGACCAAAGTCTGAACTGGCCACATCGGGAAAGCTCTCTACGATATCAAAGCGTTGATGCAAATGAAGTTGCTGATTCACTTCACCCGAAAAATCCCACTTCTTTAAGCTTCGAGAAATATAGGTCTCGGGATCATTCCATGGAATAACACCATTTATTGGTGTTCTGTCGATCAACAAAAATGCTTCTGCTCCATTGGGGATGGCGCTTTTCAAAAACACCTGCTTGTAATAGTCGAAGGTCATGCGGTCTGCCTTAAGCACGCCGGCGCACATTTGCCAATGTTGGAAAAGGTTCAATGCGGTGATCCCCGCGAAGAGCAATAAAAAGAAGGCTTGCTTCACTTGAATTTGCCTTACACTGCTGAGGCGTTCAGGGATAAAGGAAGCCTGAATGAAAAAACCTAGCGCAATTGCCCAAATGGGATAAACTTGAACCAAAGGCCGTTGCGAGAAGCTCTCTGCATACCACCAGTTGGTCCAGGCAGAGCTAATGTATAGATGAAGTAAAAGAAGCCCAAGAATGGCCCAAGATCCCGAAAAGCGATTTTTCGCCATTAGAAAAAGACCTAGAATGGCAAATACCATTACGGGGGTATAAATCAACCATCCTTTCCGCCAACTGAAGAGCAGTTCGATGAAGTGCGGATGAAAAAACTCCAAGCCCTCTCCAGGATTATTATAGCTGTAGAAGATCCAGTGTCCGCTCGCCACTTTCCAATAAACAAGTTGAATTCCACCAATGATGGCGAAGATGATGGCCGCTTTTAAAAACTCACTTTTCTTCTGGGCAAGCGCTTTTATCTTTGGCGAGAAACCTGCTTTGAAAGAGAATCCCCAGAAAAGCGGAATGATGATGGAAATAATTTCAGTTGGACGGCTTAAGGCGAGTAAGGCAACAATCAAGAGCGAAACCCTAAAATGACAAGCGAGTCCGTCTTTATGAAAAACAAGCGTGTGATAAAGAAGCAGGGCATATAGGGTAAAGAGGTAATTGTGCGGCATGTTCAAGGTCACAATCACGGTAAAGAGGTAATTGCTTGCCAGTACAATCAAAACTAAAACCAAAGCAGTAATTTGCTCTGAAAACAGAAGCCTCAGTGATTTTCGCAAATATACCAAGCCAATGATGGCCACAATAATTGACCAAAAGCAAAGGGCTTTTTGGTAAGGAGGTGAGAAACCATCCAAGGGGGAACCATCAACCAGTGCAATAAGGTGTCCGACCAAAAAAGCGGGCGAATAAAGCACCGCCATGCCTGCAGAGTACTTCATCACGCAAGTACCGTCTTTGCAATTGAGTTGGTAAAGCGTGTCTGATGCACCATATTTTTCTTGTGCATCGTGAACCCAGGTGGTGTCGGAAAGTGCAAGATCGTTGTGTAAAAAGAAGGCAGGTAAGTAGAGGTAATAGCCAAAAACATCCCAAGAGATGGGGTTTTTTTGGGGGTGTTGCCAAGCGTTGTGCAATTGTGCAAAAATGCAAATCACTAAGGCAATGAATGAAGCTTGCTTTCTAAACAACGATTTCATGGCTGAAATATAATGCATTGCGGAGTGATTTAGCCCCATAGAGCAGGCAATGCTTCGCGTGAAATAGTATCTTTGTATTCTCAAAACTTGAAGCATGTCGCGCATACTCACTGGAATTCAAAGCACGGGAACACCTCACTTAGGAAATATTCTTGGGGCCATTTTGCCCGCTATCGAATTGGCACAAGCTGCTGAAAACGAGTCGTATTTGTTTATTGCAGACTTACATTCACTCACCCAAATCAAGGATGGGGCTCAGCTAAGAGAGAACACCTTGCGCACGGCGGCGGCTTGGTTGGCTTGTGGATTGGATACCAAGAAAACCGTGTTTTATCGTCAGAGCGACGTGCCTGAAACAGCAGAATTAGCTTGGTATTTGAGTTGTTTCTATCCTTATCAACGCCTCACTTTGGCGCATTCTTTTAAAGATAAGGCCGACCGTTTGAGTGATGTGAACGCGGGCTTATTTACTTACCCGATGCTCATGGCGGCTGACATTTTGTTGTATGATGCTGAATTCGTTCCTGTGGGGAAAGATCAATTGCAACACTTAGAAATGACCCGTGATGTTGCGGCTCGATTCAACCACCAAATGGGCGAAACCTTTGTTTTACCTCAAGACATGGTGAACGAAGAAACCAAGTATGTAATGGGAACGGATGGAGAGAAAATGAGCAAGAGTAAGGGCAATACCATCGATATTTTCCTCCCGGAGAAAGAGCTGAAGAAGGTCATCAACAAAAAAGTAATTACTGATGCTTCTGCACTTGAAGATCCAAAAGAAGCCGAGGGAACAGTGGTATATGAGCTGTTCAAATTGCTTGGGGATGTAGCGGCCACGGCAGATTTGAAAGCAAAACTTGCAGCTGGAGGCTACGGTTGGGGACATGCTAAAAACGACCTTTTCAATGGAATTATGGTTCGTTTTGAAAAGGAACGCGCTTTATTCGATCATTTTATAGCGCATCCTGAAGAGGTGGAAGCTCACCTTCAGTTGGGTGCAGACAAGGCCCGTGCGGTAGCTCGAGGTGTAATTGAACGCGTCAGAGAAAAACTAGGTTATTGATGTGTTTCTCCTGAGTTGATCGGCCTTAGCTTAGGCCTAAACACCAGCGCGAACGTATAAACAGGCGAAGCCATCAACATCGCTGGGTACAAAGCGAATAATAAAGCCTTTCCACTCGCTGCTTAAATGAGCCTTGTGCGCCAGCGGATAATCATTTAAATTTTTTTTGAACCTTTTTTATGAAAGCGTGTACGGGTGTGCATCTAATTAAAAAGACACGCCATGAAACGCATTCTATTCGTACTGATCTCCTTGATAAGCCTCACCACTTTGGCCAAGGACAATGAAATCAAATTAAGCAGCAGCATTCAAGAAGTAACCGTTTTCCAACAAGGAGCACAGATTACTCGAGTTGCTAGAGCCAATATTCCTGTGGGAACCCATGCGCTCATTTTTGAAGGACTCTACACCGGCATCGACCCCAATCAACTTAAAGTAACGGGAGATGGGGCATTTACCATCCTTTCGATGAACCACGAGTACCATACCGACACCATTGCCGGTTGGAATGGAGAAGAGCAACGCAAAAACAACGTGCACTTTTGAGTGAAGAGATTTCAAGAGAGAACGGTTGGCTTGATATTTACGCAAGAGAAGAAAACATGTTGGCACAAAACCAGCTCTTCGGCACAAAAGAAGAAGGGGTAGATCTGGATAAATTAAAAGCCGCAGCAGATTTTGTTCGCCAGCGGTACATCGATATTCGAGAGCAGCGACTCGCCATACAAGATCGGGTAGCCAAGCTAACTGCGCAAATCGCTGATATCGATTTGGAGTACAGCCAGATTCCACCAATTCAAACCAAGCAAGAGCTCCGTATGATTGTTCGAGTAAGCGCTAAAAAGGCGGAGGTAGCTACCTTTAAACTTCAGTACCAGGTAGCCAATGCCGGTTGGTATGCTGGCTACGACGCAAGAGTAGCGAGTATTGACGAACCCATGCAGCTGGATTATAACGCTTTTGTTTATCAAACCTCAGGAGAAGATTGGGACGACATTGAATTGGTGATTTCAACCGGAACACCTCGTCAAAACAAAAACAAACCCAACCTTACTCCTTGGCAATTGGGTCAAACCGTTGTTCCTACCTACCAAAACCCACAGCCAGTGCATCAACCGGTGTACAACAATAATCAATTGAATGCAGGACTTCAAAATGCAGCTTGGAATCCAAATGTTCGACAGGTAACAGGGGTGGTGATGGACCAAAATGGAAATGCCTTGGCAGGGGCTCGGGTGAATTTGGGCGGAACCAACACGGTGGTGAGCACAAATGCTTACGGGCAATACTCGATGACGATTCCTACAGGCTACGGGGTATTGCATTATTCTCACCCAAACTGCACGCAACTCACTTTTAACGCGAGTAGCAACACCATGAATGTCTACCTGACTAATAATCAGATTGAAATACAAAGCAAAACCATTCAAATAGAAGAAATCCAAATGGCGCCGGCTCAATTGTCTGAAGTGCTGGTTACCCAGGATTCATATTATTCGGGCAATACCTTGAGTACAGGTGGAAGTTTGTTTTCTGGAAATGGCCGAAACCGAGTGAAAGAAGAAGACCTTGCTCAAGAGCGCTTTACTTTTGCCAGCGTGCAAGTGGCCTACACGCCAACCCAGACTCAATTTAAAATTGATGCGAAGTACTCCATTCCTTCAACGGGCGCGAAGTATGCCGTGCAAGTGAGTCGTTACGACTTGGAGGCAGACTACCTTTACCAATGTGTTCCAAAGATCGACCCAACGGCCTACCTCACAGCGCGCCTAACGGGTTGGGAAGACTTGAACTTGCTTTCGGGCAACATGAACGTATATTTCGAAGATACCTATGTTGGTCAGTCGCACTTGGACTTGACTTACCTAGAAGACACTTTGAACGTATCGCTTGGTCCTGATAAAAATATCCACGTGAAAAGAAAAAGCATCAAGTCGGACCAAAAAGACCAAATGATTGCGGGCAAAACCAAAGACACTCGAGAGTGGGAGATTATTGTGTTGAACAAGAAGCGTTCAGACATCAATATTCGCATTGAAGATCAAGTTCCAGTAAGTTCAAACGAAGAGATTGAAATTGAAATTGATACCATCAGTGGTGGTTCTGTGAGTGAAGAAAGCGGTATTGTTACTTGGGATTTCAGTATCAAAACAAATAAGGAAAAGAGCTTCACATTAAAATACTCCGTGAGGTACCCCAAAGAGTTTGTGGTGAAACTCTGATTGATCGAATAGATCGCAAAAAGAACGGGGAGTTAGCTTGATGCTGCTCCCCGTTTTCTGTAGAATAAAGTTCGTTTTGTCCTTATTGATATTTACTGCGGTACTTGCGGTAAAGCAATTTGTGTCGGTTATCGAGATCAATCACCCTTCCGGTAATACAAGCAAAAACGATGTTGTTTGTTCTCATATCGAGGGCATCTCCATCAGACACAACAATGGTGGCCTGTTTTCCCACCTCTAAAGAACCCACACGATCGTCGATACCTAGAATTTTAGCAGCATTCAAGGTAATGCTCATCACCGCTTGCTCGTAAGTTAGTCCGTAAGCCACAGCAGTGCCCGCATAGAAGGGGAGGTTTCGTGTTCCCATTTGTTCCATATCTCCGCTGTTTTGGAGGCAGAAGAGCACGCCTTCATCCGACAAAAGTTTGGGAAGTTTGTAGGGAAGGTTGACATCGTCTTCATCGTAATCAGGCAGTTCGTGTGTGCGATAGAGCATCACGCTTACCTTGTTATCGCGAAGCAAATCTGCCGCCATCCAAGAGTCATAGCCACCAACGATGCACATTCGAGGGATCTCGAAATCGCGTTTGAGTTGAACGGCTTCAACCAATTGTTTGTAATCGTTAGCATGCACATACAAGCAGAGTTCTCCGTCGAACAAACCGCGCATGGCCTCGTACTTGAGGTCTTTTATGGCGCCATTGCCCTTGGAGTAAGCTTTACTTTCTCTAAAGAAGCGTTGAATTTCGTGCAGCTGCTGCTCGTAGGTTTTTCGCAATTCAATAACAGGCTTCCCTTGCTGCGTATGCAGGTGGTGCATTCGAGGCCAATTCATGTGCACACCGTCTGTCATTTCCATGGCGGCATCTTCCCAGTTCCAAGCGTCAAATTGAGCAATGCCCGAACTGCCACTAATCACCCCACCACGAGGAGTAATTTGCCCAATTAAAACCCCGTTCGAACGCACTGTTGGCGTGATGTCGGACTCCGTATTAAAGGCAATAATTGCGCGCACATTCGGTCTAAAAGTGCCAATTTCATATTGATCGCGGGTAGCCCTCACAGCGCCAATTTCCTGCAGTCCTAGGGTGGAGTTTGCGGTGATAAAACCCGGGTAAATGTGCTTGCCTTTGGTGTCGATCACCTCATCATAATCGGCGCTTTTTGCTTTGAGCGAGGAACCAACAAAGGTGATGACCCCATTTTCATAGCCAATGGCGGCGTCTTGAATCACATCACCGTTTCCGAGGTGAGCAGTTCCTCCGAGGAGCAAAGTTTTACCTTCGTGTTTTGCTCCAGGACTAACCTGATCTTGAGCGAAAACAAATCCACTACAGAAAAGAAGGATGAGAAGTTGGATTGAATAGTGCTTCATGTCTTAATATTCTTCAAGGATAGTATCGCAATGGTTGTGCTGATGAACACGCTTGCTGGGTTTTCTTTTCGAGCCATTATCACCCGGACTATTGAGCATTTTTTGGATGATGCGTGCCTTTTCACTTTGGATGTAACGCTGTTTGGCGATGTCTTCTTCAGCATCCCAGTAGCATACCCCTTCGATAAAGGTTTTCTCTGCTTTGGCGTAGATGCTTAGGGGGTGATCAGACCAGATCACAACATCAGCGTCTTTCCCCACTTTAAGCGAACCCATTCTATGGTCCAAATGAAGCAGTTTTGCAGGATTTAGGGTGACGAATTTGAAGGCTTCTTCTTCTGGAACTCCGCCATATTTCACCGCTTTTGCCGCTTCTTGATTAAGTCGGCGTGCCATTTCTGCATCATCTGAGTTGAAGGCCGTCACTACCCCTTGTTCCCAAAGAATTGCTCCGTTGTAAGGAATGGCGTCTTTCACTTCAAATTTATAAGCCCACCAATCGGAAAAGGTGGAACCACCCGCACCATGCTCTCTCATTTTGTCGGCCACTTTATACCCTTCGAGAATGTGGGTGAAGGTGTTTAGGGTGAAGCCCAAACTGTCTGCAACGTGCATCAACATGTTGATTTCATCTTGACGGTAGCTGTGGCAGGTGATAAAGCGCTCACCGTTTAGAATTTGAAGCAGAACATCTAATTCAAGATCTTTTCGAGGAGCTGGGGGAAGTCCTTCTTTTTTGAGCTGTCTTCTGCTCAGCAATTTCAGCTCGTTGTTATAATTTTTCCAGGCCAACTCGTATTCACGAGCGCGGATGAATTCATCGTAAAACACCTGTTCAACACCCATTCTGGTTTGCGGGAAACGTTCGGTTTGGGCATCACCCCAATTGCTTTGCTTCACATTTTCACCCAAAGCAAATTTGATGAAGGGTGCGGCGTCCCATAGTACCATTTCATCAGGACTAGCTCCCCACTTCAACTTAATGATGGCGCTTTGTCCGCCAATAGGATTGGCAGAACCGTGAAGGAGCTGCGAACAAGTGACCCCTCCAGAGAGCTGGCGATAGATGTTGATGTCTTCAGAGTCCACACTGTGCTGAATACTCACCTCAGCGCTGCTGGCTTGTGTGCCTTCATTCACGCCTCTTGTAATGGCGATGTGGGAATGCTCATCAATAATACCTGGAGTGACATGTTTGCCTTTTGCATCAATCACTTCGATTTCAGGAATGCTCTTTCCAAACACGGCAGCAAGATCTACGCGCTTTCCGAGAGCGGCGATTTTTCCTTGATGAATCAAAAGTTGCGCATCTTCAATAATGCCTTCGTCTTCATTGGTCCACAAGGTGGCGTTCTTAATTAAAATCGTTTTGGCTTCTGGTCTTTTTGGCGAACCGTAGGCTACGAAAGGATAAATCACTTCGCCCATTTCCACTGCTTCTTCGTTGCTTTCTGGGACTTCTTTTTTATCATTTTCGAGGTCTTGCTGTTTTACGGCAATCCACGTTTTCCATTGTCCATCAGGATACTGTAAGGTACCGTCCCAAATTCGACTTTCAGCATGCACAATTCCGCCGAAGAATAATGTTCCTGGAAGTCCAAGTTCATCACCTTTGGCATTCATGCTGAGTTGTTGACCTTCTTGAACGATGTTGAGTTTAATTTTCACCGTGTCTTCCTGAATTCGGCTAATTTCACCACTAACTTGACCTACTTTTCCGTTGACTGAAAGTGGGTAGATCTTTCCGTCAATATTGAGGTTGTATTCTCCACGAACATCAAGCAAAAGTCGATCAACAAAAATCGCCACCTCTCCTTGGGTCCACACTTCCAAAAGTTCACTATCATCATCAAATAAAGAAGCGCTCATGACATTGAAGTTGGCTTCTTTTCCTACATCTAAACTTCCCAATAGATCATCTACCTTGAGGTATTTTGCAGGTTGGAGTGTTAAGGCATCAATTGCTGCTGCTTCGCTCAAGCCGTTTTTAACCGCCAATCTGAGGTTGCTGAAAAAGTCTTTCGAAGAACAGTCTTTAGAGGTGATGCAAAACGGAACTCCAGCTGCTTCGAGTCTTGCTAAATTACTTGGGGCGAGTTCCCAATGCTTCAGCTCTTGAAGCGAGATCATTCGAGCGAGGTACGGATCTCTTACATCGTAAGGCGCAGGGAAGTTGATGGGAACAATCACCATGCCTTCTGTTGCTTTAATTTCATTGATGCGTTGGTATTCGTCGCCATTACCAACGAAGGCAAATTGCATGGAGAACTCATCTCCAATACGATCGGCACGCAGGAGGTCTAGTTTCTCTCGCGTTTCAAAAATCAAGGGGAGATTTAATCCATCAGCAAGCGCCTCTAGGCTCAGGTTGCGCTCAGTGGCGTTCTTCCCATAAAGGTACCATTCCAAATCATAGAAGGTTTGGCGCAGCAGGGCGATGGCTCCCATGAGTGAGCTGGGGTAATCTTGTTTGCTACTTCCTTTGCTGAAGGAGAAGTGCGAGGCCGCTCTGCTCACAAGCAGGTTTCTGTTTTCGTTTGATCCCAGGCAAATCAAGGCCGATGTTCCTCTTGAAATACCATCGTGATGATGACTAAGCACCGCACCGAAACCCATTTTTTTCAGGCTTTCTGCTTTTTCATTTTGATGTTTGAAAACATGGGCAGCATGAAATTCTGGCCGAATGGCCTCGTTCCATCCAAAAGCGCCTTTTTCGCTGCGTTCGATATGGGGTTCGCGCGACCATTGTCTGCCTTCCACTTTCGGCATGCCGTAGTCGGATTCCAAATCAATGAAAGAAGGATAAACATGCGCACCTTTGAGATCGACAATCTCACATTGTGCCGGCGCTTTTACTTCGCTGCCAATCGCAATGATTTGACCTTTACTAACGAGCATTTGGCCATTTTCAATGAGCTCAGTGGGGCTGGTATGAAACTGACCGTTAATAAAGAGCGTGCTGACCACTGATTTTTCGTGGGTCCCATTAACAGGGAAAGTGCTTTGAGCGAAATTGATCTTCGCGAAGCAAAGCAAACAGAGGGTTAAAACAAAAATCCAAGTTCTCATGACAACAAATGTAGCAATAAGAACATCTCTTGGCTCCAAATGTTATCCATTGATTACCTTTGAAGAAATTTTTTCGATGAGCACAAGAAAGATCATTCCCACCGCCGTTTATGCAGAGATGACCCCCAATCCTGCAGTTATGAAGTTCGTTGCAGATCGTTGGCTCATTGCTGACGGACTCCAAGTTGAATTTTCGTCTAAAGAACAGTGCAAAGACGCTGCTCCATTGGCAGAAGAACTGTTCAACTTTCCTTTTGTAACGGCCGTATTTATTTCGGGAAATTATGTTGCGGTAACGAAGGATGATTCTCTAGGCTGGGAGATGATTGTGCAGCAATTGCGCGAGTATATCCGCGAGTGGCTTTTGGAAAACGAAATCGCCGTAAATCATGTTCCTGAAGGGCTGGAGGCCGACATGCCAAAGGTGGAAGCGGGGGCTTTGGGCCTAACGGAGGCGCAGAAGGCCTTTATCGAAAAAGAAGACATTTCTCCTTCTGAGTTTGATGATGAAATTCGCTTTTTATTGGATGAATTTGTTCGTCCAGCAGTGGAGCAAGACGGCGGAGCCATTGATTTCACTGCTTATAAAGAGGGGAAAGTTTACGTACAATTGCGAGGGGCTTGTTCGGGTTGCCCGAGCAGTATGCAAACCTTGAAAGGTGGTATTGAGAACTTATTGAAATCGAAAATCCCTGCTGTTGAGGAGGTGATTGCACAAGGAGTATAAAGATGGAAAAAGCCGTTTTGGAAGAGAGAGGAGTGAATGAAATCAACGAACGTGTTTCGGGATTAAGAACACAGTTGAGCGCGCACCCCATGTATGAGCAGTTGAAGGAGCTGGAAGACATTCGGGCCTTCATGAAACACCATGTTTTTGCGGTTTGGGATTTCATGTCTTTGCTCAAAGCACTGCAAGCGCAACTCACTTGCACCACGGTTCCTTGGATGCCTAATCAATATCCAGAATTGGCCCGGTTCATCAATGAAATTGTTCATGGCGAAGAAAGCGATTTGGACGCAGATGGTGTTCCTAAGAGCCATTTCGACATGTACATCGATGCCATGGAAGAATTGGGAGCAGATACTTCGGAGATCCACGCTTTTCTTGATTTGCTTCGCGAAGGAAACTCAGTCAAGGAGGCGCTAGAAATACTACGAGTACCGAGTAATGTGGCTGATTTTGTCAACTTCACCTTTGAGGTGATCGAAAGCGGAAAACCCCACCTCATTGCTTCGGCCTTTACTTTCGGACGAGAAGATTTGATTCCTGATATGTTCGAGGCCATCATACGTGAGGGTCAAGACAAAGGAAGCATTGGTCCGTCAAACAAACTCCTCTATTACCTCAAACGCCACATCGAAATTGACGGTGATGAGCACGGTCCTTTATCCTTAAAGATGATTTCCATGCTTTGTGGAGATGATGAAGAGAAGTGGCAAGAAGCAGAAGCCATAGCTGTAGCAGCTTTGGAACATCGCGTGTCCTTGTGGAATGGTCTTTTGAACGAGAAGAACTAGAATCCTACCCTTTCTTATCGATACTTTTTTGAAGTTCACCCAACTTAAGTCGGATGTCTTCTAAAGCAGAGGCATGCATTGTTTCTGTGGGGAAATCGAAGGAAACGAGTGCTGTGGCTTGCCAAACTTCAAGCACTTCAGCCCAAGGCAATTCGTAAGGTTCGAAAAGGGCATTGTTAGACACCATCGTAAAACTGCTTTGTTCTTGACTTCTTTGAATGCGTTTAAAAACAATCCCATCATCTTTTGTTACTACCACGTAGCTTTTATTCTGACCAGCGAGTTTCCAGTTTTCCATAAATGAGCATATCACGTAGGTTCCTGAAGGAATGGGTAACATGCTGTCTCCATCAATTTGAAACGCACGGTAGCTTTGATCTTGCCGAAGTTCCTTGATGGGCAGAGAAAAGCGGGGCAGTTGTGAAATGTAGTCCACATCACCATAACCGCCAAGATAACCTGCTGCAGCTTTCGCGGGCACCAAAGTGATGAGCTCATTATCAGTATCTCGATCTACCGTAATGGGCAAGACCTTAATGGATGGAGGAAGTAGCTCTTGATTTTCTTTACCCTTAGCGGAAATGGGCGCAAGCACCAATTGATCTATGGTAAGCTTAAAAAGACGAGAGAGCAAAACGAGTGTCGCCAATTTTGGTTCTGCTCTACCTTCCTCATAGGCCCCAATCACCGAACGATTGACACCAACGCGCTCAGCCAGTTGGGCTTGCGTGAGCTGCTTTTGCTTTCGAAGTGCTTTAAGGTTTTGAGCTAAATAGGTCATCCGTGCTAAAATAATCATAATTCTTAAATGGTGAGAATTTTGGAATGACGAATGACGAATGACGAATGAGGAATTTTTTAGGGCAAGTATTGATCATAAACCCTAGATGATAGCCATCAAACACCCAAACACCCAAACACACGACTCCCGTCTCCCGTCTCCCGAATCCCGAATCCCGAATCCCGAATCCCGCAATACATTACGCTATAACATCTTATCTCGATCATGATAAAAGTTGTATCTTGTAAGACGCTTTTTAAAGTAACCTTAACTACAATTGATGACAAACCGTTTTTCCGAGATGTCCTCGTGGAAAGAACCCTGTTTATATGCATTGTTTTTTTTACTCGCTACGTGCTATGGTTCGCAACATGTGATAGCGCAGTGCAGTGAGAACGTGTTGTCTTTAGAAATATACGATTCTTGGGGTGATGGTTGGGACGGAGCAACTTACACCATCTATGACGCCAATACTGTTCCGCTATACACAGGAACCTTGCTCACTGGCGCTATTGATCTTGTGGATTTGTGTTTGCCAAATGGCTGTTATGAGTTGAATGTTACTCCCGGACTTTTTCCCAACGAAGTTTCATGGAGCCTTAGTGGCAGCGATGCTGGAGTTATTACAGGTGTTCCAGGAACTGTTTTCTTTAGTATAAATGAACCTGCCTGTAATGGTGGTGTTTCTTGCGATGAACCATACACCCTTATTGCAGGAGGTGGCTATTATGAATACGAGATATCTTGGAACCTTTCTAATGAGGACGGATTAATCACTAGTGGTTTCGCTAGCTCGGGCACCCAAGTATGTTTAGAGCCAGGTTGTCATTACCTCGAGTTATTTGACTCATTTGGAGATGGATGGAATGATGCTGTGTGGACTTTGCTTGATTTCAACGGACAAGTTATCGGAACAGGAACCATGTTCACCGGAGCCTATGAACTTGTGGTGATTTCGATTGGAGGGGCAGAATGTGATATCCCGGAACCACCAGACGTAATTCAAGTAGAAAGCGGTGTGCTCACACCTGAGCAGTTGATTACTGATGTTTTTCTTGGCGATTGCCTTTCAGCAAGCAACATACAATATACGGGCGATTTAGCTTCTATCGGAACGTTTTCTAACGGAAGTTCTATTGGAATAGAAGAAGGAATTATTCTGAGCAGTGGCTTTGCAGTTGATGCTATGGGTCCGAATACTAGCGGAAGCACAGGCTCTGGAATGTACACCGCAGGTCTTGATTTATTAGATGTGATTGCAGATAATCTCACTACAGACGCTGCCATCTTCCAATTCGACTTTGTGGCACAAACCGACGGTGTCACCTTCACCTATGTCTTCGCTTCAGATGAATATCCGGAGTTCGTTTGTTCAACCGTGAACGACGCTTTTGGCTTTTTTGTTAGTGGTCCGGGTTATGCCCCAAACACCAACATTGCCACCATTCCAGGAACAACCGACCCCGTAACAATCAACAACGTAAACAACAATGGCGACCTGTGTCCGCCTTTTTACGGTGCCTACTACAACGACAACATCACTGGAGTTGCCCATGAATTTGATGGTTATACCACGCCCTTAACAGCAAGTATTGTTACTGAGGCCTGTGCAACGTATCAAATCATCATTGCGGTTGCTGATGCCGGCGATAACATCTATGATTCAGCGGTTTTTCTTGAAGCAGAAAGCTTTACTGCTGGGCTTGACGTTGGCGTAACAGCAGCAGCCAGTCTTGGGCAAAGTAACCCCGGAAATTGCGAGGAAAACGGCTATTTCTTTTTCGTGAATAATGGAGAAGATTTTAGCGAAGAGGTCACCCTTACCTATACGGTATCAGGAACTGCGGTGGATGGCGGACTCATCGAGAGTATTCCTTCGAGCATTACCTTTCAACCTGGCGAAAGTGCATTACAATTGCCAGTGACCTCTATAGCGGGGGCCTTAGGTTTGAACCCGGAGTCGGTAACCATCACCATTGACCCTAACCAAGGATGTTCTTGTAATACCGAAGTACTAGAAAGTACCTTGTACCTCTGCTCATCTTTGATGCTGCCCGTGGAGTGGTTGAGTTTTGAAGCGAATTATCGAGCATTACATGATGAGGTGCTCTGTGAATGGAGCACAGCGAGTGAACAACAAAGTACTTATTTCGTTTTGGAACACTCACAAGACTTCGTCAACTGGGAAAAAATTGCCCTCATTGATGCCGCAGGAACTAGCAATGAAACAAAGCACTACGCTTTCAAGCACGAACATCCTGAAGCGGGCGATCTGTACTACAGAATAAAACAAGTCGACCAAAATGGAGATTACAGCTATTCTGAAACAAGGCATACGCTTAAATTGAAGACGGAGCCATCGTTTTCGCTCTACCCCAATCCAAACGATGGAAGATTTATGCTCGAGAAATCGCCAGAAAGTACTTTGCTCATTTACAATACACTTGGTCAGCTCATCCCATACGAATGGAGTACAAATGGAGAAGTGAGTTTAACTTATCCCGTTCCTGGAAATTACATTGTAGAGTTAAAATCGGCTGAAGGTGAAACGCTAGAACGTTTGCGTTTAATGGTGCAATAAGGACTGAAATTTCATTATGAAAGGCGCTTGAGAACAAATTCCCATATTCTGTGCTTATATCGTATTCGCTTAAAAACCAAATGCTTGCTAACATGATGAACCGTCTACTTTCCAGCCTAATTTTTCTTTGTGTCTTTGTTCCAAATGCCCATGCCCAACTGGTATGTGGTCTTGGTGAACGACAACATATAGGCTGTGAACACGGCTTGCAAGGAACGGGTATCGATGAGTTTACCTTCATCCCGCCTCCTGCAGATTTTGACCCTAACGGAGAACGCGCGGTGGTCATTAATGTGAACTACAACAACTTCCCAGCGAATGCACAGGCGGCGTTTCAGTATGCTGTAGATATTTGGGCTTCTACCTTAACGTCAAGTGTTCCTATTGTTATTCAAGCCAATTGGGAATCGTTGAGTGGCGGAACACTGGGTTTTGCAGGCGCACAGAACTTGTTTCGAAACTTTCCAGGAGCTGAACAGCCCAACACATACTATGCAGCAGCCTTAGCCAATAAATTGAGAGGAACAGATAATGCAAACGGTCAGGGCGATATCACCTGCACCTTTAATAGCAACTTTAATTGGTACTTCGGAACAGATGGAAACACCCCAGGCGGTCAGTACGATTTTGTAACTGTAGTGCTTCACGAACTTTGTCATGGACTGGGTTTCTTCGGTAGTGCAAGCGTTAGTGGTAGTCAAGGTTTTCTTGAAATCAACGGAGATCCAGTGATTTACGATAATTTTGTTGAATTGCAAGACGGTACAGACATCACCACCATTACTAACGGTTCAACGGCATTGGGGGATGCATTAACAGGCAACCAACTATATTGGAATGGAGCTTTTGGTGTGGCCAACAATAACGGTGTTCGTCCGAGAATGTATGCTCCTGGAACTTTTGCTGGCGGATCGAGCTATTCTCACCTCAATGAGAATACTTATAGCCCAGGAAATGTCAACTCGCTCATGACTCCCTTCCTAGGAACAGCAGAGGCGAACCACAATCCAGGGCCGATTGTTTTGGGGATTTTTGATGACATCGGTTGGACCATCGCTAACCCTTGTTTGATTGAAAGCCTTAGTCTTGTGAGTGTTGGAGCTTGTAATACATCAACCAACACCTACAGCGCCCAAGTTGAAGTCGTGTACTCCGCACTCCCGCCCACTGGGGCATTAAATGTTAATGGTAATATCTATCTCGCTACTGGTAGTCCGCAAATTGTGAACATTCCTAGCCTTCCTTCGAACGGTCAAGCAGTGGATGTTACAGCATTTTTCACCTACGACCCTACTTGCAGTGTTTTTGAAAATAACCTGTGGATTGCCCCTGAGAACTGCTGCCAAAAACCGCGATTATCAGCCGTCGACCCTGTTGCAGAAATCATCACCATTACCAATTATGGAACGTGTAACGTCAACATTGGGAATTTCCGTTTGAGCTCTGGTGTAAGCAATGTAAACATCAACAGTTTAACTGTTGTCAGCGGAAGCTTGATCATCAATCCAAACACATCGGTAACGCTCTCATGGAGTTCTTGGAACCCACCAGCTGGTGGCATAGACTTGGCTTTTTATTCTCCTTTTCCCGATTTGAATAACCCAGAAGACATGATTGATTTCATGCAGTTTGGAGCGGGTGGCGGAGTAAGAGAAGGTGTTGCCGTAGCCAAAGGAATTTGGGGGGCAGGCGATTTTATTGATGCATTATCGCCCTTCAACTATATTGGCGACGGAGATCAGAACGGTGTGGCCTTTTGGCAAGGAGCAACTCCCCCTTGCAGCCTTTCATACTTTTTTAATGGATCACAAAGCGCATGTGACCCACTAACAAACACCTACAGCCAAGGAGTGGCATTCAATTTTGATCAAGCTCCAAGTTCAGGGCAGTTGAGTGTAAACGGACAACTTTTCGATTTTGACACCAGTCCGGCCTTGATCACCCTAACAGGACTTGTTTCAGATGGTAATCCAGTGAATGTTAGCGCCTTTTTTGTTGACGAAAACACCTGTTCGTATACAGGCAACAATATTTTTGTAGCACCAGCAAGTTGTTTTTGTCCGAACGACCTGAACATCGACGGCCAGGTGGACGTGCAAGATTTATTGGTGATTTTGGCTGAAATAGGATGCACTTCGGCTTGTTCTACTGATTTGAACAACGACGGTAGTGTGGGGAGTTCTGATGTACTGATCTTTTTACCGGATTATGGAATCACTTGTCCCCAATAGCCCTTTATACTTCACTTGGGCGTATGAAAATGCGGGTGTAGATTGGCTTCGCGAAGCAAAATCAAATCCCTTTAAAAATCATGTGCTCGCCGTATTCATCCATGGCTTTTTAGAGAATCACGACATGTGGGACGGATTGATTCCTCGAGATGTTCCCGCCTTGTTGATTGACCTACCTGGACACGGAAAAGCGCCTTCTTGGGACCAGGAACACCGCCTTTCACTACTTGCTGAACAAATGTGGAAAGGGCTTGATGGCTTCTTAGCGAAAAACACCAAGCTGCATTTGATTGGCCACTCCATGGGGGGCTATTTCGCTGTGGAACTAGCTAAATTCCGACCACAGCAAATTGAAGAACTGTGTTTTTGGCAATCCACCTTTAAAGCCGATAGTGAGGAGAAAAAGGAGATGAGGTACCGTGCCATTGAAGCGCTTGAAGCCAATCAGGCGCTGTATGTAGGGGGCATGATTCGTGGACTTTTTAGTGAAGAAAACAAAGAGAAGTGCAGTAAGGAAATAAACAAGAACATTGAAGTAGCTAAGCAGATGAGGGCGAGCGATATTCGCGCCAGCTTGGAGGCGATGAGAGACCGAGACGATTCAAGCTTGTTTCTTCAAAATGCCAACTTCCCTTGCACTTTGGTTCATGGAGAACTAGATCCCCTTTTTTCACTTGAAAGACAGGCAGAGGAATCGAAAGAAATTCATGCAAAAAATGTTTATACTGTTCCTCATTGCGGACACATGATGCACCTCGAAAATTCGGGGGCCGCTCAAGACATCATCAAGGAAATGCTAGGAAAGTAATTGCAGCCCACACCTTGCTTTTCAATACTCCACCAAAAGCAGTTTGTTTACACAAGGATACTTGCATAACTTCATAAGGATCAATTAAGCAGCATAAAATTAATACAGATCTTAGTGGCCATGCGACTTGCAACCTGTTTACTTCCTCTTTTTTGCGCGCTCTTCTTGGGGCTCAGCGCTTCGGGCCAAATAGGTAACGAGTGGATCGACTACAACGCGCAGTATTGGCACTTGCCAGTGGTGGAAGATGGCGTGCAACGCTTGGAGTACAATCAACTACAGAATGCGGGTTTTCCTGTGAATGGACTCTCCAGTGCCGATCTGCAGGTCTATTCGAGAGGGAGCGCTCAGCGCATTCAAATAGTAGATGGGGGCGATGGAACTTTTGACCAAGGAGATTATGTGCTTTTTCGTGTCCAGAAAAATGACGGCTGGCTCGACCGGGAGATTTATCAAACTCCTGGCGATCAGAACAACCCTCATTACAGCAATTTTAACGACACTGCGCGGGTTTACATCACCCGATTAAGCGGAGTGAATCTTGCACGAACAGCACTTTATTCGAGCACCACGCCCATCGAAACCCTGCCGCAAATCGGCTATGTTTTGAGCCGCAGTTTGGGCTCTTATCACGAAGGCTATTTCTTCGGTGTTCAAGATCAAAACGGCTTTGCATTGCCCTGGTATCAAGAGGCAGAAGGTTGGTACGATAGTCGCTTCGGAAAAGGACAAACCCGAAGTAAAGACCTTCCCACACCCAATGCTTATCAAGGCAACAACGCGCCATTTCCAAAAGTGAAGGCCGTTTCGGCAAGTGCTTCTTTGGCTTCCGGAATTTGGAACCACCACCTTCAAGTAGGTTATGGAAATACCTTTATACCGGTGATCGATACCGTTTACTACGGCTATCAACTCAACAGTTTTGCTTTTGATTTACCCAATCAGAACCTCGATAACATTACCCGCATCAGTCACCGCTCTGTGGACGATTTAGGTGTGGCTACGGATTATCATGTGATTTCAAACATTGAAATTACCTACGCCCGAAACCTCGACTTTGGAGCGATAAACAAGGCTGAATTCGTGGTTCAAAACCCTGGAGGAAACGAGGCACTTTTGAACATCAGCGCTTTTGGCGGAACAAATCCAAGATGCTTCGTGGTAGAGCAAAACGGTTTTAAATGGGAATTGCCGCTCACAGAAAACAATGGAGAATTGCTGACCATTGTGCCTTTTGAAGGTGCGAGCAGCAGAGAACTGCTCCTCATCGACGAGTCGCTTTACGCCAATGAAATTAACCTCGACCCGGTAAGCTCTAGCGCTTTTTTCACCAACTACTTGAGTGCGCCAGTGGACAGTGCCATGATAATCATCACCCACCCCAAACTCTTCAGCTCCGCAAACAACTATGCCGCATATAAAAACAACAGCGGCTTGCCTTGTGTGGTGGTGGATGTGAACCAATTGTACCATCAATATGCCGCAGGAATTTACAAACATCCCTTGAGCATTCGTCGCTTCTGTGAAGACCTGCTGAACACCTGGCCAGTAGCGCCCAGCCACCTGTTTTTCTTAGGGAAATCCATCCATGAAATGAACATCAGTTCTACCGTGGGAGCGCGAAATAATGAAGACAAGTATGCTCGTAATTTGGTGCCCAGTTACGGACACCCTACATCTGATTTGGCTTTTACCGCTGGTTTGAACGGCACTTTGTATGAAGCCGCAATTCCAAGCGGAAGACTCTCCGCCGTTGACAATGAGGCCGTGCTCGATTACCTCAATAAAGTGGTGGAATTTGAAAGTGCTGAGCGCGCAGAATGGATGAAGAACGTGCTGCACTTTGGTGGAGGGGGGAACCAGTTTGAGCAATCGCTTTTCCGAGGCTATTTAGAGAACTATGAAAACATTGTGGAAGATGTTTGTTTTGGGGGTGATGTGTTTTCGTTCTACAAAAGCAGCACCGACCCCATTCAAATCAGCGTGTCTGATTCCATACAATTGTTGATAGAAGAAGGAGTTTCTTTGATGACCTTTTTCGGACACGCTTCAAGCACGGGCTTTGATGTGAATATTGATAGTCCGGCCACCTACGACAACCAAGGGAAATACCCTTTGTTGATTGGAAACAGCTGTTACACAGGGAACATACACTTGTCGCAAGGCTTGAGCACCAGTGAGGAATTTGTGCTCGCGCCCAATGCAGGTGTAATTGGTTTTATAGCCAAGGGTGACCTTGGTTTGCCTTCCTACTTGAATACATGGACCTCCAGTTTTTACGATCAGGTGTTTAGAACGAACTATGGGAAGTCTTTGGGTCAGTGCATGGTGGGCGCCGTTCAGGCCTTTCAAGGGAACTTTCAAAACTTGTACTCCGAGAATGCCGCCCTCACTTTTGCCTTGCATGGCGACCCGTCCATCGTGCTGAACTCTTGGCCTAAACCAGATCTTGTTGTGGCGCCAGAAGACATTTCTTTTGTGCCTGAAAACCTCAATTCAGCATTGGATAATTTCGAGGTCCACGTGAACATCACCAACATTGGAAAACTCATTGAATCGGGCTTTGGTTTAGAATTGGTGCGCCATTTTCCAGACGGAAGTGACACCTCCATTTTTATCGACATCGAACAGATGGCCTTTCAAAACGAGGTGGTTTTCAACCTCCCATTAGAGCCACTTCGGGGGCTTGGAGTAAACACCTTCGATGTCTACGTCGATTACCCATCCATTCAAGTAGATGAGATGGAAAACGCCACCAACAACATCGTTATCGGGAAGTCGATCAACATTACTTCGGGCAACATTTTTCCCGTTTATCCCTACGAATACAGCGTTATTCCAGAAGTAAACGGAAGCTTTTACGCCTCAACGGGCGACCCGCTGAGCGAATTAAAACCCTACCGTTTTCAAATCGATAAAGCACCCACTTTCGACAGCCCGGCCTTCCAAGAAGAGGTACTCATGGGCGAAGGCGGATTGCTTGCCTGGGAACCGGGCGTGTTTTGGGAGGAAGGAGTTTATTATTGGCGATGCAGCCCAGACAGCTCCGCAGAAAACGATTTCGATTGGAGGAGTTCCAGCTTTGAAATACTCAACAGCGAGCGGGGTTGGGGACAAGCCGATTATGGTCAGTTCATCCAAAACCAACGCAGCCAATTGTCGCCCAACGCCGAAACAGAAAGCATCAACTTCTTCTCGGCAGAAGTGCCTTTGAAAGCCACCGTCTATGGTTCGCCAGAAAACACCTTCGAATCTTCGGCAACGCGCTATTTGATTAGCGGACAAGCTATGGAATACGCCGGTTGTGGAGGAACACCCGCATTGCATGTGGCCGTTATGGACAGCAGCACGCTCATCCCTTGGGCGAGCAATTATGACAACACCTATCCTGAAAACGACTTCGGGAATGTGCTCGCCTGCGCCAATGCAAGACAGCGACCTGAAAACTACTTCATCTTTCGTCAAAACGATGCCGCTCAATTGCAAGGCATGGTCAACATGATTGAAAACAGCGTGGAAGATGGTCATTACCTCTTGATCTACACCTGGCAATATGTTGATTACGACGGCTGGGAAAACAACGCACCTGAGGTCTTCGATATGTTTGCCAATTTGGGTGCAAATCAAGTGGGTTTAGGTCAAGACAGTGTGCCCTTTATCTTCTTTATGGAAAAGGGCAACCCAGAAAGCATAGTGGAAGTGGTGGGAAGCGCCATCGACAGCTACCTCGAATTGGAGGCCCTCATGACAGGAACTTTGGGTTCGGGAAGAATGGAAACACGTCGCTTGGGGGTGTCGCCAAGTTGGGAACGCTTTGAATGGCAAGCCCAAGGCAATGAGAACGACGAACTTCGCCTCGAATTAAAAGGACGAAGCCTTGAAAATACGCCCTTTGAAGTGGCTGAATACGATAACCTAAGCGGAGAGGTCTTGAATCTGGCCGAGCTTATCGACGGGAACGAATACCCTTACATTGAAATCGACGCACTTTTGCGCGATGAGGAAGACCAAAGCGCGCCACAATTAGATCATTGGCGCTTGTTGGGAACACATGCTCCTGAGTGTGCTTTGAATGCTGCTGTGGGCTATTATTTCCCGAAGGACAGCCTTATGGCGGGAGAAGACCTCGCCATCTGCATTGCCGTGAGCAACGCCGGAGAACTGCCCATGGACTCCATTTTAATGTCCTACACCATTGAAAAAGACGGACTCATCAGGCAAGAAAAGCGCTTTCGTTTAGATTCGCTTCGGGTGGGAGAGCATTTGATTGACACCGTTTATCTCAGTACCATCGACCTTGTTGGGGCGCATACCTTGAAGGTCGAAGCCAATGCATTTAACCCCGAATTGGGCACTTACGATCAATTGGAGCAATACCGCTTCAACAATCATTTTCAAAGAAATTTCACGGTTCTCGACGACCGCATCAACCCTTTGTTGGAAGTGACTTTTGATGGAAGAAGAATTTTGAACGGCGATATTGTGAGTGCAGCCCCCTTAATTCGGGTGAGTTTGGATGATGAAAATCCCTACTTACTCATGAACCAGTTGGCCGATACCTCCAGCTTTAAAATGTATGTTCAGCACCCCAATGGAGAACAAAAACCTGTTTTCTTCTCCAACGAGAATGAGGTGTTGTGGCTACCGGCGGGAGAAGACAACAAGGTGGCGTTTGAATACCGACCACAATTTGAGCAAGACGGCAAGTATCGTTACTTGTTCAGGCGCAAGACAAGAGCGGGAATAGCAGTGGCGACTTGGATTACACCATCGATTTTGAAGTCATTACCGAGAACAGCATTACCGACGTACTCAACTACCCCAATCCCTTCACCACAAGAACGCAATTCGTGTTCACCCTAACAGGAAACACACCACCAGACGAGATCTACATCCAGATCATGAACATCAGTGGGAGAGTAGTTCGTGAAATTAGAACCGAAGAGTTTGGCCCCATGATTATTGGTCGAAACCGCAGTGAGTATTGGTGGGACGGAAGAGATCAATATGGCGATCCCTTGGCCAATGGGGTATACCTCTATCGCGTGGTGGCCAAGTTAAATGGGGTGGAAGTCAAACACCGCGATTCTGGTGCTTCCGCCTTTTTCACCAAGGGCATTGGTAAGATGTATTTGATGCGCTAAGGCACTGCGCCAAAAAGCCCCTGCATTTAGGTTTGTGCTTCCCCTAATTTTCGTGGTATCTTTGAGTCCTATTTAGACAGCATGAGCGAAAAATTTGAATCACTAGATCGTAAAGCCGAAGAAGCCAAATTGGGTGGAGGTCAGAAACGAATCGATGCCCAACACGCCAAAGGAAAACTAACGGCAAGAGAGCGCCTTCACTTCCTTTTGGATGAAGGTAGTTTTGAAGAAATCGGGATGTTGGTGACCCACAGAAGCACCAATTTCGGTTTAGATAAGCAGCAATTTTTGGGCGATGGCGTGGTTACCGGTTACGGTAAAGTGAACGGAAGATTGGTCTATGTCTTTTCTCAAGACTTCACGGTTTTGGGAGGTTCTTTGGCTGAAGCTCATGCAACGAAGATTTGCAAAATCATGGACCTCGCCGCTCAAAACGGTGCTCCTGTAATTGGTTTGAACGATTCAGGTGGAGCGCGTATTCAAGAAGGAGTGGTTTCACTCGGTGGTTATGCCGATATCTTCTACCGAAACGTCCAAGCCAGTGGTTTGGTTCCACAACTGTCGGCAATTATGGGTCCCTGCGCCGGAGGAGCCGTTTATTCCCCAGCCCTCACCGATTTTATTTTTATGGTTGAAGGAACAAGCTACATGTTTGTTACCGGACCAAACGTGGTGAAAACCGTTACCCACGAAGAAGTGAGCAGCGAAGAGCTCGGTGGAGCAAGCACGCACAGCACCAAATCTGGGGTAACCCATTTTTCGTGTGCGAATGAAATTGCTTGTATTGATGCCATGAAGCGCGTCTTGAGTTATGTTCCTCAAAACTGCGAAGAACAAGCGCCTTCAGTTCCATATACCGCGGGCAATGAATCCCGACCAGCGCTCGATCAAATTGTTCCAGACAATCCCAACTTGCCTTACGACATGAAAGAAGTGATTGCCAACACCATCGACGAAGGCAGTTTTACCGAGGTTCATGCACAGTATGCAGAGAACATGGTGGTTGGTTTTGCGCGTTTGGCAGGAAAGAGCATCGGTATTGTGGCTAATCAACCGGCGTATTTGGCTGGTGTACTCGATATCGATGCGTCGAACAAAGCAGCCCGTTTTGTTCGTTTTTGCGATGCCTTTAATATTCCTTTATTGGTATTTGAAGACGTTCCAGGCTTCTTACCGGGCACAGACCAAGAGTGGAACGGCATTATCAGCAACGGAGCGAAATTGCTTTATGCCTTTAGTGAAGCTACCGTTCCAAGAGTTACTGTCATCACCCGAAAAGCATACGGAGGTGCTTACGATGTAATGAACTCGAAGCACATTGGTGCCGACATGAACTTTGCTTGGCCTGGAGCCGAAATTGCGGTGATGGGAGCCAAAGGAGCAGCCGAGATCATCTTCAGAAAAGAAATCAAAGATGCAAGCGACACCGAGGCCAAGTTGAAGGAAAAAGAAGCGGAGTATGCGGAATTGTTTGCCAACCCTTACAATGCTGCTGCGAGAGGTTATGTTGATGAAGTGATCAAGCCACATCAAACCAGAGAGAAGTTAATTCGAGCATTTGAGATGCTTAAAAATAAGGTCGTTAACACGCCCAAAAAGAAACACGGGAATATTCCCTTGTAAGGAGTATTGGTTTTCAGTGATTTAAAAATAAGTTAAGCATTTCTTCACCAAAACCGCAACCCTTTTAGCCTTTGGCCGTTAAACCTTAATGTAAGTTCTCATATAGAGATATTAGATAGTTTAATTGTTTTCATTTATTTACCAAAGAAGGTTGTCCAACGGGACGACCTTTTTGGTTTTATGAAAATTCCATTTTTAAACCTGCTTAAAACCTCTTCACCACTAGAGTCTTTCGGCTTTGTTTTCTTGTGTTTTTTTGTCTGATGGGCGTCTAAACAATTCGTAAATTGCTGGGTTACTTAGAGTAAACCCAAACACAAAATCATGAAAAAGAATTTATTTATTGCCGGAGCATTGTTGTTGGCTGTTATTGGCTCAGCCTTTATGGCCAGCACCAACGAAATCACTTCCCTAGAAATTGGAGCAAAGGCACCTATGGCTGATGCGAAAATGAAAAACATCGACAATACAGACCACAGCCTCGCCAGCTTGAATGGTGAAAACGGTTTGTTGCTTGTTTTTTCTTGCAACACCTGTCCTTTCGTTATTGGAAGAGATGGAAAATCAGAGGGTTGGGAAGGCAGATACAATGACTTGCATCAACAAGCAGCAGCCTTGGGTGTAAACATGGTATTGGTTAACTCAAACGAAGCGAAAAGAACTGGAGATGATTCCATGGAAGCGATGGCGAAACACGCCTCAGCGATGAATTATAAGATGCCTTACTTGCTCGATGAAAACCATCAATTGGCCGATGCCTTTGGTGCAAGAACAACACCTCACGTTTACCTGTTCAACAAGGACTTGACCTTGGCCTACAAAGGAGCTATTGACGATAATGTGGATAGCGCAAAAGAAGTGAAGGAACACTATCTGTCAAATGCCATGATGAACATGGTGAAAGGCAAGAAAGCGAAACCAGAAGAAACAAAGCCACTTGGATGCAGCATCAAGCGTGTAGAAAAGTAAGCTTAGAGATTAAACGATATGGAAAGCGCCACTCTGAAAAGGGTGGCGTTTTTTATTCACCCCAAAGAAAGATGGCCTCTTTATTATAGTAAACAGATAAGTCTTTTGCCGTGAGAATAAGCAGGAGATCGATGACCGGCAGCACCCCCAAACCACCACCAAGGGTAAGTGTGTAGAAAATGGGCACTTTAGGGCTCGTGCCGAGATAGATGCGGTGTGCGGCAAAGGGCCCCATTAAAATCGTAAGTGCTGCGGCAACGGCTTTTGGGTTTTCTTCCCAAGTGGCTTCTTGTTGATTTTTATTTTTCTTGATGATGCCTTTACCCGCCGTGAACACCTCCTTCAAAAAGCGCAGTTCTTGATGGCCATGATTGTTTTTTTGCGCAATACCCATTGCACTCAAGCCAAGCCAAAGAATAAGAACGCTGAGCAACTTTTTCATAGAGCTAAAATAAAAATGCCCCCGTAATCGGAGGCATTTTTCCAGAATATTATCATGTTTTCTTCACTTAGAGGATCAGCATCGCATCACCATAAGCATAAAAACGGTATTTCTCTTTAATTGCCGTGTGGTAAGCTTCCATCACCAAATCATAACCACCAAAGGCTGCTGCCATCATCAATAAAGTAGATT
This sequence comes from Flavobacteriales bacterium, assembly GCA_029238785.1. Taxonomy (GTDB): domain Bacteria; phylum Bacteroidota; class Bacteroidia; order Flavobacteriales_D; family Sanyastnellaceae; genus CALKGK01. Next base: position 13,079 of record JAQWFN010000064.1, on the reverse strand, counting down.
GAGGTGTATGAAAGTTGGTGATCATCGAGTCAGCAATTTTGAACTCATAAGGAGGAAAGATGAACTTGTTGGTCCACCCGTCAAAAGGCTTCAATCGATCATAGGTTGAAACGCTAGACTCAATGGTTCTCATGGCCGTTGTACCCACAGCACAAACCTTTTTTCTCGCGTCTTTCGCACGGTTTACGATATCGGCAGTAGCCTGAGTAATGATGGCTTGCTCAGAGTCCATTTTGTGCTTGGTAAGGTCTTCCACTTCAACTGGTCTGAAAGTACCTAAACCAACATGGAGGGTAACAGCGCTAAATTCCACACCTTTCAACTCCATGCGTTTCATCAATTGCTTAGAGAAGTGCATACCTGCAGTGGGAACGGCAACAGCACCTTCTTCTTTGGCAAAGATGGTTTGAAAACGCTCAGCGTCTTCCGGCTCAACTTCGCGTTGAATGTATTTTGGTAGTGGCGTTTCACCTAGTTTATAGATGGTGGCTTTGAACTCTTCATGTGTGCCGTCAAAAAGGAAACGAAGTGTTCTACCTCTAGAAGTGGTGTTGTCGATTACCTCAGCAACGAGTTCGTCGTTTTCACCGAAGTACAACTTGTTTCCAATACGGATTTTACGGGCGGGATCAACCAAAACATCCCACAAGAGTGATTCTCTATTCAGTTCTCTGAGGAGGAATACTTCAATGGTAGCACCAGTTTTTTCTTTGTTTCCATACATACGAGCAGGAAAGACTTTGGTGTTGTTCATCACCATCACGTCTTGTTCTTCGAAGTAGTCGAGTACATCTTTGAACAATTTGTGCTCGATCTTCCCAGTAGCACGATCAAGCACCATCAATCGAGACTCGTCTCTATTTTGGGTTGGATGTTGAGCGATAAGCTTCTCAGGAAGGTCAAATTTGAATTGGGATAGTTTCATATTTCAATCGGTATGATCTTGTGCACAAAAGGGAGCAAAAGTACGCAAAACGGCGCTATTTTGCTAATCCTTCTTCTGGGAGTGGTTCGAGCTTTGAAATTTGGCTTTTAAGCGTTTCAATACTGCAGCCGTCTTCCATTTTGAAGTCGCCACTTTCTGTTCTTCTCAAGGCTTGTAAATAGGCACCGCTATTCAGAAGTGCACCAAAATCGAAGGCCATGGATCTAATGTAGGTGCCTTTACTGCATTTGATTCTAAAATCAACTTCAGGCAAGGCAATTCGGGTAAGCTCAAATTCAAATATCTCCACTTCTACAGGCTTCAGTTCAATGTCTTTTCCTGCACGAGCAGCTTTGTATGCACGAAGGCCATCAACTTTTTTTGCCGAAAATACAGGTGGTGTTTGCAAGATTTTACCGCTCATTTTTTGTGCAGCTTCGCGAAGCAAATCTTCAGTAATGTGCTCAATGGGATAGTGCTGATCAATCTCGGTTTCAAGGTCGAAACTCGGACGGGTAGCTCCAATGAAAAAGGTGCCGGTGTAGGTTTTAGCATCATTGGTGAAGAACTGGATTTGTTTGGTCATTTTACCAGTACAAAGCACCAACAAGCCAGTAGCTTTGGGGTCGAGGGTTCCGGCATGTCCCACTTTGATTTTTTTAAAACCGAGGTCTTTTCGAATGATGTACCGCACTTTATTCACCACGTCGAAGGAGGTCCAGTCGAGCGGTTTGTCGATAAGAAGAATGCAGCCTGTTCTGAAGTCTTCTGCGGTACGAAAGGTGTTTGGTTTTGGCAACATGGGCGCAAGATAGTGGGATTGGGTTTAATATTTATTGCGTGAATGCATGAATGTGAGAATGCATGAAAAGGTCGAGAACGGCAAATTTAAAGCAATCATAAGCGATTGTTTTATGGGCAAGCTCTATTAAAGGCAGATATGGGACACTAATTTTTAATCCGTTTTTCTAGATTCTCATTTTCATCAATATTCTACTTAAGGAATTATCCTTATTTTCACCTCTTTAACACTCAAACATGAACTACCTTCACTCGCTTATCATCGTTTTAAGTTTTGCCTTGATTTCCTGCACTTCCCGCTCAGACAAAGCGGCGGCTTATAACGACAGCATTATCGAGAAGCAAACAGCGGTGATCATTGCCTTTGATAAGTTGGATGCGTCCATGACCGACCTTGACGATGAAGGAATGGCAGCAGACTATTTGATCTTGAGAGGAAGAGTGAAAGAGTCGATTCAAATGCTCGATTCTTTAGGTCCGTTTCAAGACGACAAAGCACTCTTAGAAGCCTCAAAGTCCTTATTCAGCGGTTACGATCAGCTGATGGAAGTGGAGTACGGAGAACTGATCAAGATCCTCGATGCAAGCGATTCAGTTTTTAGTGTTGAAACACAACAAAGAGCCTATCAATTGCAATCCGAAATATTCACCAAACTAAAACATCTTCACGCTGATTTTACAGAGGAGCAACGCGCTTTTGGAGAGCGCTACAATGTGATTTTTGAAACAGAAGAAGACAAGTAAAAAGTAAATTACCATGTTACTTCGACCATTTGCCCTGCTTGTTGCCGTGCTTTTTGCATCAAGCGCAATCTCACAGGATGTTGAATATGGCAGCGTCTTTAAAGGAAAAGAATCGTTCAGTTATTATATGGGTGAAATCGACGGGATTCGGGATTCGGGATACGAGATGCTTGATACGAGATTCGGGATACGAGATACGAGATGTGTGATACGAGACACTATATTTAAGCCTCAAGACTGCAGGCTAAGTTACACCCTTGGCTGTGCGCTGAATTCGATATTGCAGGCTAAGTTACATCGTTGGCTGAGCGGAGCCGAAGCCAACATCAACCGAGCCGAAGCCAACGACACCTAGCCTTACCCATACGAAAGCATCTTCTCACAAATCTCAATGGCCTGGTGAATGCTCCTTACCTGAACAAAACTCATGCGCAAGCTGCCGTTCTTTTCGTACATCTTGCCCATTTTGGGATTGTGTTTGATGAATTCAAGTACCCTTGAGAATTTCGGACTCTGATAATAAGGGGAGTCTTGACGAGAAACGAAATAACAAATCATCTTCTCGCTTTTCAAAATCACCTTTTCAAAACCAATGTCCTTCGCCATCCAGCGCAGTTCGATGGTTTCAAGAAGGTCTTCGCTTTCTTGAGGTAGCTCACCAAAACGGTCGATCAGGCGCTCTCGGTAGGCGTTCAATTCGGCTTTTGTGTTGATGTCGTCCAACTCACGATACAATTGAATACGCTCGCTGATGCTATCCACATACTCGTCCGGAATCAAGATTTCAAAATCTGTTTCTAAAACGGTGTCGCTCACAAACTCTTGCGTTTTGAGCTGTTCATCATCATACAAATCTTTAAACTCTTCTTCTTTCAACTCCTGCATGGCTTCGTTCAAGATTTTCTGATACATCTCAAAACCGATGTCGGAAATAAAACCACTCTGCTCACCACCGAGCATGTTACCCGCACCACGGATGTCCAAATCGCGCATGGCAATGCTCAAACCGCTTCCCAAATCGCTGAAGGTTTCTAAAGCTTGAAGTCGTTTACGAGCTTCGGTGCTCACCATGTGCATGGGTGGGGCGAGGAGGTAACAAAAGGCACGTTTGTTGGATCTTCCAACCCGCCCCCTCAACTGGTGCAAATCACTCAAACCAAAGTTTTGAGCATTGTTGATGATGATGGTATTGGCGTTCGAAATGTCGATTCCAGACTCAATAATGGTAGTGGCCACCAGCACGTCAAAAGCCCCTGAAATGAAGTCGCTCATGACTTCTTCGAGCTTTTCTCCGCTCATTTGTCCATGACCAATACCCACTCTACAATCGGGCACCAAGCGAGAGATCATTCCTGCCACTTCTTTGATGTTGCCTACCTTGTTGTGCACAAAATACGCTTGTCCGCCACGCGAAATCTCGTAAGAAATGGCATCTCTGATGACTTCCTCGTTGAACGGACGAATTTCTGTTTCTACGGGGTATCGGTTGGGTGGAGGGGTGGAAATGATGCTCAAATCGCGTGCGCCCATCATCGAAAACTGCAAGGTTCTTGGAATAGGGGTAGCCGTGAGCGTTAGGGTGTCGATGTTGGCCTTGAGTGTTTTGAGCTTGTCTTTCACCGCCACACCAAATTTTTGCTCTTCATCAATGATCATCAAGCCCAGATCGTTGAACTTAACGCTTTTTCCAACCAACTTGTGGGTGCCAATAACGATGTCGATTTTACCCGCTTCAAGATCATCTAAGGTGTCTTTTAGCTTTTTCCCGTTTTTAAAGCGGTTCAAGTAATCTACCCTGCAAGGGAAATCTTTGAGTCGTTCTTTAAAGCTCTTGTAATGCTGCAATGAGAGAATGGTGGTAGGCACCAAAACGGCCACTTGTTTTCCATCGGTAACGGCCTTAAAAGCGGCGCGAATGGCAATCTCGGTTTTACCAAAGCCCACATCACCACAAACCAAACGGTCCATGGGCGCTTCGGCCTCCATGTCTTCCTTTACAGCCTGAGTAGCCTTGTTTTGATCGGGGGTGTCTTCATACATGAAACTGGCCTCCAACTCGTTTTGCAAATAGGTGTCTGGTCGGTAAGCAAAGCCCTTTGCGGCCTTTCGTTTGGCATACAGCTTTAAGAGGTCGTAAGCGAGCTCCTTAACCCGGGTTTTGGTTTTATTTTTAACGCTTTGCCAAGCGTTTGTTCCCAACCTGTTCACCTTGGGCAGTGTTCCTTCTTTACCGGTGTACTTGGAAATGCGGTGCAGCGAATGAATGCTAACGTAAAGAATATCTCCGCCTTTATAAGTCAATCGAATGGCTTCTTGCTCTTTGCCGTTCACGTCGATTTTCTGAAGCCCAGAAAACTCACCAATACCGTGGTCGATATGCACCACGTAATCTCCCGGTTCTAGGCTGTTCAGTTCTTTTATGGTGAGGGCTTCCTTGCTTTTTTTGTAGCCTTCTTTCAAGCGAAAACGATGGTAGCGCTCGAAAATTTGGTGATCGGTGTACAGCAAAAGTTTCAAGGTGGGGTCGATAAAGCCCTGGTAGAGTCCCACGTTCACGGGTTTGAATGGCGCTGCTTCTTGGCGATCTGCAAAGATGCTCTCTATCCGCTCAATTTGCTTGGCTTGAGCAGCGGCGATGAGGTTGGTGTATTGCTGCTTGTCGTTGTTCCGAAGGTTTTCACCAAGCAATTCAAAGTTCTTGTTGAAGCTAGGCTGCGGCTGTTGGTCGAACTTGAAAATGAGGTTCTCTGGGAAACTGTTTTCACCCCCAAATTCAACAACCCGAAAATCTGAAATCGCGGGAAGGAGGTCGCTTCCGTCGATGTACATTTCTGCCGGACTAAGGTGTTTGAGCTGACTCCCTAGTTTGTTGAAGCGATCTTCGGCGATGCTAAATTGCTTGCTGAGGTGAGCTCTCGCCCCTCCCGCACTTTTAATCCAAATGCTTGAATCTTCCGGGATGAAGGCAAAAAAGGTATCGCGGTGTTCCTCCAGGAGTTTTTCGGAAATGTTTGGGACGATGGTGGCCTTGGTCATTTTATTGACTGAAAGCTGGGTCACGGGGTCGAACTTCCGAATGCTTTCTACTTCATCGCCAAAAAACTCAATTCTGTATGGATGATCGAAGGAGTAGCTGAAAATATCAACAATACCACCGCGCACACTATACTCTCCAGGTTCATGAACGTAATCTACTTTTTCAAAGTCGTACTCCATCATCACCTCGTCGATGAAATCCATGGAGAAGCTCTGACCAATTCCTATGTCGAAGGTGTTTTTTTCGAGGTGTTTTTTGGTCACCACCTTTTCGGCTATGGCTTCAGGGAAGGTCACAATAACAAGTTCCTTTCGGTGCTTGTTGATGTGGTTCAAAACCTCGGCCCGCATGGCAATGTTGGCGTTCTCCGTGGTTTCTACTTGATAGGGAACACGAGCAGATCTTGGGTAAAATAGCACCTTGTGATCGGGCAAAAGGGCTTCGAGGTCGTTCAAGAAATAGGCGGCTTCCTCTTTATCGTCCAAAACAAAAAGGTGATTGCCTTGCGAGCTGCTAATCACCGCAGCTGCTACAAATGAAGCCCCCGATCCCACCAAGCCACGTAAGCCCAACTTGGCCTTGGTGCTATTTAAAGCATCACTAATCGAATGAGTTCTGGGGTCGCGGAGATAAAGGTGCTTAATTTCTTCTACGGTCACGTGTTCTATTTTCAAAAGGGCCGCTTAAGCCTCAACAGGTTCAAACTTGCGCATAAAGGCTTCTGCTTTTTCTACCATGTTTGTTGAACCAATGAAATAGGGCACGCGCTGGTGCAATTCCGAGGGTTGAATTTCCATGATTCTTCGGTAGCCATCGCTGGCTTTACCACCGGCTTGTTCAACAATGAAGGCAAGGGGAGAACACTCGTAAAGCAGTCGAAGTTTTCCTTCAGGTGCTTTTTTTGTTGCCGGATAGATATAAATCCCGCCTTTAATGAGGTTGCGGTGAAAATCGGCAACGAGCGAACCAATGTAACGAGCGCTGTATGGGCGGTTGCTTTTAGCATCGGAAGCTTTACAATAGTCAACATAAGCCTTCACGCCTTCACCCATGCTGTTTAAATGTCCTTCATTGATGGAATAAACTTGACCATCTTCGGGGATTTTCATGTTGGGGTGACTCAAGCAATACTCCCCAATAGAGGGTTCGAGAGTGAAACCATTAACGCCGTATCCGGTAGTATAAACCAGCATGGTGGAGGAGCCATAAATCACATAACCGGCCGCCACTTGTTTTACTCCTTTTTGAAGGAAGTCGTTAACATCTGCACGGTCGCCAACGCTAGACGTTCTTCTGAAAATAGAAAAGATGGTTCCAATAGAAACGTTTACGTCGATGTTGGAGCTGCCGTCGAGCGGATCAAACAAAACCACGTATTTTCCTTTTTTACAGAGGGGCTTTTCAAAGGCAACGTACTTGTCGTTTTCCTCAGAGCCAATCCCACAAACCATACCTCCGTTGCGAAAAGCGCGAATGAAGGTTTCGTCGGCATATACATCGAGTTTCTGTTGGTCTTCACCCTGCACATTTGTAGAGCCTTGAGCTCCCAAAATGTCGCCCAAACCGGCTTTATTCACTTGTTGATTGACAATTTTTGAAGCGATACCGATGTCGCTAAGCAATCGCGACAAGTCTCCCGAAGCGTAGGGGAAGTCTGCTTGTCTTTCGATGATGAATTCGCTGAGGGTCGTAATTTTGCTCATGTGGGTGTTTTCTCCGTCTCAAAGATAGGGCTTTCCTTTGGCAACAAAAGGGCATCAAAGATGAAGGCCTTTCTACTCATCGTCTTTGGTTTTGTCTATTGCTAGCTCTTCAAAGTGAGCAGCAAGTTCAATAAAATCGCCAACGCTCATTTGCTCTGGTCGGCGCTGCGCAAAGGTTTCAGGTACATCGCCTTCCAAGGATTTGAGCGAATTTCTTAGGGTTTTTCTGCGCTGGTTGAAGGCCAATTTCACGGTGCGAATGAAAAAGGGAAGCGAACAAGGCAATTCAAGCACATTGTTTCGAACCATTCGAATCACCCCAGAATCGACTTTTGGCGGGGGGTCAAATTTTTCCGGACCAACGGTAAACAGGTATTCAATGTCGTAAAATGCTTGCAGCAAAACAGAAAGAATACCATACTTCTTCGTACCTGGTCCGCTGGCCACACGCTCGGCCACTTCTTTCTGAAACATGCCCACCACTTCAGGAATAAGGTCTTTGTAATCGAAGGCCTTAAAAAGAATTTGGGAGGAGATGTTATAAGGGTAGTTTCCAATCAAGACAAATTTTCCGTCGATGTACTCATCGAGTTTGACCTTGAGAAAATCCTTGGTATGAACGGTGAAAGCACCTTCAGGAAAGAATTCATTCAAGTAAGCCACAGACTCCAAGTCAACTTCAAAAAGTTGAAGGTCTTTATTCAATGGAATGAGCTCTTTTGTGAGGGCTCCGGTTCCTGGACCAACTTCAACAATGGTTTTAACCTCGTCCAGTTTGCTCAATGCATGAGCGATGTCGTAACAAATACTAGGGTCGGTAAGGAAGTGCTGACCTAGGGCTTTTTTCGGACTAACTTTCATGGGCTTCAAGTTAGGCGCTTTTAATGTCAATGACCTCGAGTACCGTTCTGAAAGCAGCAAATTTCCCATTGTATCGATTAATGTGCTTCGATTGAAGATCAGCGGCAAATTCATTTTGATAGCGCTCATAATCCTCTCGGTTCTTGCTCAAGTACTGAATGGAATACGACTTTCCACCTTGTTCGAAAGCTTCAATTTTGCAAAAGCGGTTTTCGATAAAGAGGCCGGTAGCCAGTACTTCTGGGATGTGAATTTCGCGCATCCATTGCACCCAATCGTCGTGAACGGCATCATCAATGTTAACGGTAACGTTGTATAAAATCATGATGTAAAGGTAGGGAGTATGTGCAGAATAGCGAAGCACTAAATGTGCTGTTTTACTTCATTCAAGAATACGAGTGAGCTGAGTTTGTAGCGCTGCAGAATAGGGAGTGAATACCTATCTTTACATCATGGATGTGATTGTTTATTCAATTCCGGTATTTTTCATGCTCATTTTGCTCGAATTGCTCTTCGATTATTACAAGGGCAGAAAGGGGGGTGAGCGCAAGTACAGGCTTAATGATGCTTTTACGAACATCAGCTGTGGTATCGTAGATCAGAGTTCAGACATTTTTGCCAAAGTATTCACCGTTGGAATGTATGTTTTGGCCTTTGAAGTTTTTGCTCAATTTCGATTTTGGTCTTTGCCGCAAACCTGGTGGATGTGGATCATTGCGTTTTTTGCCGTTGACTTTGCTTATTATTGGGCACACCGCTGGAGCCATGGAGTGAATTTATTTTGGCTGGGCCATGTAGTGCACCACCAAAGCGAAGATTACAACCTAAGTGTTGCGCTTCGCCAAGGAGCCTTCCAAAAAGTATTCACCTTTTGGGTTTATTTGCCCCTGGCCATCATTGGTGTCTCGCCAGAGTGGTTCATCACCATTAAGGCCATCAACTTACTTTATCAATTCTGGATCCACACCGAATATGTAGAACGCATGGGCTGGTTGGAAAAGGTGCTCAATACGCCTTCTCATCATCGGGTTCATCATGGAAGTAATGCCAAATACATCGATAAAAACCATGCTGGGGTGTTCATTATTTGGGACAAGATGTTCGGGACTTTTCAAGTTGAAGAGGAACGACCAACTTACGGAATAACAACTCCTACGGCTACCTTTAACCCCATTTATGCGCACACTCAACCCTTTCAACGTTTGTGGGCAGAACTTAAATTGATGCCAAGTTTCGGCGATAAAATCCGCTTGCTTTTTAAGTCGCCAGGCTGGTACCCAGCATCTTTAGGAGAACGCCCCGAAGCCCCGATTCAGCGAGAAAAATTTCAACGAGAGCTCAGCCTTCAAGAAAACATCTATTTACTTACCCAATACTTTATTGTTGTGGTGATTACAGCGGTGTTTTTGTTCACCTTGGACCAGTTCACGGGCTTTGAAAAAGGCGTTTATTTGACATTCGTCTTTATCCAGCTCCTCACCTTAGGGATGTACTTTGATAAAGAGCAAAAAAGGCAGAAAGCTGAGGTTTTCAGACTAATGACTACAATTCTTTTTAGCGCCTTTGTATACTTTCACCTAAGTCAGCCTTTACCATCCCTCATTTTGGCTGTGCTTGTTCTAATCAGTTTTGTCTGGTGGAACAAAATCAGGCAAACAAAACATTACGAGCTTGTCCAGTAAACTTCAAATGCGCATTTATGTGGTCATTGCCATCTTGGTAGCCTTATCGGCTCACTTGCAAGGCCCATACACCTTAATCGCAGGAAGCGACGAATTACTGCTTGAACATCCTTGGGTTTATGGGATGATCAAGTCCTCCTTGATGTTGTACTTGCTTTTTATCGTGCTCATCAATTCAAAAGATTCCAATTCTATAGCGGTTCTCTACTTGATTTTGGCCATTATATTTTCGTTTTTCGGCGATGTGTTTTTGCTGTTTGAAGGCTTTTTTCTGCACGGTTTAGCGTCCTTTTTAATTGCTCACCTCTTCTTTATTACCTTGTTTGTGAAAAGCGCCAAGCAACTTCAAGAAGTGGTTTTAATCAGGAAATACCCCTTATTGGCAATGGCTATAGCGGCCATGGGAGGATTTATTTTTTACAAGCTAGCGCCCTACCTTCACGATTTTGCCTTACCGGTGCTTTTCTATGTTATGGCGATAGTTGGCATGGGTGTTTTTGCACTTAACCGATACGGTAGAACCACGCCCCAAAGCTTTCGATGGGTGTTTATTGGAGCTTTATTCTTCATGTTCTCAGACACCATTATTGCCTTTGATCGTTTCGTACAAGCCATCCCTTTCGCAGATGCCATGATCATGAGCTCTTATGCCATGGTTCAAGGCCTCATTGTTTTTGGAATATTGAAACACTTTGAATGGGAAAATAATGAAGAGCGCCCCGCTTAAGGAGCACTCTTCACTAATTTTATTCAAAGAGGTATTTCTGACTAACTTGTCCTTCGTCGCCAAGAACACTCACAAAATAAATCCCTGGAGATAACGCTAAACGCAAATCAAGGAACTGCTGCTCAGGTGCTATTGGCATTTCAAACACCAGCAGCCCGAGGGCATTCACGATCTGAAGTTGGCGAGGTTTGGAAATTTCACGTAGATCAATGGTGAACTCTCCAGAACCTGGGTTAGGGTAGAGCAATAGCGCTGCTTTGTATTCAATACTCCCAGATTTGTTATCGCCGGAACAAGACTCAAAATCAACTTGCTGTCGGTCAATCAACCAACTGTTTTTCACCGCTGTTTCATTCCAAAGCGCTGCCTCAATGGCTTCTAGTTCGCTTTCCATGCTTGAAAGGAAGAACATCAGGCCAAATTGTTCTTGCATGTCGTAGGCTTCATTCCTAAGCAAAGCATGGTTAATCAATTCGAGTCCCGATTCATCCATCCCGCAAGAAGCGGCCTTTTGCATGATGTTTCTGAAGTGAGGTCGCTGCATGCGGGCTTGCATAAAACCGGCCTTATAAAGTTCCATGTTAAAGCGCTCTGCAACTGTAGTTTTGTTTTGTGCAGGGTCGTCAAAAGCGGCTAACATGCTCAGATAATTCGCTTCAAGTGGATGAACTTGAGCGATATCACCATGGTCGTTCACTAAATTTTCAAATGCTGCTTGACTAAATGCTAGAGCCAATTTATACCACATCTTTTTGTTGAGGTCAAACTCATTCCATTTGAAAGATTGACCAAGTAGTTCTTCAAAAGCGAGAAAGGCCAACTCATCATCTCCTTCATGATTAAAGGCCTTCATCTTAGCAATGGCTTTTGAAAGATGAACCTCATAGTCGTCTAGTTCACTGTTGCTCCCGTTGTGGGCGTTCAGACCTCCAGCAATTCCATTTGGAATTCGCGGATTACTGCTTATTCCACAGTCGAGGTTAGCGGCGTAAGGTTCACTAATAAGCTCGAGTTCGCAAGTAGCGCCCCCAGGACAATCACTAAAAAGAGTAATCAATACGCTAGGTGTTGTTGGATCCCCGCCCTCAGGCACCCACATGTTGTTGCTGAGGTCCAATTCGAATTCAGACCCACAATCCTCGCCACAATCAGCATTGATTGTCGCCTCTATGTTGAAGGAGCCCCAAGAAACGAAGCGATTGAAACCATCTTTCAAAAGCAGCGCATCGCAGTTGGTAGCATGTATTGTACTGTACAAGCATTCCAAGTAGTTGTTTCCTGCTTGAGCGAGGTTCGACATGTTCAGTGCACCATGACTCAAACGTATTCCTGTTTGGCTGTTAGTGATTTCACTGCACTTCACAGAGAGCAATCCACGACGCTTAAAAATAGCAGCTAGACCATAGTTCACGAAAGAACATGAAGCCACTTGAAGGTGCGCATGACTATCGTCATATACCCCATAAGCCCCCCCTTCAAAAATGCACTCATCGGCGATACTCGGAAGTGTTAAGTCGTATGATGCGAGTTCGGTTTGTTCAGCAAATAAGCACGATTTTGCACGGTATCCTTGGCCATGAACCTGCACCCCACAAGCGTTGCCGTAAAAATCACACTCGTTTAAAAGTAGCTTGTGGCCCGCACTGTTGCTCAGCATAGCTTCAATCCTCACTGTTTCGAAAATGCAATTTTTCAAGTTGTTTTGATTGAGGATTTTCACGGCAGCTAAGCCTTGTTCTGCGGTGTTTTGAAAGGTGCAATTCAAGGCAGTAAACCTGCAAGGCAAGTAGAGGTCGTTGGCGCTAAATTCGATGAGCGCGTTTTTCAATTTTAAACGATGAAAGTCTTCGCTGAAGGCAATGTTTCCTTCCAACTCGAGCGCTTTTTGTTCTGACTGAAGGCCTTCAATTTCCAATTCAGATGCACTTCCCCATACCCGAACTCCAGAATTGGCAATACTGAGGTAGCCCATTTGTCCGTCTACAGGTTTGAGATGTAGCTTCTCGTCTGCAGGAATCACCAACTCGCCCTCTATGCGAACTCGAGCATGAGCCCCCAAGAGTTCAAGGCCACTTCCTTGAGCGGTGAATTGTCCGCCACTTTCTACAATCACATCGCAGCCATCATCAACAATAAGTCTTCCACCGTCCTCTAAAATGAGTTCAGCGCCCCTTTCCACAATGAGTTGACTAGTGGCATGGATGCGTATTGTTCCTCCTTCACCAATCCTCAAAGTGCTTCCCCTTCTTAAAACCAAACGAGCTGGGTAGTTCTCACCTGCGTCGCCAATTTCAAGCGCTCCACCTTGGTCGATCAGGAGGTCGGCGCTGCAACTGGCGGTGCGCAATTCAAAAGGAGTACCGTTCGGAATATAATCTTCGGATTGGGCAAAATGAGTAGGCAAAAAGGCATTCACCAAAACGTTTCCTCCACTGTGAATATGACAAGAATGAATGAGGTCATGACTCGGCTTCGCATAGTTGAACACCCCGTTGTTCAAGCTGTTTGCGGTGAACTCTTGAGGAAGTATTGCTCCTACTGATTCAAGCTCCTCCATGATGAATTCAATCGCATTTGTGGAAATATAACTGTGCTGCTC
>JAQWFN010000060.1 GCA_029238785.1 Flavobacteriales bacterium | reverse complement strand
TGAGCGTCTTGGATAAAGCTAAAACCGAAAATAACTAGGGCAATGAATTTCAAAAATTTCCTTCTCATAAATGCTGCAGTAGTGCAATAACGTCAAAATAGGGCAAATAATACGCCAAAGAACTTGAGTGCACTTTTTTTTAGTAGGCTTGGCTGGGGTGTAAATCTTGGCGACCTAAATGGATAAGTGTTTTCAGAGGGAGAATGTGCACGGAGAAAGAGAATGGTATTCCCTTGTTTTATAGTACTTGGCGACTTAAATGGATAAGTGTTTTCAGAGCGAGAAGGAGAGCGGAGAATGAGGATGATATTCCTTTGCTTTATAGTACTTGGCGACCTAAATGGATAAGCCGTTTTACAGAAGAAGGAACCCTGATCGGCTCAAACTCGCAACAACAAAAAACTTCAATCAAAAAACGCACAAAAAAAATCCCTGTTGAACTCGTCCAACAGGGATTGTAAAAAATCATATTCCAAACTACTAGTTGCGTATTGCGAAGGTAACCCTGCGGTTCTGCGCTCTAGACAAATCGGTTTCTCTTGTGTTAGCCGGATCAGTGTTTTCTTTCGTCAATACAATTAGACGGCCTTCTGCAATTCCTTTAGAAACTAAAAAACGTTTCACTTGTTCTGCTCGTTGTTTTCCGAAATCGGCATATCTACTGTTGATTTTAGCTTCATCTGCTTCATCATTATCAACATGTCCAATGATTTCCAATTTCCATGTTGGATTGTCTTGAAGAATGCTTACCAAAGACTCCAAGGTATTCACTCCGGCAGCGCTTACAGAACGCTTAAGAAATGGGTAATAAACAGCGCTAATACCAACAACATCCGAGGCAGACATGTCTGGACTTGTAACGATACTTGAGCCATAGATCAAATCTGGTTCTGTTGACGTTCCTACTGAGCAAGAACATTGTGATTTTGCATCAACAGGATAAACCTTTACATCATCAATATAATAGTAAGCCTCAAATTTTTGAGACCCAACAACATCTCTCGGACGTTTGTTTTTCTCAATGGTGAGGTCTGAATCACCTGCGAAACAACCAATAATCAGGTACTCTTCTTCTCCTGTACCTACAACTGTTCCACAAACTGTTTCCCAAGCATCCATTGCTTTGAATACCTTGTTAGTTCTTTCTTTTACATCGATATCGCGTACCATTGCTCCCGTATTCGGTTGAACAACTTTACGCTCTGAAACAACTGCTCCAATATTATTGACAGCATATTTAGAAAGGTCTGCCATACTAATGCTGAACTCTACACAATACATCTGGTCTTTTTCCAATTTCTCTGTGAATTGAACCTCTAAGTATGTTCTTGAGAGCTTACTATCTTTAGTATAAGCCCTGATTCCAGTATAAATATTTCCAGATTGAGCTGCTTGTTTCCCGAATTCATTGCTTGGGATACTTACTTTTTCAGACTTGATGCCACCAGCAAACACATCGCATGGTGCCTGAGTTCCGTTGAACCAGTTCTCCGTGAACTCTGCCATTTGGCCGAAAGACTTCAAACGTTTGGTGTCTGTAGCCTCAAAATCTCCATTGGGGACCAAGTTCACTTCTTCGTCTTGAGCGAAGTTAGTATTGAATGAAAGCACTGCAATTGCAGCAATAAGTAGTTTTTTATACATCATTTACAATCTTTTGTGGGCCTTTACAGCTTGTATGAAGCATTTTACTTTATCCGGATCGGTATCTGGATAAACTCCGTGGCCCAAGTTAGCAATATGCGGATGTTCGCCAAAATCCGCAAGCATCTTTGTTGTGGCTTCTTGGATTTCTTTCTCACTTGCATATAAAATTGCAGGATCAAGATTTCCTTGAAGTGTTTTATTTGTTCCAATCAAAGCCCGCGATTGAACTGGATCCATTGTCCAATCTAAACCGATTGTGCGGCAATTCAACTTGGCAAAATCCTCCAAGATAAAATGAGCTCCTTTTGCAAAAACCGTTACGGGCACTTCTGGTATTGCGTCACAGATTTGCTTCATATAAGGCAAAGCAAATTTGTGATAAAGGTCTGCACTTAAAACTCCAGCCCAACTATCGAAAACCTGTAACATATCTGCTCCAGCTTCGATTTGTGCTTTGAGGTAGTCAATAGTACCGCTTGTGATCATCTGAAGCAATTCATGTGCCAAGCTCGGATTTTCAAAAAGCATGCGGCGTGCAATACTGAATGTTTTTGAACCTTGGCCTTCTACCATGTAGCACAAAATGGTCCACGGCGCTCCAGCAAAACCTATTAGCGGAACCCTTCCATTCAACTCCTTTTTCGTGAGTGAAATAGCATCGAGCACATATTTCAAATCAGCATAAGGATCAGCTACATGGATTTTAGACAAAGCTTCTTTGGAACGAATGGTTTCGTCGAACCAAGGCCCTTTCTTTTCTACCATGCGGTAAGGCAAGCCCATGGCTTCTGGAATCACCAAAATATCTGAAAAGATGATGGCAGCGTCTACCCCAAGTAAATCAACCGGCTGGATGGTCACTTCACAAGCCCTCTCAGGAGTCTCAACCAATTCTTTAAAACCACTGAGCGAAGCTCTAACGGCACGGTATTCAGGGAGAATCCTTCCGGCTTGGCGCATCAACCAAACGGGAGTGCGTTCTGTACGCTCGCCTCGAGCAGCGCGTAAGATGAGATCATTTTGCAATTCCATGGCGCAAAAGTAATGCTTAGTGAAGAATTTTAAAGCCCAATTCTTTATAGATCGCGGCTTCATCGATATTATTTCCCATCAAGCCTTTGCTCTTTCGATCGCTTTCTCTCAAATAACCAATAATTCGGATGAGTTTGCCCACTTTGTAATTCCGACAAGTAAGGCTTAAATCATCGATAGCATACGGACTTGCTCCACAGGCCTTCGCCGCATCAAACTTATTCACTCCTTGAGGTAAGCCGGCATAGACGATGCTCTTAGAGAAATGACTGTAAAGCATGGGCAAGACCATCTGAATTGGATGCAACTTGGTGTTGGAGGCGTAGTAATTTAAAATTCGGTTGGTTTTTAAAATGTCTTTCTGAGCGAAGGCCTTCACCAACTCAAAAACATTGTAATCTTTGCTAATCCCAACATTCTTTTCAATATCGGCAGGGACGATTTCATGTCCTTTTGGAAGAACGATTTTCATCTTGTCGATTTCGTTCGTCACCTTCTTAAGATCGGCTCCAAGGTATTCGGCCATTAAACGCGCTGCGGCCATACTGATGCTATGGGTTTGCTCACCTGTTTTAGAATTGGGCGCAGCCACATAATCTTGCACCCATGACGGAATTTGCTGTTCCCTCAAGCCTTTGTACTCAATCAAACCACCTAAAGACTTTGCCTTTTTAAATGCAGAGAGTCGGCCATCCGGCTTCTTGTGCTTGAAAACAAAAACAAGCACTGTTGTTTCTACCGGATTTTTCAGGTAATTCTCGAGCCGGTCATTGCCTTCTTTTCTTTTCCAATCTTCAAGTTCTTGGGCTTCCTTGACAATAACAACTTGTCGTTCAGCCATCATTGGAAAGCGTCGAGCAGCAGAGAGGATGTCTTCCAAACTTCCATCTTTACCGTAGACTACCGTTTTATTGAATTCTGCTTCTTCGGGCGACAGTATTTGCTCGAAATATGCCACGGCCTCATCAATAAAATAAGGTTCTTCACCCCAAAGGATATAACAGGGTTTAAATACCGGCGATTTAGGATCTCCTACAAGTTCCTTCAGATTGAGCATACTATAGCCATTTTAGGTGACGAATCGATCTTCCTTCATCCATAATCTCCTGAAGTGCATCAATTCCTACTTTGATTTGCAAATCAACAAAATTACGGGTGATTTCGTTGTCACTTGAGCTGGTTTTTACTCCATCGGGCGTCATTGGGTTGTCACTCACCAAAAGCAAGGCACCTACCGGTATTTTATTGGCAAAACCTACGCTGAATAAGGTAGCTGTTTCCATATCAATGGCCATGGCGCGCACCTTTCTCAAGTAGTCTTTGAAAGCCTCGTCGTGTTCCCAAACCCTTCTGTTAGTGGTATAAACCGTTCCTGACCAATAATCGATATTATAATCTCTCACGGTGGATGAAACCGCTCTTTGAAGTGCAAAGCTCGGAAGGGCCGGAACCTCCGGTGGGAAGTAATCGTTTGATGCTCCTTCTCCTCTAATCCCTGCAAGCGGTAAAATCATATCGCCCAACTTGTTCTTTTCCTTCAATCCTCCGCACTTACCCAAGAAAAGCACTGCCTTAGGTTTAATCGCACTCAGCAGATCCATCACCGTGGCTGCATTTGCACTTCCCATTCCGAAGTTAATCATGCTAATATTTCTTGCAGTAGCACTGTTATATGCTTTATCTAATCCTTCAATAGGCACATCATTCCATTCTGCGAACTTCTCTACATAGTTATCGAAATTGGTGAGCAGGATGTATTCACCAAAACTTTCTAAACTTTTCCCTGTGTACCTTGGTAGCCAATTTGCTACAATGTCTTCTTTCCGTTCCATATCTTCCTTAATATTGCGTACTTCCGCAGCACCTAATTTATGACAGAGCTAACACTTCCGCCCTATCCCTTCAAACTTAAGACGGTCAATCAACAAACACAAATATTTGATGAAGTCCGTAAGCGCTGGTATATCTGTACTCCAGAAGAATGGGTGAGGCAGCATGTAGTTATGTTCTTAAACCTTCACTTTTCTTATCCTCTTAGCCTCTTCGCCCTAGAAAAATCTTTGCAGTTCAAGGGGATGAAACGACGTACAGATATTTTGATGTACAACGCAAAAGGCGAAGCTAAATTATTGGTTGAATGTAAGGCTCCGGAAATTGCATTAAATCAAGACGTTCTTGATCAAGCTGCGCGTTACAACATGACGCTTGGCGTGCCTTTTATTCTCATCACTAACGGCTTGCAACACTATTGTCTTTCAGTTAATAAGGACAATAAAGTGAAGTATCTTGATGCCATCCCTCACTTTTCAGAATTATAGCTCGGAAGTTTCCTATTTTTGCCGCGCAAATAACAGAACATGATCAACTTAAAAGAAATACTCAGTATCACCGGAAAACCGGGCTTGTTTAGAATTGTTACTACAAGCAAAACCAACATCATTGTGCAAAGCATGATCGACGGCAAACGCACTGCAGTTTCTGCGAACAGCAAAATTAGCGCTTTGGATGATATCAGCATTTTCACTTACGAAGATGATATTCCTTTGGCGGAGGTGATGCAAGCTATTTACGATAAAACAAACGGTCAGGAAGGACCTAGTCCGAAAGCTGCGCATGCTGAACTGCGTTCTTTCTTGGAAGAAATCCTACCTAATTTTGATCAAGACCGTGTTTACCATAGTGATTTGAAAAAACTTTTCTCTTGGTACAATCAGCTTTTAGCTCACGGACTCTTTACTGCAGAAGCCGAAGAAGCTACGAGCGAAGTTTCAAGTGAAAACGAAGAAAGTAAAGAGGGATAAAATGGAAATTCCAAGCGCCGCACCAAGGTTGTTTCTAGCTGAGAACGTTGATTTAGATAATTGGAGCGATCTGAATACGTATTTCAGCGATTTAAAAACTAGAAACATTCCTACAGAAAGTGACCTGAAGCAATGGCTGAAGGACATTTCGGAGCTGGAGGCTGTTCTTGAAGAACATCTTGCTTGGAAATACATTAAAATGACCATTGATACGCGTGATGAAGCTTTATCCGCAGATTATCAGCACTTCATAAGCGAGATCCAACCGCAAATTGCTCCACTTAGCGACAGTATCAACCGAAAATTAGTGCAACACCCACTAGCGGCAGCTTTGAGCGGTGAGGCCTTTCGAATTTACATTCACAAGCTGGGCTTGGAGGTGAAGCAATTTCGCCAAGAAAATGTTCCACTCCAGTCTGCCTTGAGAAAACAAGCCCAAGAATACGGGGCTATAACTGGTGGACTCTCTATTGAGTTTGAAGGCGAAAAACTCACGATGCCACAAGCCGGAGCTAAACTTCAAGACACCAACAGAGCCTTAAGACAAGCTGTTTTCGAGGCCATAAACGCTGTAAGAATTGAGGTTAGAAAAGCCTTAGACGACTTGCTCAATGAGCTCGTGAAGGGCAGAGATCTAGTTGCTCGGAATGCAGATTATGCGAATTTTCGCGACTATGCTTTTGACATGCTTGGTAGGGTTGATTACACCGCTGAAGATTGTTACAATTTCCACGAAAGTATTGCCCAAGAAATCGTTCCGCTTGTAAAAGGCTTCCATTCAGAGCGAAAAACAAAAATGCAGCTTGAGGTATTGAAACCATACGACCTTGCTGTAGATCCCGAAGGGAATGAAGCGCTTGCTCCCTTCAAAACACCCGGTGAACTCTTGGAGAAAAGTGTGGAGGTATTCAAGCGAGTAGACCCTTATTTTGGTGATTGCTTATCGACCATGAACACCATGGGGCATTTGGATTTGGCCTCTAAGCCAGGTAAAGCTCCAGGAGGTTATAACTATCCGCTTTACGAAATTGGTGTGCCCTTCATTTTTATGAATGCGGTAGGAACACAGCGCGACATGGTCACCATGATGCATGAGGGCGGCCACGCAGTGCATTCATTCCTCACACGAGATTTACCAATTACTTCCTTTAAAAGTTGTCCTTCAGAGGTGGCTGAACTTGCTTCCATGGCGATGGAACTCCTGAGCATGGATCATTGGGATGTGTTTTATTCAAATCCGGAAGATTTAAAGCGAGCGAAAAAAGACCATCTTCAAGATTTGCTTTCTGTTCTACCTTGGATTGCCACGGTTGATGAATTTCAGCATTGGCTTTATCTGAATCCTGAACACCCTGTTGAGGCGCGAACTGAGAAGTGGATTTCTTTGGGTGAAAAGTACAGCTCAGGAATGGTTGATTGGAGTGATTATCCTGAAGCTCAAGCCACATCATGGCAAAAGCAACTGCACATTTACGAGGTACCCTTCTACTATATCGAATATGGAATGGCGCAACTTGGTGCAATTGCCGTTTATAGAAATTATCGCCAAAACCCTGAAAAGGCCATCCAGCAATACAAAGACGCCTTGTCTTTGGGCTACACGAAGTCGATTGGTGAAATCTACAAAACAGCGGGAATCGCTTTTGATTTCTCTCAAAGCTACGTCAGAGAATTGGCTGATTTTATTCGGGCTGAACTGAAAGCTTTAGACTAAAATTCAAAAGTGAGCTGAGCGGCTTCCGAGGAATCGTCTTCGTAATTCAACTTCGAAATACCTAGACCTAGCAAGCGCACTTCATCATCTTTAATCGCTTGTTCGTAAAGATCAATACCGATACTTGCAAAATCTTTGGGCTTGATAAAACTGCTGAAGGTCTTACTTCTGGTCTCTTGAGAGAAGTCGGCATATTTAATTTTCAGGGTGATACTTTTCCCTTCTACAGCTTGGTTTTGCTTGGTTTTCTGATTCGAAATGCGCTCAGTTAAACGCTCAGCTAATCGCTTGATGGCTTCGTGAAAAGCTTGAGAATTGGACAGGTTTTGAGCGTAGGTTTCTTCGCAAGAGATCGATTTGGGGATCCGATTGGGTTTCACTTCGCGATCATCAATTCCTCGACAGATGTTGTAGAAATAGCTTCCCGATTTTCCAAAGAGTTGATTGAGCACGTTTAGTTCAAGGACTTTGAGGTCTTTTCCGAAATAGATATTTCTTCGCTTAAGTTTTTCGCTGGTGACCTTTCCAATGCCATAAAAGCGTTCAATTGGGAGTTGATCAATAAAGGCCTCTACATCTTTTGGAGCAATGAGTGTTATTCCGTTTGGCTTGTTCACATCAGAAGCCACCTTCGCCAAAAATTTATTTACACTCACCCCTGCAGATGCTGTAAGTTGTGTTTCCGCAAAAATTCGCGCTCTAATTTCCTCTGCGATTAGCGTTGCGGAGTGAACTCCTTTTTTATTGTGGGTGACGTCGAGGTAGGCTTCGTCTAGAGACAGGGGTTCTACCAAATCGGTATAATCCAAAAAAATCGATCTGATTTGTTTCGACACTTCTTTGTAGGCATCAAAACGCGATTTCACGAAAATCAGTCCGGGGCACTTTCTCGCCGCAATTGCGCCGGGCATGGCTGATCTCACCCCATACGCTCTCGCCTCATAACTTGCCGCAGCCACTACTCCCCGTTGACCACCGCCACCAACAGCCACTGGTTTTCCTCTGAGTTCGGGGAAATCCCGTTGTTCCACACTCGCGAAAAAGGCATCCATATCAACATGAATGATTTTTCTGGTGGAAGTATTAGGAGTGTCTTTCTTGGCTTCGTTCATGATGATTTCTTCGCGAAGAAAATGATGGATTGGACGATGAACAATTTCGGACAAAAAAAAGGGCTGGCATTACTGACAACCCTTTTTAAATACTTTGAATCTTTTACTTCGCGAAGTTCGGAGCAACAACAAGGTCTTTACTTCCTTTTGTATAGGTATAGAAACCTTCGCCTGATTTAACTCCTTTTTTACCTGCCATAACCATGTTCACGAGCAAAGGACAGGGTGCATATTTTGGGTTTCCAAAACCATCGTGCAAGACCTTTAAAATGCTCAAACACACGTCCAAGCCAATAAAGTCGGCCAATTGCAAAGGTCCCATTGGATGAGCCATACCAAGCTTCATCACCGTATCAATTTCTTCCACGCCTGCAACGCCTTCATGCAAAGTAATGATGGCTTCATTGATCATTGGCATTAAGATTCTATTTGCCACGAATCCTGGATAATCGTTCACTTCCACTGGAATTTTCCCCAGGTCTTTGGACATGGCCATGATGCTTGAGCACACCTCGTCAGAAGTAGCATAACCGCGAATGACTTAAACCAATTTCATGATCGGAACGGGGTTCATAAAGTGCATTCCGATGACCTTCTCTGGTCTTTTCGTTTCTGCGGCGATTTGTGTAATTGAAATCGAAGAGGTGTTGGTAGAAAGAATACATTTCTCAGGAGCATGTTCGTCCATGTCTCTGAAGATGCGCAGTTTGAGGTCTACATTTTCAGTTGCTGCTTCGACGCATAAATCTGCATCAGCGATGGCTTCTTTTAATACCGTAAATGTTTTGATATTGCCTAAAGTTGCCGTTTTCTCTGCTTCCGTGATGCGCTCTTTTGCAAGCATTCTATCAAGATTCTTGCTGATGGTTCCAACAGCTCGGTCTAATGAGTCTTGTGAAATATCTACCAAACTTACTTGGTATCCACTTTGGGCAAAAACATGGGCGATTCCGTTCCCCATCGTTCCTGCTCCAATAACTGTAATGTTCTTCATGCTTCAAAATTTTCAAGGCAAATGTACCTCCTCAAAATCGGGGGTACAAATTCTTTATTCAACAATGAAGGCTTTTCTGAGTTTGCCTTCTGTAAGTTCAAGAACATAGTAACCAGCGCTCAGGTTCAAAGGTACTTCTGCTTGATTCGAATCAAAGGTCCCTCGAGCAATTGCTCTTCCACTCAAATCGCGAATCACATAGGCTTGTTGCTTTAAGTCCGTGTTAGATGAAACATGAAGAAGTGAAGTGGCGGGGTTGGGGAATAAATTCAATTCATTTTGAAAGACCATCGTTTCGTTGACATTCACCAACTGACCATCGATGAGTTGTGGTCGGAAATTCTCCAAATTAAACCTCATCACCGCCACTTGTTCAGCAGTAAACATATTGATGCAATCGTCTTGATTGTAGTCCATATAATTTTCAATCATGTTGGGCAGTTCATCATCAGTACATTCATCCAGTGAGAAGTCGCAATTGTAGTTTGCTCCGCTGGCTGCATCTGGTGTATCGGCAATTCCGTCATCGGTGGCACATCCATTAAAAAAGGCATCGCCCCAAATGTGTCTAAGTCCTAAAAAGTGACCAACTTCGTGCGTCAGGGTTCTTCCGCCGTTGTTAAAAGCCACTCCATCGGCATCTGCCTGAGGGTTGTTACTTCCAAGTGCCGTATAATGAACCACCACACCTTCAATATCTTCGGCAATAAAATCAAAAAAGCCCTCCCAGTTTGCCGCACCATTTGGAGGATAAGCGAAGCCCAGGAGCTGACCAAAACCGGTGTCTTCAATGTTACAAACCCAAATATTCAGGTACTCCTCTCCCCAAGAATCTGCTCCACCGCTTTCTGAAAACTTCACCTCATCGAGCGTGATTTCGGTAGAAAAGAAATCTAAAAAAAAGCCACTCTCTTCAGTTTCTACTCGGTTTATCCCATTAGTTGGGTTCCCTTGAGGATCCTCAGCAGCCAGCACAAATTCGATTTCCGCATCTGCTGCTATGTCTGCGAATATTTCTCTTGTTTCATTAGCATTGGGATTCAAACGCCTAAAGTCTTGAGTTAAAATCTCGATTTGATTGGTGAAGACCTCATCGGGCAAGTTCTGCTCGGGCGTGTTGTACACCACATGGAAGACCACTGGAATTTGATAAACCGTGTTGCTTTTTTTCTGAGCTCCTCTCGCACCTTTAACACTTTGGGCCAATTGGGCTTGCATTGCTCCCATGAACTGGGGCGTTTTGGAAGCCATTTTTTGCAGAACAACATCGTGAGCGCAAGTTTCATGTTGTGCCAAGGCTGATAGGGTGAAGAACATCACCAAGATTGAAGAAAGCAGTGTTTTCATGTGATTTATTTCGCAGTAAATTAGAAAAAAAAGCCCGAAGCCTTGATCTTTTGAGCACATGAAATATTTTAGGAACTTGCAGGCATGAGCAATAACCCACAGCAATCTACTAAGCAAGGCGAAAATTGGCGCGATCGTTGGCACGAGATCATCTTTGAGGCCGACACCAAAGCAGGAAAGCGATTCGACGTTATTCTTTTGTGGTTGATTGTTCTTAGTGTGGGCGTAGTGATGCTGGAGAGTGTGGGCAGCATCAACGATGAGCACGGAAAACTACTTTTCAGTTTGGAGGTGTTGTTCACTATTCTTTTCACCTTTGAATACATCATGCGTTTGTTGGTGGTGCAGAAACCCTGGAAGTATGCCCTCAGTTTTTTCGGTTTGATTGACTTATTGAGCATTATTCCAACCTATCTCGCCATTCTCAGCATTGGAAGCAGTGGTTTACTGGTGATTCGTATTCTTCGTTTAATGCGGATCTTCAGGGTGCTAAAACTCATTGGTTTTGTGAAAGAAGGGCAAATGCTCCGTAAAGCACTGAATGCTAGTCGGCACAAGATTTCGGTTTTCTTGCTAGCGGTATCGAGCGCAGTGGTTGTTTTGGGAACGGTGATGTATCTGATTGAAGGTCCGGAAAACGGTTTTACAAGCATCCCTAGAGCAATTTATTGGGCCATCATTACACTAACCACTGTGGGTTATGGTGATATTTACCCACACACAGCCGTAGGGCAAGCTTTGGCGAGTTTGGTGATGATTTTAGGTTATGCCATTATCGCCGTTCCTACAGGAATTGTGAGCTCAGAAATGGTGAAAGCAGATTCAACAAACACCATGAACACCCAAAGTTGCCCAGTTTGCGGAAAAGAAGACCATGCCTTCGATGCCAAATTTTGCAAGCATTGTGGTGGAACTCTCTGAGGATTTGCGTGTTAATATCGTCACGAAGGAATAGCCTTTTTACCTATCTTTCAAGTCCATAATCACATTAAAACGGGATATATGAATCAACCTACTCGACTTTTTGACTTTCCTTACTACCAACTAGCGAATCGTCCGTTAGAAAAAATGTTGAACACTAAAATCAATGGTGAATGGAAATCATACAGCACCCAAGGTTTTATTGACGACTTGAATAAAATTAGTCGAGGCTTGATGCGACTTGGTGTAAAGCCCGGGGAAAAGGTGGCGCTCATTTCGCACAACAACCGAATGGAATGGAATGTTATGGACCACGGCATTCTTCAAATTGGGGCGATTGATGTGCCGATTTATCCTACCATGACTCCTGATGATTACGAGTACATCTTAAATCACAGTGAAGCCAAGTACTGCTTTGTGTCCAACGATGAGATTTTTCAGAAAGTAAGCTCGATTAAAGACAAAGTACCTGGACTGATTGAAACTTACACTTTTGAAGATGTTCAGGGAGCAAAAAACTGGACAGAGGTATTGGATTTGGGCGAAGACAAAAGCAATGATGCAGACCTTGATGCTTTAAAAGCTGGTGTGCTTGATACTGATTTGGC
Source organism: Flavobacteriales bacterium (assembly GCA_029238785.1). GTDB lineage: Bacteria > Bacteroidota > Bacteroidia > Flavobacteriales_D > Sanyastnellaceae > CALKGK01. Next base: position 48,188 of record JAQWFN010000060.1, on the reverse strand, counting down.
GACCTTGATTTACACTTCAGGAACTACCGGGCTCCCAAAAGGAGTAATGCTCACACACAGAAACATTGCTTCTAACGCGCTGGGTTCTTGTGAACGACTGCCCGTAATTACAGATAAAGAGTATCGTTGTTTGAGCTTTTTGCCGGTATGTCATATTTACGAGCGCATGTTGCATTACTTATACATGTACAACAGTGCAAACATCTATTTTGCCGAAAGTCTAGAGACCATTAAGGAAGATATCTTTTTTGTTAAGCCTCACGTTTTCTCTGCCGTTCCGCGTTTACTGGAAAAGTTCCATGATGGAATTGTGGCCAAGGGAAAAAGTGCTGGTGGTGTGAAGGCGATGATCTTTAATTGGACTGTTGATACTGCGCTTGAATGGGAACCTGAAGGCAAAGGCGGATGGTACAATTGGAAGCTAAAAATGGCCAGAAAACTCGTTTTCAGCAAAGTGAGAGAAGCGCTTGGCTTAACTGAAATCATGGCCGTGGCCTCTGGTAGTGCCTCACTTCAACCGCGTTTGGCTCGCTTTTTCAATGCAGCGGAGATCCCTGTTTTTGAAGGCTATGGTCTAACAGAAACCTCTCCTGTTGTTTCTGTAAACACCATGAATAAGCCAGGGATGCTAAAAATTGGAAGCGTTGGGAAATTGCTGAAAGATGTTGAAGTGAAAATCGCGGAAGACGGCGAGATTTTATGTAAAGGTCCGAACGTGATGATGGGCTACTACAAAGACGAAGAAAAAACCAATGAGGTACTAAAAGACGCTTGGTTCCACACAGGAGATATTGGTGTTATTGAAAACGGATTCTTGAGAATTACTGATCGTAAGAAGGAAATTTTTAAAACCTCAGGAGGTAAATACGTAGCTCCTCAGCTCATTGAAAACGCCATGAAAGCCTCTTTATTCATTGAACAAATCATAGTTGTTGGTGAATCTCAGAAGCACCCTTCAGCACTCATCGTCCCTTCTTTTGATTCTGTTAAAACCTGGTGTAAACGTCACAGCATTGAGTACACTACTCCAGCCGAAATGATCAAGAATGAAAAAGTAATTCAACGCATTCAAAAAGACATTGAATCCATTAACGAACAATTTGGCCAATGGGAGCAAATCAAAAAGGTGAAGTACCTCCCTGAATTGTTCACTGTTGAAAGCGGTGAGTTAACACCTACTCTCAAATTAAAGCGAAAGCCAATCATGGCTAAATACGCCGACATTATCGCAAGCATTTACGAATAAGATGATTCTTGACACCATAGAGCAGCTCGATCAGGAGCTGTTTCTTTTTTTGAACCAATTCCACGCAGACTGGCTGGATTTCCCGATGTTCCTTATATCGTGGCCCATTTTCTGGCTTCCTGTCTACGTCTTCTTTTTCTACACCTTATCCAAGCGCTATCCCAAGTTGAAGTCCATTCTTCTCGGACTCCTTTGCTTGGGAGTAACCATTGGCGGTGCGGATAGTATTTCTACTCGCGGCTTCAAGTATACCGTAAAAAGATACCGCCCTACTCATCATCATGTTATTGGTCCGCAAACCCACACCGTAGAAAACTTCGATGGCAATGAATATCGCGGAGGCAAGTATGGTTTTATCTCTGGGCATGCGGCTAACTTTTTTGGTATTGCCACATATTTCTTTCTTCTTTTTGGGCGAAACAAAAATCACCGTTGGCTTTTCGCTTGGGCGGGTTTAATTGCTTACAGCAGGATATATCTTGGAGTGCACTACCCTTTAGATATCATTGGCGGAACCATGGCTGGAGTGCTGATGGGTTTCATTTCTTTCCGGCTGTTTCTTTTCTTCCAACGAAAAATTGAACCCGCATGAACTATTTGATGATCTTTATTGGTGGCGGATTAGGCAGTGTACTGCGTTTCGCAATCAGTTCTTTATTGAACAAAAGCTCCATTAGTCTTCCCTTGGGCACTTTGGCAAGTAATGCCCTTGCCAGCCTTATTCTTGCTTACACCGTGTTTTATTTGGTGCCTAAAACTGGAGCTCATCATTGGACCTACGCCTTCATCGCGATCGGTTTTTGCGGTGGTTTTAGCACCTTTTCCACTTTCAGCATGGAAAGTTTTAAGTTGGCTGAAGCTGGCATGTGGGCCTGGTTCTTCGCCAATATTGCCTTTAATGTCATTCTTTGCGTGGCTTTGATTCTTTTTATGGTGAAGCTAAGGGCATCATAATATCATAAGGATAATTGAAGCTGCTCACCTTTCGCAATCGGTTTAGAGAATGTAACTTTGAGGCAAATCTGCATTCATGAAGAAATTTCTGTTCTTATTGTCGCTTCCCGTGTTTTGTATGTGCCAAACACCTCCGCAAAGCACCGAATTGACAAACGCTAACATGAGCACTACAAGATCTGAAGTGCCCGCAGCGACGAGCATCAGCCAGAAAAAAGAAAAACCAAAACTAGTTGTAGGCATTACGGTTGACCAAATGCGCTACGATTATATTACAAGGTATTGGGACGACTACGGAAGCGATGGTTTCAAACGCCTCATTAATGAAGGTTACTTTTTCAAGAACCACCATTTCTCCTACACACCAACTTATACTGGTCCGGGCCACGCCAGCATTTACACAGGTACCACGCCCGCTTACCATGGAATAATTGCCAACAATTGGTACATCCGCTCCTTGAACCGTGAAATTTACTGCACAGAAGACAGCACTGTTTCTGGAGTTGGTACAATGGGACCAGCGGGGCAAATGTCGCCAAGAAACATGATTTCAAGCACCATGACCGACCAGTTGCGACTTTCTTCGAACATGCGTTCGAAAGTTATTGGTGTGAGTTTGAAAGACCGTGGCGCAATTTTGCCTGCCGGACATTCTGCCAATGCCGCTTATTGGTTTGTGGGTGGAAATTGGGTGAGCAGCGATTACTACATGAGCACGCTTCCTGCTTGGGTGCAGAATTACAACGATGGAGATGGCGCTGAAAAGCGATTGGCCACCAACTGGAACCTTCTTCGCGATGAAAGTACTTACGACGAAAGCGCTCCAGACAACAACCCTTATGAGAGTCCGTTCAGAGGAACCATCAAACCCACCTTCCCTTACGATTTAAGTGCTTTAGCTCCAGAAAACGGGGGCATTGACATCTTAAAAGCAACACCTTATGGAAATGAACTCGTTGCCGAATTTGCGAAACTGTGTATCGAAAAAGAGCAATTGGGTAAAGGAGCTTTTACTGATTTCATCACCGTAAGTTTTTCTTCGACTGATTATGTTGGTCATCAATTCGGACCACAGAGTAGGGAAGCCCAAGACACTTATTTGCGCTTAGACCTTGAACTCGCTAGTCTTCTTAGCTATTTGGATGACACCATAGGAGAAGGTGAATACTTGGTTTTCTTAACTGCCGACCACGGTGCTTCTCCAGTTCCGAACTATGCTTTAAAGCACAAAATACCTGGAGGATACTGGAATCCCGCCCCAATGGAAGCGCGAATTGATAGTATTTTCAACGAAGATTACGGCACCGGAAAGTATGTGGAGTACTACTGCAACGAGCAGATTTATTTGAACAAAGCGCTTTTGGCAAAAAAAGGCATTTCCCTTCGCGAAGCCAGCGAAAAAGCAGCTGATATAGCCCTAAGTTTTGAAGGAGTACAAAGTACTTACACCCATGACGCCATGAGCAAGCATGAATTCTTGAACGGCATGGCCAGCACCCTTCAACTTGGATTTAGTCAGAAATTTAGCGGTGAGGTGATTCTCGTGCTTGAGCCCAACTGGATGTTGTATGGACCAACCGGAACCACTCATGGATCAGGATACAATTACGACACGCACGTTCCCTTTCTAATTTATGGAAGTGGCATTAAGCACGGACAGAGTTATGAGCGCAGTGAAATTCGCGACATTGCGCCCACTGTTTGCCAAATTCTTGGAATCGAATACCCCAATGCTTGCACAGGAACTCCATTGTTCCAGGTTCTAGATTAAACGATACTATGGTTAAATACACCCTTTCATACGAAGCAGCGCATCGGCATGAACTCATGATTAGCGCTACCTTCCCTACTCATGGACAAGCTCAAATGGAATTGCAACTTCCACGTTGGCGTCCGGGAAGGTATGAATTGGGGGATTTTGCCAAGAACTTGTTGCGCTTTGAAATCCCTGACTTCAGTTTCGAAGCGAAGGGAAACCACACTTGGTTGGTGCAATGCGAAGGCGCCAAAGAGATTAGGGTTCACTATGTATATTGCGCTGCTGAGCTGAATGCAGGAAGCACTTACCTCACCTCAGAACAGCTCTATGTGAATCCGGTGAATTGCTTTTTGTACAACAGCCAATTTCAAGATGAGGCTTGTGAAATTCAACTTGTTTTGCCTGAGAATTATCAGCTTTTGGGCGGGATGAAGCAGACGGCGAAGCATCAAATGCAAGCCAAAAATGTTCAGGAGCTGATGGATTGTCCGTTCATGGCTGCAGAAGAAATTGAGCATTGGACTTACACTTGCGAGGGCATCCCTTTTCATATTTGTTTGTTGGGAAAACATCATCTCAACAAAGAAAAAGTGCTTCAAGAATTCGCAGCATTCACCCAAGTTCAGCTTGAAGCCTTTGGTGGTTTTCCTGTTGACGAATATTACTTCCTGTTTCAGCTCCCTCCTTTTCCCGTAAGGCACGGTGTTGAACATGAAAACAGCACTGTTATAGCTCTCGGACCAGGAGCAGAAGTGCATGAAGGAAGTCTGTATAAAGATTTTTTGGGCATTTCCAGTCATGAACTCTACCACACCTGGAACGTCAAAAGCATTCGTCCGAAAGAGATGATGCCCTACGACTTCAGCAAAGAAAATTACAGTCGTTTAGGATATGTGGCCGAAGGGGTAACCACTTACTATGGCGATGAGATGCTTCATAGAAGCGGTGTGTTTTCTGATGAAACCTACCTTGCTACCATGGAAGAACAGTTGCACAGGCATTTTTGGAATTGGGGCTGGATGAATAAATCGGTGGCCGACAGCAGTTACGAAACTTGGCTGGACGGTTACGAGCGCGGGGTTCCAGGAAGGAAGGTTTCCATTTATACCGAAGGCTGCTTGATTGCATTTATTTGTGATGAAATGATCAAGGAAGCTAGCGAGGGCAGACTATCTCTTGATGATGTGATGAAGCTCATGTGGGAGAAGTACGGCAAAAAGGGCATTGGGTATAGCGAAGAAGACTACTGGTCTGCCATGAGTGAGGTGCTTGAACTTGATTATAGTGGAGTAAGGAACGACCTTGTTTCGGGAACAGAAGATTATGGTCCGTATTTATCGCGAGCCTTTCGCTCGGCGGGCATCCTTTGGGAACAAAATGAGATTGGTTTTTTTGAAACGCGTTTGGGGCTTCGCTTAATGAAGCAAGGTGAGCAAATTGTTGTTTGGGATGTATATCCGAACTCACCTGGAGATCAAGCTGGCCTTTGGGTGGGTGATGTGTTGGTCTCTTTAAACGAGCATTTACTAGACAAAAATTGGAATGCTATTACGGAAGTCATCAACAATAAAGAAATACTGACAATCAAGGCCTTGCGAAGAGGAACGTCGCTATCTGTGGGCTTAAAAAGCTCTGAGCGAAGCTATTTCCTTCGCCATTCTTTGGCTTATCAACAATGATTGTCAGCATCTATGGCTAATGTCTTATGGCATTTTTAATTGAATTCGGTATTTTGCTTCACTTTTTACTCTGAATTGGCTGAGTTCAAAGCCTAAAACAACTCAAATTAAGCCCTGCATGAATTTCATGTTTCTCTCTTCATGGATGATTCCCTGTCCTAGCAAAAAACTGCTTGGGATTGAATGTCCGGGATGCGGAACTCAGCGTGCCTTAGAGCTGTTTTTCACTCAGTCGCCTTTAGAAGCCATTGCCTTTTATCCCCCGATTTTACCTTTACTTATCTTCGCCGGCAGTGCAGCTACCAATCTATTTGTGATCAAAAACGACAGAACAGCCAACATCACCATGCTTACCGGTGCTATTTATGTGGCTACACTCATCATTAATTTTATTATCAGACACCTTTAAATGGAAGCATTAGATCAAAAGCCCGAAGCGGGTCAACTTAAAAATGCCGTAGGCGCGCTCGTGTTGGGCATTTTATCAATTTTAACCTGCATGTGTTATGGGATTATTGGTCTCATTTTGGCGATTATCGGCTTGGTGATTTCGAAGCAGGACAATCAGTTAGTGAAAAACAATCCGGATGTGATGTACATGAACGCTGGAGCTTTAAAAGCTGGACGTATTTTGTGCATTATCGGACTGGTTTTTAACATCTTGATGATCATCTACTTTGTGGTGATCCTCCTCGTCATTGGAACGGAAGATCCTCAGGTTTTTGAGGAGATTTTTAGACAAATGAGATAATTAGTGCACGGAGATATCCGAAAATCCATTTAATAGAGTAGGAACAATCTAAACCTTAACAACATGTCAGAAAAAACAACAGAACAAAAACCCGTTCAAAAGAAAACAACCATGGCGCTTATTTGCTTCTTTCTAGGAGGATATGGCGTGCACCGTTACATGATGGGCTACTCAAATTGGTGGGTGATGCTTATTACTTTAGGTGGATGTGGTATTTGGACCATCGTTGATTTTATTCAAATTCTTACCGGAAATATGCACATGGCTGACGGAAGAGAGCTTGAAGCCTAAATTCAACACGACTTTATTAAAAAGACCTCGTCAGGGGTCTTTTTTTTATACTTACTTTTCTCATTCTATGATGTTTTGGACCTACTTCAAATCTCGATGGCCCTATTTTTTGGTGGTGATTTATAGCCTCTTCGCTCTTGTGCTTTGGTTTGCAAATGGAACCGACATCATGATTCCTTGCATCTATACCAGTATTAGTGGTTATAATTGTCCGGGCTGCGGCCTGACCAGAGCGGTAATCCTTCTCCTTCAGTTCGAACTAAAAGCAGCTTGGCAGATGAATCCTTTGATCTTTATTGTTGTGCCCGCCATAAGCTATTTTGTGATTAAGGACATTATAAGTTTTAAACATGGTAACAAACACTTGTAAATAAGTTCGATTTGGAAGATTTGTTTTAGAAAGAATTATTTAATTATTTCACCAAAAAAAAGTTAATAGAACTTCTTTTATTTAAACCTTAATCTTTTTAAATTTTACATTATGGAAAATGCAACAGCTAATTCAGGACCTAGCAAAATGGTATTGGCATTGATTTGCTTCTTTATTGGAGGCCTTGGTGTACACCGTTTTATGACAGGTAAAGTTGGTACTGGAATTTTGATGTTCCTCACTTTGGGCGGTTTCGGTCTTTGGACTTTAATTGATTTCATCATGATCCTTATGGGGAAATTCACCGATAAAAACGGAAACCCAATTACGGAGTAAGTAGGGATTTTTAAGCTTATTTAGCTTCGCCCATCATCACAAATTGAATCATATTGGCCCCGAACTCAAACGCTTTTTGGCGAAGAGCTTCGGGGTCTTTGTGTACTTCCCAATCTTCCCAAGCATCTCCCAAGTCACATTCATAATCATAAAAGCACACTAATCGCCCTTCATAAATAAGCCCTAAACCTTGAGGTGCTTTGTTATCGTGTTCGTGAATTTTCGGTAAACCCGAGTTGAAATCAAACTGCTGGTGATAAATGGCATGTTCGAAAGGCAATTCGATGAAATCTAAATCAGGAAAAACACGTCTCATTTGCGGACGCACAAATTCATCCATTCCATAATTATCACTGATGTGCAAAAATCCGCCACTTTGGAGGTAAGCTCTCAAATTGTCAATATCAGAAGCAGACAACACCACATTTCCGTGTCCGGTCATATGAACAAGCGGATAATTGAATAATTCTCGGCTGCCAACATCAACAAAAGGCACCTCTTCGTTGATATTCATCCCTAATCTTTCGTTGCAATACTTCACTAAATTAGGAATACTACTGGGGTTCGAATACCAATCTCCTCCACCCTTATATTGAAGCACAGCAAGCTGATAAGTTCCCGTTTCAGAGAAACTCATCAAACTGAACAACAAAGAGATAGCCGCGAAAGCAAAAAACAAACGATTCTTCATCCTGTAAAGGTACAAAACACCATCATTCAATTTATCATCGATGCCTTTTTAAGCCTTCGTAACCCTAGAGTATTTGCACTCGTAGATGGGCGTTGGAAAATCCAAGTGCAAATACCTATATTTGCGCTCTTAAATTTTTATAAACCTTAGTCATGCAGAACAAAAGTGCTGTATTACTCTTTACTATCCTTCTGGCCCTCGCTACGCTTTACACCCTTTCTTTCAATTGGGTATCAAGCAATTACGAGAAACGCGCAGAAGAAGTTGGAGCGGATTACGCAGATTCCCTTATTAAAGCAGATTCCCTTATTAAAGTAGGAGATTTTAGCGATTCCAAACGAGATTCACTAACCACCGTTTACACGCGTAAGTTCCTTAGAGACAGCGCAAACGTTGAGGTTTATCCGGTTTTCGGACATACCTACAATGAGGTGAAGCAACAAGAATTAAACCTTGGTCTTGACCTTAAAGGTGGAATGAGTGTTACCCTTGAGGTATCTATTCCAGATTTGGTGAAGTCTTTGAGCGATTATTCTGATCAAGCAGATTTCAACAACGCAATTAATGAAGCCATTGAAGCGCAGAGCTCTTCAAACTCCGACTTCATTACTTTATTTGATGACGCTTGGCAAAATCAAAATTCTACTGTTGAATTACGTCGTATTTTCTTCAACCCTGAGAACTCAGAGCTTTTCCCGGCCAATAGCACGGATGAGCAAATTATTGAGATTCTTCGTGCTGAAGCACAAACAGCAATCAACAATACAGAAAACATCATCCGTAAGCGTATCGACCAATTTGGTGTAGCGCAACCGAATGTTCAGAAAATGGCATTTAGCGGACGTATTCTTGTTGAACTTCCGGGTGTAGATGACCGCGAACGTGTTCGTCAGCAATTGAAATCAACTGCAAACTTGGAGTTCTGGGAAACCCTAGATGCTCAAACTGTATTTGGTGGTCTTGCTAACTTGAACAACGAAATTGCTCGTCAGAAATTCCCAGAGCGTATGGCACTTGTTGATTCTTTAGACAACTTGTCTAGAGCTAATCCACAGGATACAACCATTGCTCCTTTGACTGATTTCTTGACGCAAGATGAAATCCGTGAGATCTCTCCGATTTTCTCTCGTCTCGACACCAGAATTGCCAATGGAATTATCCTCGGTGCAGCTGCAGTAACAGACGTAGACGAGTTGTCTGCCATGTTCAACAGCCCGGAAGCAAAAGCTACCCTTCCTCCTAACGCTAAATTAGCTTGGGATGCGAATCCAAACGGTAACGCTGTAATTCTTTACTGCCTTCTTGACGAAAGCGGAAAAGGTCAGCCTAAACTCGACGGTAAATCAATCATCGATGCATCACACGGTTACGATCAAATTGGTAAACCAGCTGTGAACATGAGCATGGATGCTGAAGGAACTCAGATGTGGGCTGAAATGACCCAAAAAGCATCGAGCAACGGACAACGTCCTATTGCCATTGTTTTGGACAACAGAGTGATCTCTGCTCCAAGCGTTCGTCAGCCCATTGAAGACGGTAGCTCTCAAATTACATTTGGTGGCGCTGGAACTTTGAACGATCAGTTGAAAGAAGCTGAAGATTTGGCTGGTTTGTTGAAAGCCGGTTCACTTCCCGCTCCTGCGAAAATTGTTGATGAAGTATCTGTTGGTGCTTCTCTAGGTGAAGACAACATCCAGAAAGGATTGATGTCGTTCATCATCGCTCTCTTAGTAGTGCTGATCTACATGATATTCTATTACAAAGGAGCTGGTTTGGTGTCTAACATCGCTTTGATTGCCAACCTCTTCTTCTTGATTGGTGCACTTGCCGCTCTGGGAGCTGCCTTGACACTTCCTGGTATCGCCGGTATCGTATTAACGATTGGTATGGCGGTTGATGCAAACGTACTTATCTATGAGCGTATCAAAGAGGAAATGAGGAATGGTAAAGGACTCAACCTTGCAGTTAAAGACGGTTACAGCCGCGCTTACTCTGCAATTATTGATGCTAACATTACCACTTTGTTGACTGCCGTTGTGTTGAAAGTGTTTGGTTCAGGACCAATTCTTGGTTTCGCCAATACCTTGATCATTGGTATTTTCACTTCTTTGTTCTCGGCGATCGTATTAACTCGATTGATTTTCTTCTCTCGTCTTGAAGGTAAGAAAGCCATCAGTTTCTATTCAAACTTGACAAAAGACTGGTTCACGAACAACAACTTCCAATTTGTTGCGAAGCGTAAATTGTTCTACGGATTGTCTTTGGTTATCATCATAGCTGGTGTTGCATCTTTGGCAACTAAAGGTTTGAAACAAGGTGTTGACTTCTCAGGAGGTACTTCATTCGATATTGCTTTTGTTGAGTCGGTAAACATCGACGAAGTGAGAAGCAACTTGTCTGAGGCATTCACCGAAGAAGGAACTAAAGGTAACCCAACCGTTCAATCAAAAGAAACCGATCGCGATTACAGAATCACGACCAACTTCATGATGAACAGCAACAGCGCTGATGTGGATGAGGAAATCAATGCAGCTTTGGCTAGCGGACTCGCTCCACTTGGTGTTGATTACGAAATCACTCGTTATAACAAAGTGGATGGAAACATCTCTGATGATTTCAGAAGAGGTGCTACTTACGCTACCATCTTTGCCTTATTGGTCATCTTCTTGTACTTGGTATTCCGTTTCCGTAAATGGCAATTTGGTCTTGGTGCATTGATTGCGATGGTGCATGACGTTCTTATCGTATTGTCGCTCTTCTCTATTTTCGGTGGTATCTTGCCATTCACCATGGAGATTGATCAAGCCTTTATTGCAGCTATTCTTACCGTAATTGGTTACTCCATCAACGATACCGTGGTGGTGTTCGACCGTATTCGTGAGTACTTAGGATTGTATGCTGGTAAGAAATCTGGTGAGGTCATCATTAACGACGCTTTGAACAGCACTTTGAGCCGTACCATCAATACCTCGGTTTCGACTTTCATCGTGTTGTTAATCATCTTCCTTTTCGGTGGTGATAACATCAAAGGCTTCGTATTTGCCTTGCTTATTGGTGTAGTTGTGGGTACATACTCATCAATCTTCATTGCAACTCCTTCAGTTCTTGATTTTTCAAAGAACCTCGGAATGAAAAAATAGGACCACGTCCTGCTTAAAATACAAAGGCCGTTTCTCGCATTGAGGAACGGCCTTTTTTTTCGACGATATTCACGCATTGTATTGCTTTTCCATACCTTTGCAACATGGGAGGAACCGAAATCATTTTCATCTTTTTAATCTATCTTTTACTCTTCGGAGCTAAAGGAATCCCTAGTCTTGCCCGAAACATGGGTAAAGCCCTCCGTTTTTTCAGAGAAGCTACTGGCGACATCCAAAAAGAAATGATGGACGGCGACAATGAAATCAAAAAAGAAGTGGGCAAAATCGAAAGTCAAGCCCGCGATTTGAAAGACAAGTAATTCATGGAATATCTATTGCTCATTATCGGGCTTGTTTTTCTAGTAGTAAGTGGCGAATTGCTTGTGAGAGGTGCAGCTGGAATTGCATTAAAGTCAGACATCCCTCCCATCATCGTTGGTCTTACTGTTGTTTCTATTGGAACATCCGCTCCAGAACTATTTGCTTCTGTGAATGCAGCTTTGTCTGGCAATCCTGGTTTAGCCATTGGAAATGTCTTGGGCTCAAACATTGCCAACCTGGGCTTGGTCTTAGCAATTACCGCTATGATTTACCCAATACCCGTTCCCAATACCATGCTCCGTTTTGACTGGCCTGTGATGATGATCGCTAGCATCGCTTTCCTCCTCGCTATCCTCAACTTAAACATTGCCATGTGGGAAGGAATTATCATGCTGCTCTTACTTACTGCCTTCATTTTTATCCTCATTCGAAAAGCGCGGAAGGAGAAAAAAGCAGCCGTGCTTAGCGACGTGGAAGAACTTAACGCCTTCCAATCAAAACCCTTTTCACTTCTCGCAGGTTTAATCATCATTGGTTGTGTTGGCCTTTATTTTGGTTCGGGTTGGTTTGTTGATGGTGCATCTCAAATCGCTAAAAACTTTGGTGTTTCTAATCACATCGTGGGTGTTACTGTTGTAGCATTTGGCACCAGTGTTCCTGAGCTGGCGGCTTCAATCATTGCTGCTTTTAGAAAACAAACCGATATCAGTATTGGTAACCTCATTGGCTCTAACATCTTCAATATCTTCGCTGTTCTTGGCACAACTGCGGTAATTACGCCTCTCGAAGTTGATGCTGTTGTACTCAATAAAGACATTTGGTGGATGTTAGGAATCTCCATGTTAGTGCTTCCCATGATGCTGATCGGAAAAGATGGGATTAACAGATATAAGGGCTTCATCTTCCTTTTGGCCTACTTAGCTTATATCTACTCTGTTCTTGCATAATTGACCCTTGGCTCATGCAGCGAATACTTCAAGATGATGCTTCCGCTTTGGACTACTACCAAGCCTACTTCAATAATGAGCTTTGGTTTTCTTTGCTTCGCGATGCCATCCCTTGGACTCAAAACCACATTACCGTCTTTGGAAAAACACACCAAGAACCTAGATTAACCGCATGGTTCGGTCCGGAATACGCCTACTCATCAATCAAATGGCCCAAACGCCCCTTTCCCGATGTCTTATTAGAAATGAAACAAATATTAGAACAGGAGCTCTCCTTCGAATTCAATGCTGTGCTTTTAAATTACTATCGAAACGGACAAGATAGCATGGGCTGGCATCGCGATAACGAACACAACATCAAACAAGAGCTTATAGCCTCAGTGAGTTTTGGCAAGGAGCGTCCTTTTAAAGTCAGAAACAGAAAAACAAAGGAGAACTATGAAGTTCTCTTGGGAAATGGCGATCTCTTGGTGATGCATCATTTGCAAGAAGCATACGAACACGCCTTGCCAAAATCAAAGCGCCATTCAGGAGAACGCATTAATTTAACCTTTCGAAACATCACCTCAATCTAAAGAGCTATACTTCATTTAAGTTGCAAAAAACTACATTTGTGCTATGTCGATTCAGAAAAAAGTAAAACGAGTAACCACCAGTACACTTCAAGAAATGAAGATGTCTGGAGAAAAGATTGCCATGTTAACGGCCTACGATTTCAGTATGGCCACGGTGATTGACATGGCTGGGATAGATGTTATTTTGGTTGGTGATAGCGCGTCTAATGTAATGGCCGGTCATGAAACAACCCTACCCATTACTTTAGATCAAATGATTTATCATGCAAGCAGCGTTGTACGAGGTGTTAACCGTTGTCTTGTTGTGGTTGATCTTCCGTTCGGAACCTACCAAGGAAACTCCAAAGAAGCCTTGTCTTCAGCCATTCGCATCATGAAAGAAAGTGGCGCACATGCTGTGAAAATGGAAGGTGGTAGAGAAATCAAAGAAAGCATCGACCGAATCTTAACCGCAGGAATTCCCGTGATGGGACACTTGGGCTTAACCCCTCAATCGATTTACAAGTTTGGAACTTATGTGGTTCGAGCGCGTGAAGAGGAGGAAGCCAAATTACTCTTAGAAGACGCCAAAATTTTAGAAGAAGCCGGCTGTTTCTCCATTGTGCTCGAAAAAATCCCAGCGCATTTAGCAGAGCAAGTGGCTCAGGCGGTAAGCATTCCAGTGATTGGTATTGGAGCGGGATCTGGTGTAGACGGACAAGTTTTGGTGAGTCACGACATGTTTGGCATCACCCAAGAATTTTCTCCTCGTTTCTTGAGAAGGTACTTAGATATGGGCGACCAAATGAAACAGGCCGTTTCTCAATACATCAAAGACGTAAAGAGCACGGATTTCCCAAACGAAAACGAGCAATACTAAGCTTCGGATGAGCGAAAAACAACGACCAAAACACCCCAGTGGTAAAGGGAAAGCAAGTTGGGCACAGGCACCAAAAGCCCCTATTGTGATGAGTACGCCCAACAACATACAAGTGTTGTACGAAGACAATCACATTATTGCGGTCAACAAAAGAAGCTCAGATATTGTGCAAAGTGACATTTCTGGCGACACCACCCTTTGCGAAGTTGTTCGTCAGTACATCAAGGTGAAATACAACAAGCCAGGAAAAACATTTACTGGAACCATCCACCGAATCGACAGGCCCGTAAGTGGTGTTTTGCTTTACGCAAGAACAACCAAAGGCTTGAGCAGGATGATCAGCATGTTTAAGAATCGAGAGGTTCAGAAAACCTATTGGGCAGTTGTGAAAGATGCTCCCCCAAAAACAGAGGGAAGGGTGGTGAATTACCTCATCAAGAACGAAAAAATTAACAAAAGCTATGCTCATGATTCACCTGCAGAAGGAAGAAAAGAGAGCGAGCTTTACTACCGTGTTGTTGGGAAATCCGACCACTACTACTTTCTTGAAATCCAACCTAAAACAGGCAGACACCATCAAATTAGAGCAACACTAGCTAGCTTAGGATGTCCCATTAAAGGCGATATCAAATACGGCGCAAAACGCACCAACGATAATGCTTCTATCCATCTTCATGCGAGAAAGATTGAATTCGTTCATCCTGTGAAGAAAGAAGTGATCTGCGTCATTGCTCCTCCACCAGAAGATCCGCTCTGGGCAGCATTCTTAGAATACGATCAAAAAGAACAAAAATGAGTCGCCTTAGTGAATAAAAAGAGACAACTTCACGGCAGAGAATCGCTAAATTTAGCACCGCAAAAGAAAAAACTATGAGTGAGAATACAGAGCACGTAAAATGTTTGATCATTGGATCAGGCCCTGCAGGATATACTGCGGCAATTTACGCGGCAAGAGCAGACATGAAGCCTGTTCTCTACCAAGGTCTTCAACCTGGTGGACAATTAACAGAAACAACTGAAGTAGACAACTTCCCAGGATATCCAGAAGGGATTAGTGGTCCGCAAATGATGATCGACCTTCAAAAACAAGCCGAGCGTTTCGAAACACAAATTCGTACCGGTTGGGTTACTAAAGTTGATTTTAGTGGTCCAATTCACAAAGTTGAAATTGACGAAGGAAAAAAAACAATCACAGCGGATAGCGTGATCATTTCTACAGGTGCTTCTGCGAAATGGTTGGGCTTGGAAAGTGAAATCAGACTTCGCGATGCCGGTGGCGGTGTTTCTGCTTGTGCTGTTTGTGATGGATTCTTCTACAGAGGACAAGAAGTTGCTGTTGTTGGTGGTGGTGATACTGCTGCTGAAGAAGCTACTTACCTGGCTAAGCTTTGTACGAAAGTATACCTCATCGTAAGAAGAGACGAAATGCGTGCTTCAAAGGCCATGCAACATCGTGTGCATAATACTCCCAACTTGGAAGTACTCTATCATCACGAAACTTTGGAAGTATTGGGCGATACAGGAGTTACTGGAGCTCGACTCATCAACAATCAAACAAAGGAAGAAAAGATCATCGACATCACTGGTTTCTTTGTTGCTATTGGGCACAAGCCAAATACCGACGTTTTCAAACCTTGGTTAGACATGGATAAAACGGGGTATATTGTTCCTGTGCCTGGAACTTCTAAAACCAACGTTGAAGGAGTTTTCGTTTCTGGAGATGCAGCAGATCATGTATACCGCCAAGCCGTTACGGCTGCTGGCACAGGCTGTATGGCCGCATTGGATGCCGAGCGTTACCTCGCAGCTAAAGGCATTCACTAAGCCAAAAAAATCGAGTATAAATAGTACCTTAGGCCGTCTTAGCATCAGTTAAGACGGCTTTTTTTATGAAACAGCTCCTGCTCCTTATTTGTCTACTTTCTCTCGCTTTCACCCCACAAGAAGCAGCTGTAAATTACAGTGAAGATGAATTAATGGGAACTTTCGACCCAAAAACACATCCTGATTTTGCGCTCATTCCACAACATTTAACGAGCAAGTCGAACATCTACCTGAGAAAAGAAACTTTGGAAGCTTTTGAGAACATGCATCGCGAAGCAAAAAAAGAAGGAATTCACCTCACCATTATCTCTGCAACAAGGAACTACACTTATCAAAAAGGCATTTGGGATCGAAAGTGGTCGAAAAGCAAATATATGGGCTGGCAAGGGATGGACAAAGTGGAAGACATTATGAAGTACAGCGCTATGCCCGGTACATCGAGGCACCATTGGGGTACCGATATCGATCTAAACAGCTTGGAGAACAGTTATTTTACTCATGGTGAAGGAAAAATAATCTACTACTGGCTTATCGAATGTGCTCCAGACCATGGATTCAAACAGGTCTACACCAATAAGAATTTGGGCAGAACAGGTTATGAAGAAGAAAAGTGGCACTGGTCTTACATGCCACTGAGCAAAGAAATGCTTCATCAATACAAAGAAAAAATAAGTGCCAAAGACATTCCAAATTTCCCTGGTTCAGAACACATCGACTCACTAAAGATCATTGAACGCTACGTCAATGGAGTTGAGGAGAATTAACTACTTTCGGTATATTCACATCAAGACCTCGCATCACCAAGCTTACCTTGCAGCAACATGAATAGAGAAGCCATCAACGAAGATCAGCACGATTTAAAAAAAGTAGGACTCCCTCCAGGCAGTCTTATTTATACAGGTAAAAAAGGGAAAGGTGAGGTTTCTATTGAACTGATTTCCTACAACGAACAAATCTACGAGCGCAAATTTCTAGATAGCCACGATAACATTGAACAACACCTTATCCCTGATGCTGTTAATTTCATTTCCATCAATGGAATTCATGAGGTTCAAAAAGTAGAAGAGATTGGAGAACAACTGGGCATTCACCGGCTAATTTTAGAAGATATTCTCGAAGTGAACCAGCGACCTAAAGTGGAAGTTTTTGACGACTACATCTTCTTCACCATGAAGATGCTTGGTTTGGGTAAGGCGAAAAAGAAAATCAACTACGAACAAGTGAGTGCCATTATGGGGAAGAACTTTGTTCTGCTCTTTCAGGAACAACAAGGCGATATTTTTGATGGCATCAGAGAGCGCATTGAGAAAAAACGTTGGGATTATTCGCAGAAAGGGCAACGACTTCCTCGTTTATCGTTTGTTAGACACCGTGGTTGACAACTACTTCATCATTGGTGATCACCTCGGGAGAAAACTCGATCGAATGGAGGCTGAAATCATTTCCGATCCGCACGACACTCACGTTTCTCAGCTCATTGAAGTGAAGAAACAAATCATGCGCCTCAGACGCTCCATCATCCCACTAAAAGATGCCGTTTCGAGCTTAGAAAAAACACAACACCCCTTCATCCAGAAAAAGAACGTTCCTTACTTTCGAGACGTGCTTGAGCACAACACTGAAGTCATTGAAGTCCTCGAGGTCTATCGAGAAACCGTGATGAGCCTTATCGACCTGCACACCTCTTTAGTGAGCAATCAGATGAATAACATCATGAAAGTGCTCACCATCATCTCTTCGATATTTATACCGCTCTCCTTCATTGTGGGATTGTATGGAATGAACTTTCATTACATGCCTGAACTCACCTTCAAGTATGGCTACTTTGTGGTTCTTGGTGTAATTTTACTTATAATACTAGGTATGTTGAGGTATTTTAGGGTGAAGAAATGGCTTTAATAAAGGGGTGAAACGAAAAAAGGCCTTTCAAACGAAAGACCTTTTTACTTCGGGCGATTGGTGGGGATCGAACCCACGACCTCAGGAACCACAAACCTGCGCTCTAACCAACTGAGCTACAACCGCCATATTTGGGACGGCAAATTAACGAATAATCTTTATTCTGTGCAATGGTAAATCAACAATTTCTAATGATGCTTTTCTATCTTTGACGAAATGAAGGAAAGTACCAACCATCGCCTACGTGTTTTATTTCTTAGCAGCTGGTATCCAAGTCAAGAACACCGCACTTTAGGGAACTTTGTTCAGCGCCACGCTCAAGCTGTTGCTAAACTGCACGACCTAAGTGTGATTTATGCTACCCCCTACAAGAAACGGGGTTTACCTTCTGATGAAATCAAGGAAATCAAAGGTGTAAAAGAATACATTGGCTACTTCCCTCCTGGCCTCAACACCATCCACAAAAGAAAAAACACCTTCCTTCGCTTATTCAATGAATACATGAAAGTAAATGGCGCTCCGCCAGACATCGTTCACCTCAATGTACTTTACCCCGCAGGCAACCAAGCGCGTTGGTTGAAAAAGCAGTTCAAGATCCCGTTTATTGCTACTGAGCACTGGACTGGCTATCACCCCGAGCACAAAACCAAGGTGCGCTGGGACCAACGAAGAAGCATGCTAAAAAGCGGTAAAGAAGCAGCTTTTATCGCTCCTGTGAGTGAACAACTCAAAGCGTCGATGGAAAAATGGGGCATTGAAGGGAATTATTCAGTTGTTCCGAATGTGGTTGATACTGTTCTCTTCACCCCTAAAAAACGCCCAGAGGAAACATCAAAACAAAATACCATACTTCACGTTTCTTCTCTTGTTGATGATCATAAAAACATCAGCGGAATGATGCGAGCAGTTAAACCCATTCTCCAAGAAAACCCAAAATACCATTTCAGAATTATTGGAGACGGGAATATCAAACCATACGAAGCACTGGCAAAACAGCTCAACATCAACGAAAATCAATTCAGCATTCAAGGAGAACAATCTTTAAGCAACATTGCGAAAGCCATGCAAGAAGCTGATCTTTTTTTAATGTTTAGCCGATATGAGAACTTGCCTTGTGTTATTCTCGAAGCCTTCGCCTGTGGTGTTCCCGTGGTGAGCACAGATGTGGGTGGCATCAAAGAACACTTGAACGAAGACCGTGGAATTCTCGTAGCAAGTGAAGATGAAGCAGGGCTAACAAAGGCCATTAGTGACGCTTTAAAACGCTCTTGGAATCACGAAGCAATAAGCGCCTATGCAAACAGTCACTTCTCTGAATTGGCCATTGCGCAAAATTTCACGAGCCTTTACCTTAAGGCCCTAGGAAAAGACGAAGCATGATCAGAAAAATCCTTGGAACCATCGGCTCTCGCCTATTGATCATGCTCTTCACCATTATCGTGGTGATTTGTAACTCGAGGTATTTGGGGGCGAGCGGACAAGGAACGGCTGCTTTAATTCAATTTGGGGTATTGCTTGTTGTTGCCCTAAACAACTTTATTGGTGGAGGAGCAGTAGTGTACCTCAGTGCGCGAATACCGGCCAACAAACTAGCACTACCGGCTTATAGTTGGTCGTTTTTAGTGGCCTTCATGGCTTACTTCGTTTTCAAATTCACAGCAATTGTTCCTTCTGAATATGCCTTGGAAGTGGCCTTTTTAGGACTCCTACAATCGCTTTTTGGTTTTCATTTAATGGTGATCATGGGAAGCGAACACATCAAATCTTACAACACCATTTTAAGCATTCAAGCGCTCCTACTGGCTGGAGCTCTTCTTGGTTTTTACTTTGTCGACACGCCAAGTATCGATCATTTCATCCACGCCCTCTTTGTCAGTTTCGGAGGTACCTTCCTTTTGGCCTTTCTGCTAAGTTGGAAGCGGGTTTTTGCTGGTAAATGGACCATCAACAAAAGTGAGATCAGAGAATTGTGGGACCTCGGCAAATACGGACAGAGTGGCAATTTACTTCAAATGTTGACTTACAGAAGTAACCTCGTTTTCCTTGAAAAATTAAGCTCCAACCGTTCATTAGTTGGGATTTATTCCATCGGATTGTATGGAAGCGAAGCCATTTGGAACATCAGTAAAAGTTTGGCAACCATTCAATATTCTCGCATTTCAAACATGAGTGATCGAAATGAAATCAGAGCACTCAGCCTGGCATTTTTCCATGTGAGTTTAATAGGCACTTTGTTTTTGGTGTTCATCATGCTCCTAATCCCAGACAGCTTCTACACTTTTGTTTTGGGCGATGAGATGGTGGGCATCCGCATTATGCTCTTCTACCTCGCCCCAGGAATCATTGCCAATGCGTGCAGCGGAATACTATCGCATCACTTTAGCGGAATAGGAATGCCATCAAAAAACACCTTAAGCAGCGGAATTGCACTCGCGGTTACCATCGTTTCGGCATTTATCCTCATTCCCTACTTTGGGCTAATTGGAGCGGCAATGACGGCTTCTCTCGCGTATTCTTGCCAGTTGCTTTCTTTGCTCTTCTCTTTTCTGGCTGAAGAAAAAACAAGTCAATGGAGCGACTTCATCCCTAAAAAGTCCTCTTTTCATTTGCTTCGCGAAGCAAAATAAATCAAGCTAGGTCGAAAAAATCATCCACTAAAGGCGGACGCTCAACGGTAAATCCTTCGCCCAAAAAAGCACCCGCTGGCCTACCAAAGTCCATAGCTCTCGACTTTAACACATCAAAAAACTCACTCCCTGAGATCGGCGTATCCGGTTCAGGTGAATTGGGGTCGTAAAATTGCGATCGATAAGCTTTAATACTGGCCATCTTGGTTTCGAAAAAGTTGCTCACGTCGATCACAAAATCAGGATGGGTGTAATAATCTTGGATGTAGTGATACACCGCTTTGGGCCGCCAAGCCTCTTGAGCTAGCCCGTCAATACTCGTTTCTATTTTCCTGAGGCCGGACAAGAAGCAAGCCCTGCTAACCAGTTGTGACCCTCGCGCATGGTCTGGGTGACGATCTTTCACGCTGTTGGCTAGAACCACATCCGGTTGGTATTTTCGAATCATTTCAATCACCTTAATCAGGCTTTCTTGGTTCTCTTCAAAAAAGCCATCACTCAACTGAAGGTTTTCTCGATGCTGCACCCCTAAAATTTCTGCCGCAGCAGTAGCTTCGATCAACCTTAAAGGACCAGAACCACGCGTCCCAAGTTCCCCCATTGTAAGATCAATTAGCCCAACTTTTTTCCCTTGTTGCACCAACTTTGCGATGCTGCCACCGCAAGATATTTCAACATCATCGGGGTGAGCACCAAAACCCAATACGTCTAGCTTGATCACCATACTACTTAGAAATCCAGTTTAAAATCTCCTCGTCGATAGGCAAAGTCTGAGGTTGAACATCCTTCACTAAAGCACCGTTCTCATCAATCAAAAACTTGTGAAAGTTCCATTTCACCTCGAAATCACCAACACCATTCAAGCTCTTTTGAGTTAACCACTGGTAAAGCTCACATTGTCCTTCATCTTTCACATGAACCTTGGCCATCATTGGGAAAGTAACACCATAATTTTTCTGACAAAAGTTGGCTATTTGCTCCGCACTCCCCGGTTCTTGAGCTCCAAAATCGTTTGAAGGAAAACCTATAATTTCGAAATTATCTCCTCCATGTGCTTCGTAAAGTTCTTGTAATTGTTCGTACTGTGGCGTTAAACCACACTCGGAAGCCGTGTTTACAACCAGTACTTTTTTCCCCTTCAAAGAAGAAAGATCGAATGATGCACCATCAAGGGTGCTCACTGTAAAATCGTGAAATGTTTTCATGTTGTTTTCGAGATTATTGTCATTATTTTTTGGCGAAAGCATATCTGTTGAAGTCATCCCCATCAATGCAAAAGCAGCTAAAAAACCAGCTACCCAAAACCATACTTTTCCTTGTTTCATTTTTCAAAGTTAAAAACTAGATCTGCCTATTGGCCGACAATCATACATAACAAACAATATTTTTCCATTTTGTTCTGTTTAGAACTTTTTGCATTTAACTCAGTATAAGGATAGCAAGTAACTCTATTTTTGACATTCATTCATAGCCATGTTAAAAAGTTTTATAACTCATTTTTTCCTTCTTTCTGTTGTGATCGTTAATGGTCAGGACATGCTAGAGCCATCATCTGGAGGTGGTTTCGAAGAAAGTATCATTGAAAGAAGAACTGCTGTCGTTCTCAACAACAACGAAGCTGTTGCTGAAGATGAAAATGCAGCCGAGACCATGCGTGACAGTTATATCGACAGTTTAATGACCTTCCCTGCTCATGATATCTATGAAACTTGGGACAACATTAACATTCATGCCTACGACTTTGACTATAAAGACTTCAGCGACACCTTGGACATTGTAATGAAACGCAGCGAATGCGATTTCAGCCATCCGTTTAGAGGTAACATCACTTCTAACTTTGGCGATCGTTCTGCTCGTTACCACTATGGTATTGACATTAAGCTATACAAAGGTGACCCCGTAAAATCTGCTTTTGAAGGCGTAATTAGAATTTCACAGTACAGCAAAAGCTATGGAAATGTCGTGGTGGTGCGTCACAACAATGGCTTAGAAACCTTGTATGCCCACCTAAGTGCGCGTAAAGTAAAAGAAGGTGATCATGTTGAAGCTGGAGATGTTATTGGTTTAGGCGGTAACACTGGACGTTCTACTGGTTCTCACCTCCATTTTGAGTGCCGTTTTAAAGGCGAACCTATTAATCCAAACGACATCATTAATTGGGAAGAAGGCAAGTTGGCCTGCGACACTTTGCAGCTTACTCCTGAAAACTTCGCTTACCTCAAAACTGCACGTTCTAAAAAATACCACACCATTAAATCTGGTGATACCCTTTCTGGTATTGCAAGAAAATATGGCACTAGCTTGAGCGCAATATGCTCACTTAATGGTATGAACCGCAATTCAACAATTTACGCAGGAAGAAAGATCCGCGTTCGATAGTGTATCATCAAACTTTCGATTACCTTTTGAACAAAGAAGGGAATACGAAGGTTTTTATTTAGAATGTTCAATTTTCAGAACATTGATGCACTAGAATATGGCTAACAAAGCACTTGTTATTGGATCTGGATTTGCTGGTTTAGCAGCAGCTACCGAATTGGCACACCTCGGTCATGAAGTTCATGTATTTGAAAAAAATGCAGAATTAGGAGGTCGCGCAAGAAAATTCGAAGTAGATGGTTTCGTTTTTGACATGGGTCCGAGCTGGTATTGGATGCCCGATGTTTTTGAAAACTACTTTGCCCGTTACGGAAAAAAGGTTTCAGACTATTACGAACTCCACAGACTCGACCCTTCTTACCGAGTTTACTTTGAAGATGGTCCGATGGACATTCACGCTTCTCTTGAAGAACTTAAAAAGTCTTTCGAGGCGCTAGAGCCTGGATCTGCCAAGATGTTTCAAAAATTTCTTGACGAAGGTCAAATCAAATATGAAATTGGGATGAACAAATTCGTTCAAAAACCTTCCCATTCAATTTTAGAATTTGCCGAGTTATCCATTGCAAAAGACGCCATCAAGCTGCACATCTTAAAGTCCTTCAAAGCTTATGTGGCGAAGTATTTCAAGAATCACAAAATCAGACAACTGCTCGAATTCCCCGTGCTTTTTCTCGGTGCTAAACCAGAAAAAACACCGGCCATGTATAGTTTAATGAACTATGCAGACACGGTGCTTGGTACGTGGTATCCCATGGGAGGAATGAATGAAATTGTGAAGGGAATGGTTGACTTGGCGAAAGAAAAGGGAGTTATCTTTCACGCTGGAGCTCCAGTGGAGAAAGTCCTTGTTCAGAACAAAGAAATCATAGGTTTACGTGTTAATGGTGATGATATTCACGGCGATATCGTCATTGGTGCAGCAGACTACCATCACGTCGAACAAAAATTGCTCGATGAAAAAGACCGCATGTACGATGAGGCCTATTGGGATAAAAGAACCATGTCGCCCTCTTCTGTGCTCTATTACCTCGGTGTAAACCGCAAATTAAGCGGCTTGCTCCACCACAATTTGTTTTTTGATACCGATTTTGGTGTTCACGCAGAAGATATTTACGATAATAAACGTTGGCCAGACGACCCTTTATTTTATGTTTGTGCCCCTTCGAAAACCGACAAAAATGTAGCCCCTGAAGGCATGGAAAACATTTTCATCCTCATTCCAGTTGCACCCGATATGGCAGAAGAAGACGAAACTAGGGAGCATTATCTTAAATTAGTGCTCGATAGAATTGAAAAGCACACTGGAGAACGTATTCATGACGACATTGTTTACAAAAGAAGCTTTGCCCATTTTGAGTTCAAACAAGAATACAACTCCTACAAAGGAAATGCCTACGGTTTAGCAAATACCCTAGATCAGACAGCCTTTCTAAAACCGAAATTGAAAAGCAAAAAAGTAGATGGACTCTATTTCGCTGGACAACTTACAACCCCTGGTCCGGGCGTTCCTCCAAGTTTAATATCTGGAGTAGTGGCTGCCGAGGAAGCACATAAATACATTAAACAACGCGTAGCTGTAATTTAATTCATCCCTAATGAAAGCCCTTTTTGATCAAGTTTCTATGCAGTGTAGCGTGCTCACGACTAAGTCTTATAGCACCTCTTTCTCCTTGGGAATTAAGTTTCTCGACAAGAAACTGCAAGACCCCATTTATGCGCTTTATGGTTTTGTTCGTTTTGCTGATGAAATTGTAGATACTTTCCACGGATTTGAAAAACGTGAACTTTTTGATCGCTTCAGAGCAGATACTTACCATGCCATTGAACACAAGATCAGTTTGAACCCTATTCTCAATAGCTTTCAAGCCGTTTACCATAAGTACAATATCGACATCGACCATATCAACACCTTCCTTCGTTCGATGGAAATGGACTTAGATCAAAACGAATACGATCGCGAAGGCTACGAAGAGTACATTTTGGGATCAGCCGAAGTTGTTGGACTGATGTGCTTGCAAGTATTTGTAAATGGTGATAAACAAGAGTACGACCTCCTCTATCCGCAAGCCAGAAGATTGGGCGCAGCTTTTCAAAAAATCAATTTCTTGAGAGACCTCAATGCCGATTTCAAAGAACTAGGAAGGGCTTATTTCCCAGGTTTAGACGTGGAGCATTTCGACGAGGAAACGAAAAAAATTATTGAAGCGGAAATTGAAGAAGACTTTAACGAAGCTTACAAGGGAATTCTTAAACTCCCGAAAGAAGCTCGTTTTGGTGTTTATGTAGCCTATGTTTACTATTTCAGACTCTTTAAAAAGATTCAAAAAACTCCAAGTAGTCAAGTACTTCAAGAACGCATTCGTATTCCAAACCAAAAGAAATTGGCCCTTTTTGTAGGCTCGTATGTGAAGCACAGCTTAAACATTTTGTAAGATGAAGCACCTGCTCGTGTTCTTATTCTCCTTTGGGCTAAGCGCTGCTGTTTTCGGACAATATAGTGCGTTTCGAGAACTGTACCTCATTGAATTAGAGAAAGAGAAATGTTTGGAACTCTTTGAAATCACCAAAGAGAAAAAAGACCCTTTGATGATGGCTTACCACGGCGCATCCTTAGCCATGCTTGCCGATTTTGGCTTCAACCCAGTTAAAAAAATGGAGCAATTCAATACAGGTAGCGAACTGATCACAATAGCCATCGAACTCGATCCAAAAAACATTGAAATTCGATTAATTCGCCTGAGCATTCAATTGGAAGCGCCCGATTTTCTGGGATTCAATTGTTGTGTTAACCAAGACTTAAGTGCCGTTAAAAATGCGCTCAAAAACAACTGGTTAAGTTCAGATTCCAACTACAAAATGAAAATCATGAGCTTTTTTGAACATCGCGGCATAACCCTTTACTGAATGGAAGAAGTAATTCTCGTAAACGAACAAGATGTGGCCATCGGTAGAATGGAGAAGATGGAAGCCCATGAAAAAGGACTACTCCATCGCGCTTTTTCCATTTTTATCTTCAACTCGAAAGGTGAAATGCTTTTGCACCAAAGAGCAATAGAAAAGTACCATAGCGGTGGGCTTTGGACCAACGCATGTTGCAGTCACCCAAGAGTTAATGAATCACTTCAAGACGCAACAAATCGACGCCTTCAAGAAGAAATGGGATTGAGTTGCCTTATGGACAAAGTGTTTCAATTCATCTATAAAGCCGAACTCGACCATGGTCTTACGGAGCACGAACTCGATCACGTTTTTGTAGGGATTAGTGACGATGAACCAATCCCTAACCCTGAAGAAGTGGCAAGTTTCAGATACGCGAGTCTTGAAGCAATCGACGAGGAACTTTTAGCTCAACCGCAGATATTCACGGAGTGGTTTAAAATATGCTACCCACGCGTAGCGCAATTGATTCGCGAACAGTGGTAAAAACAGCGAGCATCGTCGGAGCTGGAATTGGAGGTATTGCTACCGCTATCAGGCTTCAAGCTAAAGGATATCAAGTAAGCGTATTCGAGTCTTCCAACGAACTTGGAGGTAAACTTCGAGATTTCATGCTGGACGGCTTCCGCTTTGATGCTGGTCCTTCCCTCTTCACCCTCCCAGATTTAGTTGATGAACTTTTCCGCATCGCCCAGAAAAACCCAAAAGATTACTTTCATTACGAGCAATTAGACCGAAGCTGCCACTATTTTTGGGATGATGGTACTGCCCTCGTCGCATGGTCTGATCGAAAAGCCTTCAAAGCCGAAGTAAAAGAACAACTTGGGGCAGATGAACTGGCCCTTGAAAAGAAACTTCAACACAGCGCCTTTCAATACGATACGCTTGCAGAGCTCTTCATGCACAAATCGCTTCATAAATGGCGCTCCTTTGCAAATTGGGCAACGCTCCGTGCGCTTTTTAGAATACCTTTTCTCGGATTGAGCACCAGCATGCACAAGGCCAATAAAAAACTGAACAACGATAAACTCACGCAACTTTTTAACCGCTATGCCACTTACAACGGATCCAATCCCTACGATGCTCCAGCGGTACTCAACATGATTCCCCACTTGGAACACGGCATTGGCACTTTCTTCCCTAAAAATGGAATGGTGGACATAAGGAATGCACTCATCCGTTTGGCTGAAGAACTCGGTGTGAACTTTCACCTGAACTCCAAAGTAGATCGTATCGTGCATGAAAACGGCAGCGCTACAGGAATTGATATCCAAGGTCAATTTTACCCCTCTATTCTTGTTGTGAGCAACGCAGACATTCACCCTACCTACCATCACTTACTGAAAGATCTCAAGTTGCCGGTGAAACAACTCGCCCAAGAACGTTCAAGCAGTGCCCTCATTTTCTATTGGGGTATCGATGTTTCATTTGAACAGCTTCACTTGCACAACATCATGTTCTCCAATAGCTACAAGGAGGAGTTTGATGCGCTCTTCAAACATAAAACACTGATCGACGACCCAACTGTGTACATCAACATCACTTCAAAGTGCAAGCAAGATGACGCCCCAAGTGGAGCTGAGAATTGGTTCGTGATGATCAATGCCCCTTCAAGGGAAGGCGGTTTAAGTGCTGAAGAAATCAATTTGGCGAAAGCAAACATCATCAAGAAAATTGAAGGCGTTCTAAAAACCGATCTCGCCTCAAAAATCGTTTGCGAAGAAATCCTTACGCCCAGCCTGATTCAAAGCAAAACATCGAGCTACCTCGGCGCACTTTATGGCACAAGCAGCAACGATCCTATGAGTGCATTCTTGAGACACCCCAATTTCTCAAAAAACTTAAAAAACCTTTATTTCACGGGAGGTAGTGTGCATCCAGGTGGCGGAATACCGCTATGTTTGCTGTCTGCAAAAATCATTGATGAAATGCTTGATCATGCCTAAACTGCCTTCGTTTTCATCTCAGCGAACATCGATCGTCGTGCTTGCCATTCTACACTTTGTTGGCATCGCCGGAATGTTAAGTCCGTGGAGTGATTCCTTCAAAATGCTCACGCCAATCAACCTGCTCTTAAGTTTGTTCTTCATTTTCAGACACTATCCTAAACAAGCCTTTCTTCCATCTAGCATCATTGTTTTAGGAGCTTGGTGTGCCGAATTTATTGGAGTTCATACCGGTTGGCCTTTTGGTGACTATTTCTATGGTGAAACACTGGGCTTGGCAATTGCTGAAATCCCCGTAATCATCGGTGTAAATTGGTTGATCTTACTAGCTGCTACCCACCATTGGAGCATCAAGATGAAACTCAAACCTTTGCAAGGCGCTTTATTCACCGCTTTCGTCATGACACTTCTTGATGTGTTGATTGAACCCATCGCCATTGAACTTGATTTCTGGACCTGGTTAGATGTACATGTGCCCATTCAAAACTACCTTGCTTGGTTTGTACTTGCTTTTATTTTGGGCTTTGCACTAAGAAAAATACTCGGCGAGCGAACGAATACTACTGCTGGTGTGTTCTTATTTATACAATTCATTTTCTTTGGTATCTTGAATATCTTTTTGACATGATTTTAAACGTTTTCATACTTATTGCCACTTTCTTTTTCATGGAATTCATGGCTTGGTTTGCTCATAAATACGTGATGCACGGATTGATGTGGTACTTCCATGCAGACCACCATGTTCATGAACCTGGCTTTTTTGAACGAAACGATGTGTTCTTCCTCATTTTTGCCGTTCCTTCTTTCCTCTGTATTTACACAGGATTGCACGCCGGTGGCGATTTCAGAGTGTGGATTGGCTTTGGAATAGCGCTTTACGGATTGTGTTATTTCCTTGTGCATGACGTCTTCATCCACCAGCGTTTTAAGTGGTTTACAAGAAGCGAGCACCCTTATTTTATGGCCATCAGAAAAGCCCATAAAGTGCATCACAAGCACCAAGGCAAAGAACACGGTGAGTGCTTCGGAATGCTCTATATTCCACCAAAATATTATCGCGAAGCAAAAAAAGCAGCATCCCTGAAACGACAAAGCTCATGAGCCTTCACCAACTCTATTTGTGGGTGAATGTCTTTTGTCTGTTCGGACCCTTAATACTGAGCTTCGACAAGAAAGTGGCATTTTACAAAACGTGGAGGGCCTTTCTACCGGCTTGTTTAATTACCATGGCCTTATTTATTGTTTGGGACATTGGTTTTACTAAAATTGGAGTTTGGGGCTTTAATCCAGATTACCTTGTCGGGGTGAACCTTTTTAACTTGCCCATCGAAGAATGGATGTTCTTCTTTACCATTCCTTATGCCTGCGTCTTCTCTTATCAAGTGATCAAAGTAAGACTGCCGAAATGGAATACAGGAAAACACACTGCTAAAGTAACTTGGTTCCTCACTGCCTTTTCTCTTGTGATTCTGGCTGTGAACATCACCCACTTCTACACAGCAAGCGCTTTTTTCTTGCTCATTGTCTTGTTGGTGAAGCATCAAGTCCTTTTTAAGAAAGCTTACCTAGGGAACTTCTATGTTGCCTACCTCATTTTGTTGATTCCTTTCATCATTGCCAATGGAGTGCTCACGGGCATCGATTTTTGGCAATACCCGCTTGTTTTAACAGATCCAAGCATGGTTCACGATCAAATTGTGTGGTACGATAATGAACACAACTTAGGAATAAGGCTGTTCTCCGTTCCTATTGATGATGTATTTTACGGAATGGCCTTGATTCTGATGAATGTGACCCTCTACGAGCATTTCCAAGGCAAAGACGGAAAAATCACCTGGCTGGTTTCTGAGCATAAAACGAAAGCTTAATTGTCTTTTCCAAACTTCGCTAAGAACTGCTTTTCGTCTTTGGTTAAAGCATCATAACCACCTTTAGAAATCTTATCTAAGATTCGATCTAATTTCTTTTCTCGGTTGAGTTTCTCCTTGTTAAACTCCTCGTCGGTTTTGTACTTCTTCGAAGGTGCCTTCACTACCCTCAAGTGCGAGCGTTTCTTAAACAAGTCAACAATGCGGTCGAGCAACTTTTCAAACCATGCCCCAATGTCTTTGCCCTTTCTCATTTGACTCATCAGCAAAAAGCCATACAAAGCTCCACCCAAATGACCTAAGTGTCCGCCAGAATTACTCCCCCCCAAACTGATATAATCAAAGAGCACATAAAACAGCGCGAGGTATTTCAGTTTAACCGGACCAATTAACATCAATCGGATTTGTTCGTCCGGGAAGTAAGTAGCATAAGCAACAAAAATCGCCATCACCGCGGCACTTGCTCCTTCTGCCGTACCAAACATTCTCCACTCCGGCAGGAGATGGGCAACGCTGAAGTACACTAAGAATCCGGTTAAACCACCAAGTAAGTAGGTGCTTAATAATTTCCGAGCCCCAAATCTCGACTCAAACATACCGCCCAAGAAATACAAGAACACCATGTTAAAAAGAATATGAAAGAGCCCCGTGTGCATGAACATGTGCGTTACAATGCTCCACGGTCGGCGAATCAAGTGCTGAAAATTAGCCGTGGTCTTTAAAGTCAAACCGGTATCATAAAGGAAACTTCCTTTATCTAGGAAAAACAACTTAATGGTGAAGACCACAAGAAAAACTGCAACATTGATGTACAGCAGTTTTTGAAACATTTTGCCCGAATCATACCGAGCCTTAAGATCGCTAAATGCACTCATTAATAAAACGTGTTTTTACTCTTCTGCCAGCGCTTCAATAAAATAAAACCAAACAGCATTCCACCGAGATGGGCGAAGTGAGCTACATTATCTCCTTGATTATTTGACAAGCCTGAATAAAGCTCCAAGAGTCCATATCCAATCACAAAATACTTGGCTTTAATGCCAACAGGAAAAAAGATCAAATACAACTTGGTATTGGGGAAAAGCATTCCAAATGCGAGGAGTAAACCAAACAAGGCTCCAGAAGCACCTACAACACCTGAATAATTGATGTACTGCTGCGCTCGCTCTGGTAAAGCACTCATTTCAGGGAAGAAACTCCCAAAACTCTGGTAAACTTCAAAACCAAAGATGAACATGTGCAGAAAAAATGCTCCCACTCCAGTGAAAAAGTAATAGATCAAAAAGCGTTTTGGCCCCCATAATTTCTCCAATGTTGCACCAAAGATGATGATCCCAAACATGTTAAAGAAAATGTGCGATATACTTCCGTGCATGAACATGTGCGTGACCACTTGCGTTGGGAAGAAAAACTCAGATAGCGGATAGTGTCCACTCATGTAAACCTGAAACTTCGTCGCCAACTCTGGATTCATACTCGTCGCCAACATCCCGAACACGAAAAGAATCACATTGATGATGAGAATATTTTTAACTACTGGTGTTAATGGTGGCATTAGCGTTTAAATTTTTGATCCAAATCTTCTAAAGTAAAGGTAAGAATTGTGGGTTGTCCTTTGGGCGAGAAATAAGGTACTTCACAAGCAAAAAGCTGATCAACCAAGCTTCGCATTTCTTGGCTTTCCATTTTAGTTCCAGGGCGAATACTACTCCCCATAGCTAAACTTTTTGCGGTAGCTTCTTTACCGGGAATGCCCGTTTTATCACTATCGTGTTTTACATTCTCTAAAAAGCGCTCCAGCAACTCTTCGGCAGACAATGCTCCTGCCTCAACAGGAACACCACGAACAATTAAATCATGCTGACCAAATTCTTCAATATCAAAGCCCAAGGCATTCAAAGAGGGAATGAGTTCGCTAACAATGGCATGGTCGCTCGGACTCAAAGACACGGTTTCAGGGAACAAGCTTTGTTGAGTAGCACCGTTATGATGCTCTAGTACTTCAAGGAAATGTTCGAAGAGAATGCGTTCGTGCGCTCGTTGTTGATCGATAACAATCATTCCCGAACGTATTTGGGTTACCACATAGCGTCGGTGCAACTGAAACAAAGCCTGATCGGTGTATTGATCAATCTTAAACGCCTCTTTTTGATGCTCAACAAGTGCCTCTCCTGCTTCCTTGAAGTCAAAATCTTCTTCGTCTGTTTTGCGGCCTTTCGCTTCTAACTCTCTGGTGATGGCATAAAGCTCCTTCCAATTGTCGTTCTTTTCTTTTTTGGGTGATGAAAAACCACCGCCCTCAAAACTTGGTCTAGAAACAGGCGATGCTTCGCTTCTCGAATAGCTTTCCCTTTCTCCATCAAAAGGGTTGTAGTTTGGATTTACCGAAATGCTCGGAGGAACAATGGCCTTGTTCTCATTGTATTGATCCAGGTTTAAACTGCTCTCTTGATCGAAATCCAGGCTGGGAGCAATATTGAACCTGCCCAAAGATCGTCGAACACAAGAACGAAGAATGGCATAAATCGAGCGCTCATCTTGAAACTTAATTTCCGTTTTTGTAGGGTGAATGTTAACATCAATCAAATGCGGTTCAATACTCAAAAACAAGGTGTAGAATGGAAAAGAACCCTCCGGCAAGAGATCTTCAAAGGCCTTAGTTACAGCATGATTCAAGTAAGTGCTCTTAATAAAGCGATTGTTCACGAACAGGTATTGCTCACCCCTTGTTCGTCTTGCAAACTCAGGTTTACCTACAAAACCTTGGATGCTTACAATTTCGGTTTCTTCCTCAACGGGCACCAAACGTTCGTCATACTTGCTACCAAAAGTACCCACCAAACGCTGCCTGCTCGATTGAGCTTTCTGATTAAACAACTCATTGCCGTTATGGTAAAGTTGAAAAGATAAATTGTGATGAGGAATGGCCAAACGCTGAAACTCCTCAATAATGTGCTTCATCTCAACGGCATCCGATTTTAAGAAATTTCGCCGAGCTGGAACATTAAAGAAAAGGTTCTTAATTGAAAAAGACGTTCCCACAGCGCATTGACAAGGTGCCTCTTCTTTGATTTTAGAACCTTCTATTTTCACCATTGTCCCCAACTCTTCGCCTTCTTGCCTGGTTTTCATTTCAACTTGGGCAATCGCTGCAATTGAGGCCAAGGCCTCGCCTCGAAAACCTTTGGTATGCAAAGTAAACAGCTGATCTGCCGATGATATTTTTGAGGTAGCATGGCGCTCCCAACAAAGCAAGGCGTCTACTTCCGACATGCCTTTGCCGTTGTCGATCACTTGAATTAATGAGCGACCAGCATCACGAACAATGACTTGAATGTTGCTTGCTCCAGCATCAATGGCATTCTCCATGAGCTCTTTGATCACAGAAGCTGGTCGTTGTATCACCTCCCCAGCCGCTATTTGATTAGCAACTGCATCGGGTAACATCGCTATGATGTTTGACATAGTCTAAAACGGATTTATGGGCTCAAGCAACTCTAAATACTTGAGACCACGATAAGCTAGAAAAATCAAAACCCCTAAAATGATGAGGAGTCGGTAAAATGAACTTCTAGAACCTTTCGTATAACTGTTTTTACGCGCGCGTTTTCCCTTCAAATCAATCCTGCGCAAAGGAGCTTCACTCGCCTCTTCAGACGCCACTCCCATTTCCTCCTCAATCTTTTTTAATCGCGCAGCGAGCTCTTGCTCTTTGGGATCATAATGACGCGTTCGGAGCTCGAATCGACGAGGTTCCGTTCGGACATTTCGAAACATGGAAGGAATTCTTGGTGCACGCATTCTACAAATTTAAGGCTTTGCTGCTGTTTATACCACTTTAAGGCCAGCGGTTTTGTGTATGAGCTAGCTTTGCTTAACAAATCTTGTACGAAGCACCTCTTCGATACTGGTTTTCACTTCACCAAAAACAAGTAGTTTCTGAATTACTCGATCGACTACCGAATCAGGGCAAGAAGCTCCGCTAGTGACTATAAAACGGGGCTTTTGCTTTTCCGGCCACCACCCATTTGTTTGTTTGTTCTCCTTTTTTCTCCAGTCGAAATGTGCAATCAAATCTTTACTCACCAGTTCGTGCTCGTTTTGAACGAAATAAGTGGGCAAAACCTCCTCACACAATTCAACCAAGTGAGAAGTATTACTGCTATTATATCCTCCAACCACAATAGCAATGTCTGCACCTTCCTTCAAGATACCTATGGTGGCTTGCTGGTTGTCGTTAGTGGCATAGCAAAGGGTATCTCTTGTATCAGCGAAGTGCTCTCGATAGCTGTCTTCTCCGTAAATCGATAACATCACTCCTTTGAGATAATCTGCAATGGCTTGGGTTTCGGTAGCCAACATGGTGGTTTGATTCACAACACCCAACTTCTGCAAGTCGCGTTCAGGAACAAAACCATCAGAATATCTAGCGCTAAACACCTCATCAAAACTAGACCAAGAGCGCTTCCCTACTAAAAACTCACCCAATAAATGAGCCTCTGTCATGTCTTTAATGACCATCGCGCCGCCGCTTTCTTTACTATGAGAAAAGGTGGCTCTTGTTTCTTCGTGGCTTGGTTTGCCGTGAATGATAATAGAATAATTATCAGCACCTAGCTTTGCAGCGCGTTTCCACACTTTTTCAACGAAAGGACAAGTGGTATTGTACCTCTCTACCTTCACGCCAAGCTTTTCGAGCTCCTGCTGGGTTTCTACGGTAGTTCCAAACGCTGGAATGATCACCACATCATCAGGTTTTAAAATAGACAAGGGCAAGAGCTCTTTGCCATAGGTGTCCATAAGAAACTTTATCCCTCTATCCTCAAGGTCTGCATTCACTTCTTGATTGTGAATCATTTGAGAAAGCAAATAAACCTGCTTATCAGGGTTCTCTTCAAGCGCCTTGTAGGATATCTCAATGGCGTTCTCAACTCCATAACAAAAACCAAAATGACGAGCAAGCGAGATTTCTAGCTCACCAAAATCGACGATACTCGGGGTAAAATCTCTTTTTCGAGGGTCTTCCATTTTTCTTGCAGCTTTTACTTTGCTGATAAATGGACTCTTATAAAACTCAGGGATATCGAAGGTCTTCATGTGCTTTTATAACGCCTCAAAGGTATGATATGTTTTCGTACCTCGTTCAATAGCCTTCTTTCTCCCTACTTCCGATTTTCCTACAAACCCTTCAGACAAAATTACCTAACCCTCTAACATTAGCGGCGTAATAGAAGGCATAACTCACTTTAAACTTAAGACCATGAATATTCTAGTACACCTCGCCACATTTTGTTTTTTAGTTTCAGGATTAGATGTAAAAGCTCAAGACCCTCTTGATGCAGATGACGGAGAAAGCGAGGTCTGTGTGTATGGAGTGATCAAATCTGGAAATAAAAAGTGTGACGAAGCACTCGTGCTTGTTTATGACGGCAATGAGCTTGTTACTTCTCATGTTACAGACAAAGACGGTAAGTTCAAGGTATATATCGACTTCCAGAACAACTACACCATTCAAGTACTGATGAATGGTATGCTCAGTAAAACAGTTTCCTTCGACACTCATTCTGCCATTGATCGAAGTGCCTTTTCATTTCAGTGCGACTTCCACCTCACTCCAAAACAACTTTTTGGCCAACAAGACCTCGATATTCTCGACTTCCCAGTAGCCTTTCTAGTTTATAGTGATGAAGAGAAGTCCTTCATCATGAATGAATCTTACACAGGAAATTACAGGAAAAACTTTCAAAGCCTACTCCAAGAAACTCAAATTGAACTCGCACAGGAGTAGGAAAAATGATCTTTCGAGAGAAAGGTGCGGGTAATAGGTTATACAACAAGCTCTTTAGGTAGAGTTTGTTGTATTTATTTTTTGTATTCCCCTTTAGAATAAGCCACTAAATCGTCCTTTCTTGCTGCTTTTCGCAAAGGCTTTAACTCCTTCTTGAATGCATACTTTTTGGTCTGCGTTGTTACTTCAACAACGGCCTTTAAACCCGCTTGATGAATCAAATCTGCATCTTTTTCTTTTGGCTCGAGAAGTTGGAAAAGCGCCATACCATGAATCATGACAAATAGCAGCTCTGGATCTGAATCCAAAAAACTGAGGTGCTCCGTATTCAACTCTATCTTTACTGTAGGATGAGCGCTCAACCAAAGCATAACATACGAATTTAAGCTCTCACGATCGTCCGTGCAGTCTTTCATTCCGTGGGAACAAAGCCACTTCAGACTCTCCTTCACTTTCCCTTCAGCCTCATCAAAATCTTGCTTTTCTTGCCAATCAACCGCGATAGGTACAAGCGGGGCATCGCAAGTTTGTGCGCTACAAAATAGAACAATATAAAAGCAGCAGATGAATGCGACAAAGGGTTTAAGCATCAAACTCGTTTTCGTTAAAGATAATGTTGTAGTCCTCAAGTTCCCTTAAAATAGGCTCATAAATCGCTGCATCTATTGGAAGCTGAACACCTCTTAGTTTAAGTTCGCCTGTGAGTAAATGCTTTGCTGCAATTGCAACGGGTAAACCAACCGTATTAGACATTGCAGTGAACCTTGGGTCTTCTCCTTCTACAACCATCGAAGAGTGGATTTCCTTTTCTACCCCATCAATGATATAATTGAAACGATGCCACATCACAATCATATCTTTATCGTCTTCATCCAACTGCAATTTGCTTTCTAGAAGTTGCTGAAGTACTTGGGCCGGAGTAGCTTCATCAAGTCCAATAATCGTATCATCAAACAATCCTAACCAACGAAACTTGTGCATAATTTCCTCACTCAAACCAAAGGTCGCTTGCAACTTTTCTTCTACGCTTTTGGTTTGATCATAGGTAAGGAAAGCATTGGTGAACTGGCGATAACTGAGCTCTTTGCTGCCCTCAACAATAAAATCATCATTCACCATTCCCAATTGAACAAACACATCCCAAGCAGTACAAAACCCTTTTTTGCGCAGGGTCCCTCTGTATATGGTTGGTATTTTCTCTAAACCGTAAACCTTCTTATAACTCAAGGAATCGCGATTGGCATATCCCTCAAACTCCCCGTGTCCGTCTATTGCTATTGGTTTTACTCTTTGAAAAACTTGGTGTTTTGGAATGTATTTCAATTCGTGATTCTGTTGAAACTGTGCTGTACCTCCTTGTCCCGCCAAAACAACATTCCTAGGGTTCCACGTAAATTTATAGTTCCACGGATTGTTGTCGCTCTCAGGGGCAATCAAACCACCAGTAAAACTTTCAAAGCGCAGCAGTTCACCACCTTTTGC
The DNA here is from genome assembly GCA_029238785.1 of Flavobacteriales bacterium. Taxonomy (GTDB): domain Bacteria; phylum Bacteroidota; class Bacteroidia; order Flavobacteriales_D; family Sanyastnellaceae; genus CALKGK01. The sequence goes on along the minus strand of JAQWFN010000060.1, from coordinate 11,519 downwards.
TTTAATTCCATGAATGATTTTCATGGCACTCATGTGATCAATCCCGGGGTCAACCCCCATCTCATTCAAGAAAAGAAGCCCTTTCTTTTTTGCCTCCTCATTCAAAGCCGTCATCTCTTTGGTAACGTAAGATGGAGTAATCACATGCTTACCCAAAAGCAAACAATCTTTTGCAATCTCAATGTGCAAGTGCGCGGGCAACATTGAAATCACCAAGTCCATTTTCTCAAGCACAGGCAATCGCTCTTCTCTATTTAAGGCATTAAAAGCAAATGCAACTCCATTTTCCGACGAACCTACCTTGGCTTCCGCTACAGACAGATCCTGATCTCCAACATGGATTTGCCAATTGTAAGTTTTGGCATGTTGTAGCATATAACGGATTAAAGAACTGCTAGAACGTCCAGCACCAATGATAAGAATCGATTGACTCATAAAGAAAAGTTTTGCCCCCAAAGATAAACCTTCACTTAGGGGGCACAACTAAAGTGAAGACAAAATCATCTTTTTTTGGCACGCCGATTGGTATGCTTTGAATATCAATTAACTTTAGCCTCTAATTTTTAATATCATGAAAAGATCTTACTTCCTCCTCATCTGCCTCTTTGGCTTTTTCACTGCTCAAGCACAAAACGCTGCAACAGTTGTTTTCGCCGAAAACGGAGAGTTATTCACCCTTTACCTTAATGGTGTTAAGCAAAACGAAACTCCTCAAAGCAATGTTCAATTAAACGAATTAAGTTCGGAGTTTTATCAAGCTAGAGTTGACTTTGAAGACCCCGCATTTCCTGACTTTTCTAACAAGAATTTTGCAGTGATGAAAGGTTTCCTTGTGACATACATGATTAAAGTTAATCGTAAAGGAGAATACGTGCTTCGTTATCAATCTGAAACGGAAATGGACATGGCAGTAAGCGCTCCTGCACCACCAGCTCCACCTAGACCCACTTCAGTGCCTGTTCAAGAAACAGAGGTTCAAGATGCTGAAATTGCCGTCGAAATGACTGCTCCTAGCACGGGAACAACGAGAACCACGACCACAAGCACCACGACCATCAACACACCTGGCTCAGAAGACAAGGTTAAAATTGACCTTAAAGTCCCTGGTGTTGATGTAACGTTTGATGTCGATATGGGCATGGATATGGGCATGGATATGGGCATGGATATGGGCGTGGAAATTCGTGAAGAAACGAGTGTAACAACTACCACTAGCACAACACAAACACAAACACAAGCTCAACCAAGAATGACTACAGCCACTTGGGTTGATCAAGAGCCTGAAGAAATTGTTGTAAACTGTGCCGTTTCTCCGAGTGAATTCACTAGAATGAAAGGAGCTATTGAGTCAAAAACCTTTTCGGACAGTAAAATGACTACCGCAAAGCAGGCCACTAAAAACAAGTGCCTAACTTGCGAGCAGATCAAAGAAATCATGCTTCTTTTTACTTTTGAAGGAGACAAACTTGAATTTGCTCAATATGCCTATGACAAGGCAATGGACCCAGATAGCTATTACATTGTTTATGACGCTTTTGAGTTCGAAAGCAGCATTGATGACTTAAATGAATACATAGAAATGAGGTAAACGCCTTTTCAAACATCGCCTAATATGAAGTTCTCTCGCCTACTTATATATCTTCTGAGCATTGCTTTACTTGTATCATGTGCCACTTCAAAATCTTTTTATAAAAAAGGTTCAAAATTAGAAGAAGCCGGACTCGTTGAAGAAGCAGCTAACATGTACTACGTTGCCTTGCAAAAAAACCGCAACAACGTGGATGCAAAAATTGGGATGAAAGGTGCTGGTCAGGTGGTGCTGAACTCAATGCTGAACGAGTTTGTTCAAAAGAAAAGCTTTGGAGATAAAAAAGAAGCCATAACAGCATGGGAAGAAGCGATGAAATTGAAAGCCAAAGTGGCTAATGTTGGTGTTCAGCTCGACGTGCCTTCAATGTACCAGAAAGATTATGACTTGGTTAAAAGCGACTATGTTGCGGAGATCTATGAAGAAGGATTAGAATTGATGGATCAGGGTGAGTTCAACGAAGCAGAAAAGCGATTTGTTGAAATAAAACGATTGGATCCAAGCTTTGAAGATGCGCACGAATTAGCTGATGTAGCCTATGTTGAGCCCATTTATATCAATGCCGTTCAAGCCTACGAGAACGAACAGTTTAGAAAAGCTTACAATCAATTCAGCAAGGTTATTTCTCGTAAAACCGATTACAAGGAAGCAAACATCCTTCGTCAATCCGCACTTGACAATGGACTGTTCACCATGGCGCTACTCCCTTTTGACAATGGAACAAGAGTAAGTGGGCTGGAAGTAAAAATGAGCGCCTATACTTTAGAGGCGCTTACTGGTGCTAACGACCCCTTCTTGAAAATAGTTGACCGAGATAATATTGAGCTCATTTTAGAAGAACAGAAACTAGGTTTATCGGGAATAATGGACGAAGAAACCGCTGTATCTGTAGGACAGATTATTGGTGCTCAGGCGATAATTTCCGGCGCTATATTGAGTTATGGAGAGTCGATTGGCCGACCACAACGCTATAACCGAGTAGGCTACGAACAATACCAAGTAAAACGTATCAACGAAGAAACTGGAAAGGTTTTCTACCAAACCAAGTATCGTCAAAAAAGTTACGACGAATTCGTTGGACAGAATCTTGTTACAGTTTCTTTCCAGTACAAGGTGGTAAGTTTGAAAACCGGTGAAATCCTTAAATCTCGAATTATTGAACGCGAAGTAAAAGACGAAATCCATTATGCCAGTTACGATGGAGACATTCGTAATTTATTCCCCGCAGGAAATAGCGGAGCAAACACGTCGAGAAGTGCTAAACAAGAACTGGTTTCCTTGTTTAGTGCAAGAAGAGACCTAAAAAGCGTAGACCAATTATCCAACGACGCTTTTCAGGTTCTTGGTAACGAAATGAGAAGAGACATTGAACAATTGATGACAGAACTTGTGCCCTAATGAATTTGAAACAGATCACATATTTCTTCCTTGTTACCATGCTTTTGGCGTGTACACCCAAGGGCGTTCAAGAAACAGAAGCACCGAAGCCAGGCTGGGTAGATCAGCGCCCCATTGACAATAGCTATTATATTGGCATAGGCTCTGCTTCGAAACAGTTGGACCCTGTGAACTTTGCACAGTCTGCGAAGAAGAACGCATTGGATGATTTAAGTTCTGAAATTAGTGTAACAGTGAAAAGTTCATCTTTTCTCAACACAATGGAAACAAACAATTTCTTTCGAGAGGAGTTTACTTCAAACATTGCAACATATACTGAAGAAAAATTAGAAGGCTTCGAAATTGTTGGCGCTTGGGAAGATAAAAATGAATACTGGATTTTTTATCGCTTATCAAAAGCTCAGCACGCCGCTATTAAAGAAGAAAAGAAGCGCTTGGCCATGAACAGTGCTGCTGATTTTTACACCAAAGGAAGAACAGCAGAAGCAGAAGGCAATTTAAGCGCAGCATTTGATCTCATGTTTCGTGGTCTTTTTGAACTCACTGCATATTGGAATGAAGTGAATGAATACACTTACGAAGGGCAAAAAGTGTTTTTAGACAACGAAATCTTCAGCCATATTAGACAAATGGTGAATAACATTGATCTGAAAATCACACCATCAAGTCTTGAAGTGAATCCCGACAATAGTTTTAAAACAGAGGCTTTAGTGAGCGTCACCCTAGATGGAAAACCAGTACCCAATGCACTTCACAATTACAAATTTGATGACGGCAGATTTAAGAAGTACAAACAATTTAGGTCAGACCCAAGTGGCTATGCCTCTTTACCTATTAGAGATGTCAACCCAAAGAACTTTAAAAATGAGTTGGAAGTAGTTTTGGACCTTGAAGATCTTGTGCCTAGCGATTTAGACCCAAAGCTAATTAACCCTCTCGTTAATACACTACAAAACCCGGTAACTAGAGCTCCTATTTCCCTCAGGATGCCGGTGATATTTATTACAAGTACAGAAATTAATTTAGACAATGAAGATCAGTTATGGCTGGCCTCAGCAGTAAGTAAAAAATTGAGCGCTGAAGGATATACGTTCACCAATCGAATTGATCAAGCAGACTATGTTGTTTATATCTCTGCTGAAACGAGAGAAGGCGGAACTTCACAGGGTTTTCATGTGGCCTACTTGAACATGAGTATCCTCGTGAAAAACACTAGAGATGACATCATTTATCAAAGCGCAATTAACGATATTAAAGGACTGCAGCTCAATTATAGAGCGGCGGGTATAGAAGCATTTAAAAAAGGAGCCAAACAAATAGAAAAAGACATTTGCAAGGATATTGTTGATGCAATTTTCTAATTTGGCACAGTTTATGGATTACTCAATTTAAACAACCGACAATGAAAAAAATCACTTCAACAAGAAATTTGGGCTTCCTACTTGGGTTGTTCATTTTATCAATCGCTTTCACAAGCTGTAAAAGAAACAAAGAAGTTGAAAAGCCAAAGGAACCAGTTGGTGAAGTACTCATCAATGAGTATTGTACTGGAGATAAGTACTTTTCAGACAACAAAACCTTCAGAGCTTCTGCCACAGGTGAATCCATGAGCAGAGAAACAGCTAAGAAAAAAGCGCGTTCGAATGCCGAAGACGAATTGGCTAGAACCATCTCTGCAACAATGCAAATTGTTACCGATAATTACGTTAACTCTTCTACTTTCAACAATAAAGAAGAAGTTACCGAGACGTTTAACAACCTAGCAAGAACAGTAGTTGATCAAAAGCTTCGTGGTGCAATCACCATTTGTGAGCAAACAACTCAAAAAGCAAACGGCAACTATGTGAACTACATCGCCCTAGAACTATCCGGAGACGAAGTGGCTCAAGCGTACAACGAGAGTTTGTCTAAGGATGAGCGTATCAAAGCTGAGTACAACTACGAAAAGTTCAAAGAAACCTTTGAAGCTGAGATGGAAAAATTAGGAAACTAAGGTTTGAAATAACATAAATAAAAAAAAACCTCGCTTGTCGAGGTTTTTTTTTGCTCTAACTTGAGCTATAATCTTGTGCTTCAAGCAGTCTTTTGCTATTTTTGAGACTCATACCCTTCAATGAAGCACACATCTAACTTTATCATCCTGCTCTTGAACATCGTGTTCATGAGCTCTCTGTCCAGCACAACAAATGCTCAAGTCTTCGGCACACCAATTATCGAATGGACCTTCTTCAGCGGTATTCCAGAGAACTGGGTGAACGAAAGTGCCGACGGCATCTCACAATGGGAATATCGCGGTCCGAATACCACTCCTTCAAACGCAATTGCCTCGAGAGGATCGTGCGGTGCTGGATCTGTGGTTCTGAACTCCGAAACCTTGGCAGATGGTTTTTTAATTTTCGATTCAAATTATTGGGATGACGATGGCGGCGCTTGCGGAGGAAACATTGGTGGAGGTCCAGCCCCCGGACCACACTATGCCAGCCTCACTACGAATAGCTTCAGCCTTGAAAATAATCCCGAGGCAACGCTCACCTTTCAACAACAATACAGACATTATTTCTCACAAGGTCAAAGCACGGTAACTCGAGTGCTCATTTCTGTGAATGGTGGTGACTTTGAATTGCTGCAAGACAATAGCGCTGACGGCATCACCAACTCCCCTAATGTGGAGTGGGTTTCTTTGGCCTTAACCGGAATTGCCGGAGGTGAAAGCGACGTAAGGCTTCGATTTGAGTTCGATGGCTTCTATTATTGGTGGATGATTGACAACATTACCATTTTTGAACCTAGTGATAACGACCTAGTGCTGTATAGCGCGAACTACAGCACCTTCGAACAAAACCTTTTAAACAATTACGCCGACCAAGAATACCACTTCTATCCATTAAACATGCTTCCTCAAATGGAGTTTAGAGCTCGAGGACAAAATATTGGAGGTTTGGTTCAAACCAACACAAAACTCTCTGTTGAAGTTAACCGTGGTATTACAAATGTGTTTTCCAACGATTCTCCGGAAGAAGACCTCCAACCCGGCCAAAGCAACAACTGGCAGTTGGCACCTTGGACACCTCCTGCAGTTACCGGAGATTATGTTATTGATTTTGCACTTCAGCAAGACCAAGAAGACCAAACCATAGGGAATAATTTTGCCAGTAAAGACTTTACCATTACTGAACATAGCCTAGGTATTGATGAGGGCCAAATGGAGGACCAATTTATGCCTAATGTAGGTTACACGAATTCTGCTTATCGCATTGGAAACGTTTATGTGGTAGACCAGAACAACTTGCGCCTTCACGATATATCTGTGGCCTTTGGAGATAGTAGTTTTGTAGGTACTAGTGTTCGCGCATCTGTTTATTATTTCAACAACGATAGCATACAGTATGGTACAAGCGAAGACTATGTTATCAACTCCTTTGACCTTAATGGAGTTGGAGAAAACTTCATGGTTCACATACCTTTAATTGAGCCTGTCACACTCATTCCTGATACAAACTATTTCGTTACGGTTGAGTGCAGCACAAACCCTGGAGAACGGATGATCGTTGCACGAAGCGGAGATGCGATACCATTTACATCTTTCGTTAATTACGAATTGAACAATTTTGGTGGCTACATGCTCAAGTATCCCATGGTGAGAATGAATCTGTATACTGGAAACGAGTTGCCTGGATGTACAGACCCGCTTGCTTTTAATTACGATGCAGAAGCAAATACGGATGATGGCTCATGTAGGTTTGCAGGATGCACTGACCCAAATAATGATAATTACAACCCTGCTGCGAATTGGGAAGATGGCTCTTGTTTCATCATAGGTTGTATGGACCCCATTGCTGATAATTACAATGCTGAAGCCCTCCAAGAAGGTGATTGCATCTACCTCGGATGCACAGATGAATTGGCCGACAACTTTGATCCTCAGGCAAATCAAGATGATGGAACTTGTTTTATAGAAGGATGTATGGATGAGAATGCAGACAACTACAATCCCCTCGCTGATCTTTCTGGTCCTTGCGTCTACTTCGGATGTACAAATCCTGAAGCAGTGAATTATGATATTTCAGCAAACACAGATGATGGAACTTGTTTCTTCTCAGAAGCCTCCTTTAGTGTCAACACTACTACGGTTTGCATTCCTGATGAGCTCATCATAAACAATCAAACAACCATCGACCCAGAAGCTACTTGCGAATGGTTCATTAACGGAGAATTGGTTGAGAATGAATGTGTCGATTCCTTCACATACAACTTAACTGAACCCGGTATCGTAGATATTAGTTACTCATACACTTTGTACGGCTTTGAAACCACTTTCGAAGTGAACAACATCCAGTTTACCGCAATACCAGAGACTGCAGATTTGAACTATGATGACCTTAACTATCAATTGACCTGTGCTAATTGCGACCAAACAAACACATTACAATGGTTATTAAATGGTGAAGAGATTGAGGTTGATGGAGAAAATATAATGCTGAATCAAAGTGGATTGTATAGTTTGATTCAAATCAATCCCGCTGGGTGTGAGAGTTCTCCAGCATCAATTGAAATTAATTTACCTCAAGGTTGCACTGATTCAAACGCAGTCAATTATAACGAATCAGCAATAGAAGATGATGGCACATGTTTCTTTGAAAGTGCCTTCTTTGATTTGAACTCCAATGACGTTTGTGTCGGTGAAGACTTAATTGCAACGGCTGCCCCATCAATTCACCCCGATGCTATTTGTGCTTGGTATTTGAACGGTGAACTTCTCTCTGAGGAGTGTACACCTCAAATTACCATTAGCTTCCCTTCCCTAGGTTCATATGCTATAGAATACATCTACACTTTGTTTGGTTTTGAAACCTCGTTTACTGTTGATGAAATAAACGTTCTTAATGTCCCTGATGAACCTGTGGTCTTATTTGATGACATTACAGGGACACTTTTCTGTCAAGACTGCGGATCATTTGACTTCCAGTGGTACCTCGAAGGAGAGCTAATTCCAGAAGCCGACGGATCAGTTTATGCTCCCTTAGTGGACGGATTATATAGCTTAGAACTCCTCAATGATGTTGGATGCAGTACGCTTTCGAATGAAATCGACGTTATCATCAACAACATCGAAGAAAATGAATTTGATGGACGTCTTTTTCCGAACCCAAGTAATGCTTCAACCCATGTGATAAATAACCAAGTGATTGAACGCGCATTTGTATTAGATGCCCAAGGGAAGGTACTCTTAAACATGGAGGTAAAAGCACGTCAATTCACACTTGACACCCGTAACCTAGAATCGGGAATGTACTTCGTTACCTTACAATCTGCAGGACAAATAAAAAAAGTCAAACTTTTGGTAAGCCACTAAGTAGAAAACGCAGGCAACGAAAAGCCAAGAGTTTTCGTTATATTTAGCAGATAAGCTGAAACTCATGCGTGCTCGACTACTTGTCATTTCAATGTTCATAATCAGTCTTCTATCTTGCAAGAAGGAGGAAGTTGTTTATGAAAACAATACCATTCCCCCTTACAATGAGATCCCTACAGTCATTGTGCAAAATTATGTCAACCGCGCGTTTATAGATCTCATCGGAAGAGAACCCCTTGACACAGAAATGAGCGCTGAAGTTGCTGCCTTAGAATTAGCAGACCTCAGTGTTGAGGCAAGAACAGCCTTGGTGAACAAGTTGATTTTTAATAGCGACCCTCTTCCAGGAGATAGTTCTTACACTTTCGCTTACCACATCAAACTTTATGACGATTTGAAAGCACGCTTTTTAGAAGGGGCTTCTGAAGATGTTTTAAGTTTTCAATATGGAATATTTCGAGGACAAGCGATTGCTGATTCCATCAATGGAAATTTATCTGGTTATGAGTTAAATATGGCAGAAGCAAATCGCATAGAAGCAGTTCAAAACGCTCGATCGGAATTGATGAATGGCGAAATACTCATCGATGAAATGGTGAAACGAATGCTCGTCAACGCCATTTATGATGAAATCAACATGAACAGTTTTAACTTTGTTAATGCCACTTTCAACGATTTGTTTTTTCGTTTCCCAACAAGTGCTGAACTTGATGCAGCATACCAAATCATAGAATTTAATCAGCCCGCTTCTCTTTTTGGAAGTTTAGCCCAAACAAAACCGGAATATGTCGACCTACTTGTTGGAAGCGCTGAATTTGATGAAGGAATGATCATTTGGGCATACGAATCTCTACTTGCCCGGACTCCAACAAGTAATGAGGTTTTTGATCTCGTGGTGCCCTTCAGCAATAACTATAATTTCAAAGAAGTTCAACGAACCCTCTTAATTAGTGATGAATATGCAGGCTTTGACTAAATATGGGATATCCCTCCTTTTGTGCTTCGCTCTTTTGGTCTCTTGCAAGCCAGAGCCAGAGGCGAGTTTCATCTTGAATGATGTAGAACTGTACCCTTCAAGCGCAGACAAAACAAAAGAAAAAACCAACGAACAGTTTGTGGCCATTCTTCATGCCAACTTGTTCCAAACCGCATTATCAGCAAACGATGTTTACGACGTTAACCGTTGTATCGAAAGTATCGGAGACAAAGAATTAGCTCGTGAGGTCATCATTAGTAATTTCATGAACGATCCGGCCGTTCAATTGCCAAGTGTTGAAGAAATGAATGCCGACATTGAGCAATTCATAGAAGACACTTACGTGCGATTTTATGTGCGTTTCCCCACAGAAGCAGAGAAAACTTACATGAAAAACTTCATTGAAAACAACCCCTACGTTACCCCAGAGATTGTTTACTTCTCTTTCGCATTGTCGGACGAGTACATGTACTATTAAACCCAAGAGCAATGAAAAGAAGAGAATTCATTAAAAAGGCTGGTTTAACAGCGGCAGCGAGTGTAAGTATTCCTTACATCTTGCCGAGCGGAAGATTATTTGCTGCTAGCGGAAGGCAAATGAGTCAGCACGTTGTTCTAGTGATGTTCGCTGGTGGAGTAAGACAACAGGAGTCGGTACTACAACGCTATCTGGACGACAGTCAGATCAACGAACCTTACCCGGGTAACATCATGTACAACATGTTCTCTGGTGATGCCCCAACGCAAAAGATTGTTTATGGTACTGGGCAAGGTGGAATCTCTCCTATTCCTTCCATTCTCCCCACTACTTTACAAGAGCAAGGCACCCTATTTGCGGAGGTTCAAGCCTTAAGTGCTGGGCATTTTGGCGGATTGAACAGCTTGGTTCAGGGATCTACGGTGACAACTCAAGGACTTAAAAATCGACCGGTTAATCCCACGATTTTTGAGTATTTACGTAGGCATGGTGGCATGAGTGCTACCGATACTTGGTTTGTTGGAAATGGAATTGCGAATTCAGTTCCTCTTCTTAACTACAGTGCTCATGAGGATTACGGTGCAAAATATGGGGCTAACTTCTTTGCTCCATCGGTAACTTTTGGTCCTACTGGGCAAGAGTTTTTGGGCGATGCGAAAGTCTATCACCCAGAAAATGAACTTTCCCCGATGTATGCCCTTAAAGAATTTCTTGACAATTCTTTTGAGAACTATGGAAACGGACTTTTATCACTAGGCAATACAGAAGACGAGAAGCAGAACATCAAGGCCTTCATGAAAGAGATGTTCACGAAAACCCAAAACGGTACCATTGCTCATCCCCCTTTAACAGACAATAACGACACGGCCACCTTAGGCTATACTTGTGAGCTTTTAAAATGGTTCAAACCGGCGCTTACTGTGGTGAACTTGAATAATGTAGACGGTTGTCATTCAGATTTCACAGGATACCTTCAAAGTTTGCACCGTGCCGACCATGGCGTTGGGCATTTGTGGAACTTTATTCAAAATGAAATCCCCGAGATGGCAGGAAATACCACCATCATCGCCACTCCAGAATGTGGTCGAAACCTCAACCCAAACAACATCCTTGATGTGAACGATTGGAGAGCTTACGACCACTCAGACATGAACTCCATGCGTGTATTTAGCTTGATGGCTGGTCCTACTACACCATCGAATTTGATTATTGGAAACGAGGGGAATCCTATTGGCCAAGTGACCGATTCTATGATGACCATCGCCGATATTCTTGGAGTAATGCCTGAGGTTCAAAATGCTGGTCTTATTGCTCCTGGTACGCAATCTTTATTTAATTACATCTAGATGAGATCATCAATAAGCCTTGTAATCCTGATGGTTGTTGGTATTTCAATCGGACTTTTTTCTTCTTGCAAGAAAGACGAGCCAGAGAATCCATACGACGAAATTGTTCGAACTGTAGCGGTTGACAACCCGAGTGTGAACGACATTCCCGTTGGTAATTTTGCTTGGCTTCACGGGAAGATTTTTGCTCCAACTTGTGCTAACTCTGGCTGTCATGACGGCACCTTTGAACCTGATTTCAGAACGATTTCATCTTCTTACAACTCCTTGGTCAACCATCCCGTGATTTCGAATGATGCCACCATGAGTTTTAACGTGCGTGTTTTACCAGGGAATGCTGGTTCTTCTTTGTTGAATGAGCGGCTCACTGCCGACATCCC
>JAQWFN010000055.1 GCA_029238785.1 Flavobacteriales bacterium | reverse complement strand
TTATTTTTTTTTTCGGTGGTCCGTTCTCCGTTGGTCTTGCGGGTTTGGTGCGGGGGGGGGGGGGATAGGGGGGGGCCCGCTAGGGCCAGGTGTGTTTAAGTGGGAGCTTCCTTTCTTGAACGCTCTAATGCTCTTCCCTGTTCTCGTATAAATAGTTATTGCTAATGTAATTAATCACCTTATCTGGGATCAAATAGCGAACATCTTTTTGATTCTGAATTGAATTGCGCAAGAAGGTAGAGGAGATCTTAATCATGGGAGCGTCGCAAATCTTCACTCTAGAAAAATCAAGACCATTTACAGGGTCTAAACGTGTTTCTCCTTCTGTTTGCGACCTTGGATAAACGAGAATATCGAAGTGCTCAAGAATGCGTTTGTGGTCTTTCCATTTATCCAGACTCCTCAGATTGTCTTCACCCATTATGAGTGTGAATTCACAATCGGAATGTTCTTTTACTAGGTGATCGAGGGTGTTGGTTGTGAAATTAGGCTGTGGCAAATCAAACTCCACATCACTTGCCCATACTTTTGGATTGTCAACTATGGCCAAGCGAACCATTTGTAGGCGGTGTTCGTCTGGCAGGAGTTCGGCTCTATTTTTAAGTGGATTGTGCGGCGTGACTACCATCCATACTTCTTCCAAATCCGTATGGTTGGCCATGAAATTAGCAATCACGAGGTGACCGATATGCACCGGGTTAAAGGTACCGAAATAGAGTCCGATTTTTTTCAAATTGCTAAAAATTCACTTACCATATTAAAAGCATCTTCTTTTGCTTTTTCCAAGTTATCGTTGACGAGTATCTTATCAAATTTAGGTGCTTGAGCGAGCTCGTAAGCCGCTTTTCCTATTCTTCGTTCAATGCTTTCTGGAGTTTCCGTACTTCTTCCTTCCAAGCGTTTTTTTAGGTGATTGATACTTGGAGCTTGAACAAAGATAGCCAGTGCTTGTTCGCCAAAGAACTGCTTTAAACTAAGCCCTCCGTCTACATCCACATCGAAAATAACGTGTTTTCCTGCCTTCCAAATGCGTTCTATTTCAGATTTGAGCGTGCCATAGAATTGATTCTCATAAACCTCTTCCCACTCTACAAACTCTTCTGCTTGAACTTTGGCTTTAAACTCTTCTACACTTAAGTAGTGATAATCTTTGCCTTCACGCTCGATAGATCTTGGTGCTCTGCTTGTAGCTGAAATGGAAAACTCCAGGCCCATATCTCGATCTAAAAGCGAACGAACGATGGTGGTTTTCCCAGCTCCTGAAGGTGCTGAGAAGATAATGCATTTGCCTTGAAAAGGGGTGTTAGAGGACATTGAGAATTTGCTCTTTGATTTTTTCCAATTCGTCTTTCATTTGCACCACGCTGCGTTGCATTTCCGCATCGTTAGCTTTTGATCCGAGGGTATTGATTTCTCTACCAATTTCTTGTGAAATAAAGCCCAACTTTTTCCCTTGCATCTCTTCATCTTCCAATATCTCAAGGAAGTAATCGCAGTTTCCTTTTAATCGCACCAATTCTTCGGTGACGTCCATTTTCTCGAGGTAGTAGATCATTTCCTGCTCGAAACGATTGGTATCAATTTTATCGGCTTCGATCCATTCGCTGAGGTTGTTTTTGATGCGATCTTTCGTTCGTTGGACGCGCGCATCGATGAGCGGACCGAGTTCTATTTGAAGCTGCAAGATGGTGTTGATTCTGGCTTTAAAGTCGTGATAGAGTATTTCACCCTCTTGCGTTCTATAGCCTTTGAATCCTGCTAGAGCGGTTTTCACTAGAGTCATGATTTGGCTCCATTCATCCTCGTTCAATTCTTCTTTTTCTGGGCGAAGAACATCTGGGATGCGCATTACCGCGCTCAGGTAATCTGGATTTTCTTGTCCGAAAGCTTTCGCCACTTCTTCAAAGTCCTTCTGATAAGAGATCATCAAGGGTTTATTTACCGAGATTTTCTTTTCTTCTGCTGATGCTTCGTAGAAGATAGTCAGGTCTGATTTTCCTCGACCAACTTCTTGAGACAGAAAGGTTCTTAGGGCCATTTCTTTCTCTTTGAACATGCTCGGCATGCGCACATTCAGGTCGAACTGCTTGCTGTTTAAAGAGCGAAGTTCGATGGTAAATTTTCGGGTTCCGATGGTACCTTCGGCTTTTCCGTAGCCGGTCATGGATAGAATCATGCAAAAGATTTTGGCAAAAGTACGGATTTCGTGTGGATGAGAATTGTTCCTTGTTCAGTCTTGCATCGCGAAGCAAAAAAAAGGAGTGCATTAAATACACTCCTTTTTAAATATCAGGCTTTCATATATACCAAGATTATTCGCAAGTTCCTCCATAGATACCAAGGAATACCACAAGATCTCCAGAATTGATAAATCCGTCGCTATTGAAATCGCCCATACATGTGACACAAGCTGCGTAGGTGCATGAGCCATTGTCGATAGTTGCACTAGCATTATAGTTTTCTGCATCTGAATAGGTACAACCACGGCAAGAGACAAATTCACAGGATTCGTAGTCTGCAATGGAGGCGTTAGGGTTGTAGTTACAAGCGATTTCAATGGTGCAGCCTGCACATGATAAGAACTCGCATGTACCGTTATCGTTCACGGCTGCAGGGTCGTAATTGCAAGCTGTTTCGTCCATACAGCCTACAGCATCTGGCTCAATCAGTCTAAATGCGAAATCGAGTGAAATGTTAGTTGGTTGAATATCTGTTTCTTGGATATCACCAACTGCGTAATAATTTCCGTCCTCAGTGTGAACGATAAATGTGTTTCCTGGAACGAGACCATAAACATCTGCAAGACCGTAATCAGAGACGTAGTTTGCTGCTAGCGCATCTTGATAAGTGATTTCACAAAATGGGAGGTCAACATAAGCTGCTTCTGCTCCTGAACTGGGGATAAGGTATCCGACATCAAAATTACCATTCCAAGCGATATTAAAATCACTTGGGTACTCGCAGCCATAGCCGAAATTATCAAAGACCAATTCTCCTGTTTCGAGGTCGACGCAGTTCATTTCTACTTCCATGTCCATAACAGCTGTTCCGCACGAGCACGAGAGGTATTCACAAGCGTCGTTATCTAAAGTAGCTTCTGGGTTATAGTTGCAGGCGAGCAGATCTGTGCACGCAGGCATTTCTCCGCCAAAAGCTTGTGAGGCTGATTGTTCTGTTTGGTTCATTTCTGAAATTTGTGCATTTACGCACCATCCAGATAAAAGTGCTAGAACGAAAAGAGTTATGGACTTTCGCATTACTTATAGTTTAAAATTAGAGTGCAAAAGTAAAGCATCAACCGAAAAACAATGCGTCATTTATCGGTAAAAAGAATCGTTTTATCGAAAAAATAAAGGTCACGGACGTATTATTGTTCGAGACCTTTAAAAAGTTGTCGCTCGTTATTTCTAATGATTTACTACCAAGCGCTTCATAGACATTGTATCATCTGAAAGTAGACGAACTTGGTAGATACCTGTTGCCCATTGATCGCTTTGAATAATGAGCTTGTTTGTTCCTGCACTTAACGTTTGATTAAAAATCAATCGACCTGCCAAATCAAAAACTTCTACTGAATTCGCATCAATACTGCCCATTTGAAGTGTGAATTCTGCATTTGATGGGTTCGGGAAGATCATCCAATCATTAGCATCTACTTCCGCAATACCCAAAGGACAGGCTAGAATTCCTGAAGAAACGAAGCAGTTTGGAGTATCCATTGAGGTTAAGATAATGACCACGTCATCGTCTTCACCAAATTCTCCATAAGAGTAAACTCCGTCTTCTGTAACGGTGATTTCTTCGTCATTCAAGTTATTTGAGATGATGAACGGACCGCTGAACATGGTGTTGGTAACATCTAACTCTACGCTAAAGGTATCATCCTCATCGTTACATCCCATAAGGTCGTAAAGCACTGTTGGTTCGAAGCAGTTGTAGTCGCATGAACCGTCATCGATGGTGGCATCTTCATCATAGTTGGCTGCAGTTTCATCGGTACAACCTTCGAACTCACAAGAGCCATCATCGATGTTGGCGCAAGCGTTATAGTTGGCTGCAGTCTCATCCGTACAGCCTTCATTCTCATCTTCAATGCTTTCGGCCAAAATGAAGAAGCTTCCTGTTGACTCATCATAGCCATCAACTCGGATATAAATCCATTCACCCGGCACGAGCTCTCCGCAATCAAATTCAACTTGAGATTCAAGATCATCTTCATCATCGTTGCACGCAATGCTCTCGGTATCGGAACAGCTTTCATAGACTTCTATCATGGAGTCGTCCATGCTTCCTTCCAAAACAGTGCGAATCAAGAATGCTCCTTCAGGAACTTCCATTTGGAACCAAACTGAGTTCACTACATCATCATCATCAAAACAATCAGCCGCATTTAAGCTGCCGCCGGCGTTGCTGTTATCTCCTGAAACGGCTTCACCATCGATAAACAAATCTTCGGCGCTGATGCAGAAATCGTTATAAAGACATGTTCCGTCATCAGCTGTTGCAAAGAAGTCATAATTATCTGCTTCTTCATCTGTACAACCGAGTGGACAAGTTTCTCCACCAAAGCTAAAATACACGACATCGAAGTTGCTAAAGTCTCCTGAGATTTCATCTTCTCCATCAAGAGTGATGGTCCAAGCATTATTTTCGAAGCCAGAAGTAAAATCAAAACCAATGTAGTAGCAACCTGGTTCTAAACATAGTCCTTCGAGAGTTACACTTTCTAGATAAATAGGGAATTCTGTTACAAAATCGTCTTCGATTGTAAAGATGACCCCGAAGCCAACTGCTTGATCTCCCATTTGACCGAGCGGAATGAATTCGTTTCCGCTTTCGAATACAAATGTGTAGTTGCATAGACTTGGATCAAAGATGCTTGCATTTTCGTCATAGTTACAAGCACTGCTATCCATACAACCTAGGCAAGACTCATAATCACATTCACCCATCGTGTTTGCGAGTACATTAAAATTACAAGCCGCTTGATCTGTGCAACCCATAACGATGCACGATCCATCATCGATTGTTGCGCAAGGATCGTAATTATCGGCCATTGAGTAGATGCAACCTGGGGTTTCAATACTGTCAGCAACAATGCTGAATGAACCGGTTGAATTGTCATAGCCATCAACTCGAACTAGAATGGTGCTTCCTGGTGTAAGTTCGCCGCAATCGAAGTAAATTGCCGATTCAAGATCATGATCATCGTCGTTGCAATCAACGATGCTTTCTAGGTCGCAAGACATGTAGATATCCATTGAGGAATCACCCATTGTTCCGTCGAGAATAGTTCTTACCACGAAGGCACCTTCTGGAACGGTCAGGGAGTACCAAACGCTGTTCACAAAACTTTCGTCATCTCCGTCAACATCAAGGCACTGATCTTCTGCCCAAGTGCCTGTAGCTCCCAGGTTTGTGCCTGTTATTGGCTCTCCGTTCAGGACAAGTTCAATTGCACTTTCACAATTGTCGTTATAAACACATAGCCCATTATCAAAAGTAGCGCTTGGGTTGTAATTGTCTGCTTCAGTATCGAAACATCCACCAAGACAGTCTGTTTCGCCAAAAGTGAAGTAATATCTTTGATTGTTAAGGTATCCATCTAGATCTTCATCGGTATCTTGACCATAGTCCATATCGAATTCTAGGCCTTCATATTCTTCAGGATAATCGAGTGTCATGTAATAGCAACCGTCTGCGAGGCAAGTGTAGAAATTTACATCTTCTTCTATCAATGAAAAGGTAAAGCTTGTCACCAGTTCATCGGTATCGGCCTCATAAATAAACACCATACCAACAGGGTCAACACCCAGCATGTTGGTTCCTTCGTTTACCACTAAAGCAATAGGTTCTAGGAACTCCACCAATTCGAAGTCGAAGGTATATTCACAATAGTCTTCAATCGTTGCTTCTGGGTTGTAGTTACATGCATTAACGTCCATACATCCGCTGCAAGAGTAGTCACAGAGGTCCCAATTGTTAATTACTATTTCTGGATTGTAGTTACAAGCAAACTCATCGGCACAGCCTTCTTCTTCAGGCACAAAAAGGATACAGCCTTCATCAAATTCAGCATACAATGCGCCATCAGTTGAAAGGGCTGGTATGTAGTAGATTCCAACAACACAGTTTCCTTCAACAATCCAAGGAATTTCTGTTCCAGGGTCTGGATTGACAATCAGTTCGCCTTGATCTCCTGAGAAGTAGAAGTCAATAAAGCCACTATCGTTGAAAGAAATGATTTCTTCGCTAAACACTTGGTCTCCCGTTTCGCAATCAACAAAGTAAACCGACCAATAAGTTTGATTGATCAAATCTTGTGCTGTGATTGGGTCTCCAAGGCAATTTCCTTCACAATCGAAGCCAAATTCTGCATATACGCAAGACGAGTTGTCTTCCAAAGCTTCTGGGTCGAAGTTGCAGGCTGTTTAGTCTGTGCAGCCTAGGGTTACCACATCCAAAGCCAAACCAATACTGCAAGTTGCGCCGTAGTAATACACTTCAAATGGTTCTGGCTCCAGGGACAGTAGTGAATTGCTATTTGCATCAAAACCCTACTGAGTTCCTTGGAAATTGAGCAAGCAAGAATTTTCTATTGAGTAAGTGCCCGTTTCACCTGTAGGGCTATAAAGGCCGTTATCACCTTCTAGAATATCAAAGGTTTCGTTTTCATAAAAGCCTGCAATGCTTAAGCTAGAAGTGGGGTTAAAGCTTTCACAATCTGCTATGCTGAATTCAAATGGGCTAAATGATTCGAGTGTGCTTGCTGCAAGTGGATCAGTAAGGCAATTTCCATCGCAATCATAGCCTGGTGTTACAAAAACACAAGCATTGAAATCAGAAATATTCGCATCTGGATTATAGCTGCATGCATCTGGGATTGTGCATCCTGTGATGCAGTTGCCTTCTCCAAAGGAGATGTATTGATCGTTGTATGTTACTGGTGTTGTTTCTCCATTCATCGTAATGGTAGCTTCAAATCCGCTATTTGCTCCGTTGGAAACAATTTTAAACCGGTAGCAACCATTTAAAATACACACGGGGTAGCTTCCATTGGCATCAGTGCTCATAAACACCTCATCAATAAAGCCCCCGCCTTGGAGATATGAAAATCTCACTTGTACAGGAGAACTGGTTTGATTACTGATATTGTCTACATTCATATTGAGAACAGCCTCGTATTCGCACAAGTCGTTTTCGCTAATTTCAGCCAAGGCGTTGTAATTACACGCTGCAGGATCTGTGCAGCCAGACACTTCTCCCACACAAAACTGAAACGAATATCCATCGAGATCACCCATAAGGGGTTCAACGATATTGACACCGTTTCCATCTGTAATGATTAATGGTGCCGAAGCACCAATTACCCCTCCGAATCCAGCTTCTGAGAAAGCCACATTGTAGCAGCCTTCATTAAGGCAATATGCTTGTGCAAAGTCTTGGGTATAGTCTGGAACTCCATAGGTGTAGTAACCATATTGACCAGTATACTCGGGTTCACTCTCTCCGATCAAAGTGATGGTCCAATACAATGCTCCGCCTAAGCCGAAGCTCTCATCCCAGGCCAGGTCAAAATGCTCCCATAATCTAGTGGACATCCTCCTATTTTGGTTTGTTGATCGCCTAACACAGCCGTTTGTGCGTTTGCTTGTAATCCAAAGATCACCAAAGGATGGTGAACATTTTAGAACAAGACCAAGGCAATGCTTCCTTGGATAGATTAAAGTTCTTCATGGTTGAATCGTTTTGTTTCATGTCAAATCATTTACAAAGCGAAACTATTGGAAGTACTTCTTTCTAAAGTCGGTTGTTTTACTTGTGCTGATGCAGGATTTGTTCTTTTTCGGTGTAAGCAAAAAAAAGAAGGCCCTCTTTCGAAGGCCTTCTTTGAATCAATGTGTATGTTTTCGTTTAGTGTTGAATCACCAAACGTTTTGTAGCCACTGTTTGATTGTTTGTCAACCTAATTTGGTAAACTCCATTCGCCCAGTTTGCTGTTGAAAGCATGATGCTTTCTGTGTTTGCATTAACTGTTCTACTTTCAATCAATCTTCCAGACAAGTCTAGGATATCTAATTGCACCTCTTGTTGTTGATTTGCAAGAATGATATTCACCAATTGATCTGCTGGGTTAGGATATGCTGTCCATGTCCAAGCATCTTGCTCCTCAATTCCAACAGGACAAGCCAAGATTGGAGAGGTGGTAAAGCAATTTGCAATTGATTGAGAAAGAATGGTAATGATCACATCTGCTTCAAGGTCAAATGGTCCGTAAAGGGTATTTCCTGTTGAATTGATGGTTACTTGTTCACCATTTGTGTTATTGTTGGCGATGTAAGGGGCTCCTGTTCCAAGGTCGCTCACGTTCATTTGAACGTAGAATGTCCCAGAGCCATCGTTACAGCCAATAAGGTCGTAGCTCACGGTAAGTGGTACACAGTCGTACTCACAAGAACCGTCATCGATAGTTGCAGTAGGATCGTAGTTGTTTGCATCTGGATCTGTACATCCCGCACATGAGTCAAATTCGCAAGAACCGTCGTCGATTGTTGCTGTAGCATCATAATTACAGGCTTCGATGTCTGTACATCCAGCACACGACTCATACTCACAAGAGAAATCGTCGATTGTTGCACTTGCATCGTAGTTGCATGCTTCAGGATCTGTGCAACCTGCGCAAGATTCATACTCACAAGAGTTGTTATCTACCGTTGCATTTGGGTTATAGTTACAAGCGCCTTCATCAGTACATCCAGGGATGCCGTCATATTCACAAGATCCATCATCAATGGTTGCTGATGGATCGAAGTTAATTGCATTTGGATCAGTACAGCCCGCGCAGCTTTGGAATTCACAAGAACCGTTATCGATAGTAGCTGTTACATCGTAGTTACAAGCGTTTGGATTTGTACATCCTGCGCAAGAATCGAACTCACAAGAACCGTCTGAAATAGTTGCTGTTGGGTCGAAATTACAAGCATTTGGGTTGATACAACCTGCACAAGAAACGAACTCACAAGAGCCGTTGCTGATTGTTGCATTTGGGTCGAAATTACACGCATTTGGGTTAGTACATCCCGCGCATGATTCGAACTCGCATGAACCGTCGTTTACATCTGCATCTGGGTTGTAGTTGCAGGCGCTAGCATTTGTGCAGCCTTCTGTTACGAACTGACAAGAACCATCGTCGATAGTAGCTGCTGGATTATAGTTGACTGCTGTTGGATCTGTGCAACCAATAACACCATACACACAAGAACCATCACTAAGGGTTGCCGCTGGGTTATAGTTCGAAGCAGTAGGATCTGTGCAACCAAGCACTTCGTTCACGCAACCGTTGTTTGGAGGGAGGTTTCCGAGGCAAACGCCGTTTGGATCGTTGTTAACTCCTCCATCAC
The DNA here is from genome assembly GCA_029238785.1 of Flavobacteriales bacterium. Taxonomy (GTDB): domain Bacteria; phylum Bacteroidota; class Bacteroidia; order Flavobacteriales_D; family Sanyastnellaceae; genus CALKGK01. The sequence continues at coordinate 32,018 of JAQWFN010000055.1, read as the reverse complement.
CACAATCAAAGCCCCAAGTAGAGCAGTTGAAATCTACTGGCTGACCGTTCCAATCGAATGAGCCATCGTCTAGATAGGTATCTCCCAACCAAGCTAGTACACCAATTGAGTGTTGTGTTCCGGCGCAATCACAGATGAGCTCTTCGTTTGCACAATCTCCATTTACAAAGGTAAATACTGGTGATACTGTTCCATCATCTGTTGTGAAGTAAAACTCATAAGTACTTCCAGGCTGTGTATCTCTAAGAACAATTCCGTCGCCATCACCGGCAACGATGGCAACATCTGCCAAAACTGTGCAATTGAAACCACCACCATCTACTTGGAGGCAAATTTCTTCAGCAAGACATCCACCATTGATTTCGAAATTGATACCAATAACCGGTAGGAGTCCGTTTCCTTGACCTAGATCAAGACAATCATCTTGGGTAAGCACAAGTGCTAGCGGAGCACAAGAGTTGACATCGCATCCATTATTAGGAGGAAGGTTTCCTTGGCAAACACCGTTAGGGTCGCTGTTAACACCTCCATCACCACAATCAAAGCCCCAAGTAGAACAATTGAAATCTGCAGGTTGTCCGTCCCAGTTGAAGCTACCGTCGTCAAAGAAACCGTCTCCTAGCCAAGTTAATACCCCGATTGTGTGTTGTGTTCCTGCGCAATCGCAAATGAACTCGTCATAAATACATTGAGATTCATCATTAACAGTAGCTCCCGGGTTGAAGTTTGTAGCAAAAGGATTGGCGCAACCAATAACCTCTTGGTTGCAATCGATTGAGATGATTTCTGAAAAAGATTCACCTCCTTCGATGGTGTAGAAGACTTCATAAGTACCTGCCCCTTCAGCAATTGGAATGAAAACGCCTTCGCCATTACCAATGATGATGTCGTTCGCTGGCAAGTCAAAGCAAGTTAAGTTAGTGGTTCCAAAAGGTTGATAGCACACCTCTAATACTGTGCATTCTCCTGTAATGTTGGCTGTTACAAGAATTCTATGAATCAAGTCACCAAACTCGTCGGTAAAGCAGTTCTGTGCCAGAGTTGGTGCATTTGCTGAGCAAGAACCATAAACACAAGTACCGTTATCGATCGTTGCGGCCGGGTTGTAATTGTTCGCCAAGGGGTCGGTGCATCCAAGAACATCTCCTGTTGTGCAAGCGCTTGTTGTAATGCTAAATTCATTAGAAACGGTTCCGTCTGAAGTTGTGAAGTAGAAAGAATAATTTGCGTTGATTTCCGCATCTGTAAAGTAGATACTTTCTCCATCTCCAATAATTATTGGGGTTTCCAAAGTAGGAAGGTTAACGCACTCCTCAACACCGCCATTGATGGTGAGGCAAATATCTTCTACGATACACAAACCATCAATTCCAAAGGTGATTTCAATTTCTGGAAGAAGGCCATTTCCTGTATCAAAACAACCCGTCTCAGAAAGCGCCAGGGAAAGTGGACCACAATTATCCACGCTGTTATTTACACAAAACTCATGTGTTGCTTCAAAGCCAAAGTTGGCCGCTGCCATTTCGAAAAGCAAGTTTCCTTGGGCATCCAGCATGAAGTAATCGCCATTGATATCGCAATCAAATTCAGTACCTGCCAAACCATCTCCGTAGCTATCGTTAATAACAAAGGTATAGCAGCCGTCTTCTAAGCAAATGTTATTTGGAAGTGCTAATCCGTTAGGACTTGGGAAATCGTCGATGTACGGTCCTCCAGAGGCAACAAGTACGTTATTCACGTTAAAAATCTGCCAAGTGGTTTCTGTTCCATAACAGTCAGGAATGATGCTAAACAAGACTTCATTTCCTTCGCAAACTATCGTTTCTGTGGTCCATCCGATGTCTTCCAAAAGCCCCATGATGATCGGACCTGGATCGTGGATTGCTTCTCCGTTTGCAATTGAGGGGGTCATCAAAGAGTTAATGTTTCCGGCATTGTAGGTGTTTTCGTCGAGGTGAGAATATGAAGAACCCGGTTGGTAAGGGTTTGGCGCAAACATTTTTGGGTTGATTCCTGCATTGTTTGCCACCGCATTAGCCCCCGTCCAAAACAAGTTATCGCTTTGAAGTTGAGTGGCTAGTGTTGTTGAACCATCACTGAAGCTAGTGATCGCTGTACCTCCGCCATTGGCAACATAAACATCGTATGTAGCAGGAGAAAAGGTGCTGAAAAAACCTATGTAACCAAGACCATTATCAACAAATGCAGAACCAGCAACACCTAATCCATGACCAAGTTCGTGGAGCACCACAGAAACAAAATCATATTGGTTGAAGCTTGGGTTTCCGTCTGTTCCAAAATACCAGTTGGTTCCACTATCGAAAGAACATTCAATGTCTGGCTGACCAGCTGCTTGGTTAAAGCCTGCAAGCTTATCTGCCAAGGCTGAAGGAAAGAAGACGTTCGCATTTTCTCCCGGGATGTTGTTGAAGTAGTTGCTAGCACTAGCGAAACCCAAAGTGTTCCCTGGAATATCTTCCCATGTCGCTTCAATAACGATGGGCACCGTTGAGGTCAACAAAGAAGACCAAATATCTACTGCATATTGGAACGCCGTTTGAGCTTGAGGAGTGAAACCGTTGTAGTTCACGTTAATTACCACAGCTCTCTCACCGTTGGCTTCAAATGCTGCTGGTGGCGGAACAAAGGTGTCAACACTTGTTGGTAAACCCATAATTCCAGGGCATTTTTGACCTGGGTGTTGAACATGAGCGCAAGAAGTTTGTACTGAATGTTGTGCTTGGGCACTTAAGCCAAATACACTCATCAATAAAATGAGGGAAGTGTAAAGGTGTTTCATAGGTAAGTTTTGTTGCATGCAAAGATATATTTTTCAGTCTTTTTTTCAGAAGTGGGCAACTTTAGTCGCTGTATGAACTTCAAAGCATTAAATTTGGCGAGAACATGCGCAGTGTAGCCGACATAAAAGCCCCGATCGCGAAAGAAATGCTTCAGTTTGAGGCTCATTTCAAAGAAGCCATGAAGAGCAATACCCCCTTGCTCGACAAGATTACCCATTACATCATCAAGAGAAAAGGGAAGCAGATGCGGCCGATGTTCGTTTTTCTTTCTGCCCAATTGTGTGGAGGAATAAAGGAATCGAGTTACACCGCTGCTAGTTTAATTGAGCTACTTCACACCGCCACCTTGGTGCATGATGATGTGGTAGACGACGCCCATTTGAGAAGGGGTTTTTTCTCCATCAATGCGCTTTGGAAAAACAAGATTGCTGTTTTGGTGGGCGATTACCTTTTATCGAAAGGCTTGTTAATGAGCATCAGCAAGGGTGAATTCCAATTGTTGTCGATTGTTTCTACCGCCGTTCAAGAGATGAGTGAAGGCGAACTTCTCCAGATGGAAAAGGCGCGTAAACTCAACATTACTGAGCCTGTTTATTTCGAAATCATCAGACGAAAAACCGCCAGCCTTATTGCTGCCTGTTGCGCTAGTGGTGCAGCTTCAGCAAACGAAAGTGCAGAAATAAGGGATAAAATGCATGCTTTTGGAGAAAACGTGGGCATCGCCTTTCAAATTAAAGACGACCTCTTCGATTACGGCAGCGGAAAGAACATTGGAAAACCAACTGGCATTGATATCAAAGAGCGTAAAATGACCCTCCCCTTGATTCACGCGCTTGAACATGCGAGTAGCGCTGACAAAAGTAGGATCACCAACATCATCAAGAGACACAATGAGAACCCGAAGAAGGTAAAAGAGGTGATCAACTATGTGTTAAATAGCAATGGCATTAACTACGCCGTTGAGCAAATGAACCATTACAAGCAACAAGCGTTAGATATCCTTTACACCTTTGATCCTAGTCCGGCAAGAGATTCACTTGAAGGACTTGTAGAATACACCATCAATCGAGTAAAATGAGACCTTTTCACTACCTTTTTATTTCTTTCCTCTGCTTCGCGATGGCTTGTGCCGAACCCGGTAATGATGCGTCAAGCGTCAACCTTTCATCGCATTGCAAAACCAAATCGTACCATGAGAACGGTGCTAAAAAAGAAGTGCTTTGTGTTGGTGCTGAAGCCGATACCCTTCGTGAATACTACCCTTCTGGAAAGTTAAAAATCCAAGGCCTACAAGTTGGTGAATTGCGGGATGGAACTTGGAAGAGTTGGTTTGAAAGCGGACAACAATGGAGTGAAAAACGCTACAACATGGGCCAGGAAGTGGGCAAGTATGCTGTTTTTCACCCCAATGGGGGAATCTATATTCAAGGGCAATACCGAGCGGGCAATAAAGTGAGCTCATGGTATTTTTACGATCAAGAAGGCAAGTTGGTGAAGGAAGTGAACTTCGATGAATTAGACTAACAGCTGCTTGTTCATTAGAAAGTTGATAAGCAATGTTCTCTAGGCATCCTGCGTTTATTTTTGTGTAAATGCCCTCATGATGCGCTACGCTTTTATTTTACTCTTATTCCTTTGTTTTACATCGACTTCAATCTCAGCGCTTGATGACGATAAACTCACGCGGAGTGAATACATCGATATGTGGAAAGAAGAAGCCATTTATCAGATGGTGATTCATAAAATTCCCGCCAGCATTACCCTTGCTCAGGGCATTTTGGAGAGTGGTGATGGGAACAGTGAACTCGCCAGAAAAGCCAATAATCATTTCGGGATTAAGTGCCATAGCGATTGGAAGGGGAAACGCGTTTATCACGATGACGATAAAAAGGGCGAGTGCTTTCGCCACTACAAAGACGCCCACTCGAGCTTTGAAGACCATTCTGACTTTCTACTGAGAAAACGTTATGAATCGCTCTTCACCCTTAAAATTACGGATTACAAAGGCTGGGCAAAAGGATTAAAGGCCTGCGGTTACGCCACCAGCAGCAAGTATGCTGGTTTATTGATTAAGATTATTGAAGAGAATGACCTCACTCGTTTCGATAAAATTGGTCAAAATCACATTAAAAAAGGCACTATACCTGAGCGTTGGAGGTACATTGAAGAAGAGGAAGTCATCGCCCAAAAAGAAGAGAAAAAGCCGAAGAAAGAAAACGGACGTAAGAACAAAGGAGGCGATAGTGGAAAACTGGATGATGTTAGCCTTGTGGCCGGAAGAGCAGTGAAGCTTTCAGACAACCGAATCAAGTATGTGATTGTGAAAAGCGGCGATAATTTTGAAAAACTCGCAGAAGAGCTCGACATGATGCCCTGGCAACTTTGGAAGTACAATGAATTCGACAAAAACCACGTTCTTCAAGAAGGCAGCTTGCTTTACCTTCAGCCAAAAAGAAGGAATGCCAAAACGAGTTATCACACCGTTAGTGAGGGAGAAAGCTTGTGGGACATTTCGCATCGTTATGGCGTGAAGATCAAGCAAATCTGCAAGTACAACAACATTAGTCCTAACTACACTCCTAAAGCTGGAGAACGACTAGCTTTAAGGTCCAATCCAAAATAATTTGATCCGCTTTTTTCTGTTGAGTTTGCTTTCTCTTGGCCTGGCGATTTCTTGCCGAGCTCAGCAGTACAATTTGACTGTATTTGGTGTTCAAGACGGACTTGGTCAGAGTCAGGTTTACGACCTCATTCAAGACCAGCGCGGGTACATTTGGATGGCCACTGGCGGCGGCGGAGTGAGCTATTTTGATGGGAAGAAGCTTCGCAGTTTAAAGAAGAAAGACGGTTTATCTGACAACTACATCACCACGCTACTCCCCTTGCCCGATGGTAAAATCTTCTTTGGTGGCGAACGCTCGTCTTGCGTTTATAATGGAATTGAGTTCTCCCTAATTGAAGCCTTAGAGGGTCAAGAAGTGCTTTCGGCCATTTGTGTGGGCGATGAGGTATTGGTATCGACTACAAACGGACTTGGTGTTTTAAAAAATGGGCAATGGAAGGCCTTGGGTAAGTTTGATGGGGCCTCGATTTATGCTTTGTGTGCTGATCTTAAAGGCGGGTATTGGGTGCTTAGTCAAAAGGGTTTGAGCCATGTGCAAGGAAGTGAAATCACCCCGTACAGCTTGGGAAGAGCCATCTCTCCAGCATTGGTCAATGCCCTTCGGGTAGATCAAGAAAATCAACTTTGGATTTGCACCTACGGTCAAGGAGTGTTTCGATTAGATGGAGAAAAGATCAAGCCCTTCCCTTTATTTTCAGACCCCAAGGTGGTGTTCGACTGCCTTTTTCACCCCAACGGCAGTACCTGGTTTTGCACTTTGAATGAAGGATTAATTGTGCTTGAGAACGGCAATTCGCGCAGCATCAACACCAAAAACGGACTCCCTAGCGATGCCGTAATGTGCCTTTTGTTGGACGATTGGAAAAACATTTGGATTGGAACAAGCGGCGGTGGAGTTGCTCGTTATAGTGGTCAAGACTTCGTGCATATCGACCAAAGCAACGGCTTGCCGGGGAAACAAGTTTACGCCATCGAACAATGGGGAAATTCAATGATGCTTGGTGTTGCCACAAAAGGCCTCGTGAGTATGGATTTGACAACTCAAGCTTGCAGCATTGACAGCACCTTAAACGGAAGCAAAGTGAAGTGCCTTTTTAGAGATTCCCAAGAGCGCCTTTGGGTGGGTGCTGAAGGACAAGGCTTGCGCATCATGAGTGCAGATACCACTGTGGTGTTGGGCCAAGCAGATGGACTAGGAAGCAATTGGATAAGAGACGTGGTAGAAAGCAAAGAAGGTTATTTCTATGTGGCCACAGCCGGCGGAGGAATTACCAAACTTGTTGCTTCTAATGCCGATGATTTCAGCTTTCAAAGCAGGAGTTTTAATACCGCCATTGGATTGTCGGAAAATCGTGTAAACGACCTCTGCATCGATGAAAGCGGACGAATCTGGTATGCCACAATGAGTCAAGGAATAGGTGTGATTTTGGATGATGGAAGTCTCGTTAATTTTGATCAAGACCTTGAGCTCACAGGAGAAGACGTGCGCTCGTTGGTGGTAGACAGCTACAACTATCTGTGGATAGGAAGCGCAAGTAAAGGCTTGAGCAGAATGAACCTCAACGCAGACACCTTACGCTTTGAAAACCTATCTGCTGATTTTGACCTGAGCTCCAACAACATCTATTTTTTGCAATTTGACGATGCCAATAACCTTTGGGTAGGTACAGAAAATGGGGTTGATCGGCTTGTTTTGGACGATGCAAGAGCAGTGCTTGACATCGAAACCTTTGGTGCAGATGAGGGCTACTTGGGTATTGAGGCTTGCACCAACTCCAGTTTGTTGGGAAAAGATGGAAGTTTATGGTTTGGAACTGTGGACGGCTTAAGCATTCACGTGCCCAGTGAACGGAGCAGTGTGGCCATCCCTCCTTATTTGCGCATCAGTAATGTCAACCTTTTTTACGCTTCGCTGATCGACACTCCACAGCGCATTTTTGTGAAAGACTGGGGTGCAGTGAAAGACACTTTAGTGTTCACTTACACTCAGAACCACGTTAGTTTTGATTTTGAGGCCATTCATCAACAATTCCCTGATGATCTGAGCTATGCTTGGTATTTGGAAGGCTTTGAAGACGAATGGGTTCCGCAAAGCACAAGAACCTCAGCCACCTACAGCAACCTCGCACCCGGAAAATACCTTTTTCACCTTAAATCTTGCGTAAAAAACGCCCATTGCACCGAAATTAAGCCCATTGTTCTGCACATCCTTGCTCCCTTTTGGCAGAAAGCTTGGTTTCAATGGAGCAGTGCTGGTGGCACCTTATTGCTCATAGCTCTGCTGTTTTGGAACAGACTCAACGCTGTTAAAAGGAAAGCCAAAGAGAAGTCGCGACGCATCAAGCTTGAGCGCGATGTGATTGAACTCGAACAGAAGGCGCTTCGCTTGCAGATGAACCCTCATTTCATCTTCAACACCCTAAATTCCATCCAGGGTTTGATTGCTCGAAAAGACGAAAAAACCGCCCGTTTGTATTTAAGTAAGTTCTCTCGTTTGATGCGACTAGTGCTTGAAAATTCTCGGGAAGATTTGATTTCACTTCAGGAAGAACTCGCTGCTTTAAAGAGCTTTTTGGAACTCGAACGTTTCACCAACGACGAGCTTTTCGACTACGAATTTGATATTCAACTCGATGCAGAGCAAGTGGGAATACCTCCACTTTTAATTCAGCCTTTTGTTGAGAACGCCATCATTCATGGGGTACTGCCGCAGCGCAAAGGAACCATCATTGTTCGAGCTCAAGAAGACCAATTCGGTATTGTAATTGAGATTATTGACGATGGTGTGGGCAGGGCCATAAGTTCAAATCAGCAGAAAACGCATCGCAGTACCGGACTTGAAGTTACCAAAGAACGCTTGGCTTTGCTTGAAAACCGGGGCGATCAAAGCAGTGCTGAAATCAGCTTTTTTGATGAAGCCAAGGGCACTCGGGTGCGTATTTTGCTCCCACATATCAAAGATTGGTAGCACTTATTCTAAAAAGTGTTGCGCTTTCTTGAACAATGCCTCAGCCGTTCGCACTTGGCAAAAGACTTGCTTACATTTGACAAAGATATTCGCAATATGAGTTCAAAAACAGCCATTATTATTGACGACGCAGAGAATGCACGCATCGCTTTGAAGAAAGACTTAATGGACTACTGTCCGGAAATCGAAGTCATTGGCGAAGCCGGTGGTGTAGTTGAAGGCGTAAAGTTGTTAAAGCAAGTGCAGCCCGACATCGTTTTTCTAGATATTCAGATGGGTGATGGGAGCGGTTTTGATTTGTTGGAAATCCTTCCTGAGGTCAACTTCTCTTTGATTTTCACTACTTCCTCTAACGAGCATGCCATCAAAGCCTTTCGTTTTTCAGCCATTGATTACTTGCTAAAACCCGTTGACCCAGAAGAATTGATGGAAGCTGTGAGCAAGGCAGAAAAGACCCCTCAAAAGAGCATCGACACGCTAAAAAGCAATATGGGGTCGTCTTCGCAAAAACTCGCCTTGAATTCTCAAGACCGTATCCGCGTGGTGAATTTGAGCGAGGTTATTCGTTGTGAATCTAATGGTTCTTACACCCTATTTTACATGGCTGATGGAGAGCAGCTCTTGGTCACCAAAACACTAAAGGAATACGACCAAATGCTTGAAGACCACGGTTTCTTGAGAGCGCATCAGAGCCACCTCATCAACATCGACTTCATCAAAGAGTTCAACAAGTCTGATGGTGGTTATTTGATATTAAAAGACAAAACTGAAATACCCGTATCGAGCAGAAAGAAAAGTTTGGTGATGAAAGTATTGACCAGTGTGGGTTGATGCCAAGAACTTTTTAGCTTGGAGATCCATTTTATTTAGGAAGAACCAAGACCTCGTTTTTATAATCGAGAACAAAAGTGTTAAGTTGAGACAAGGCATTCGCCCCAATGGCGCCTACAATTTCCTGGTCCATAAAATGTGCTGACATCACCTGGAAGTTGGAATCTTCTCTTTTCACAAACTCCACGTTCCGCAATACCTTAGTGCCTATTGTTTTTTATTGAAATGAATGTCTAAGGTTGAATTTACCCACATGTTCTTTTTTGACGGGCGAAGGTCAAGTTTCTTCAAACCAGAGCGATACACGTAGTTTTTTCCTCCCGTATCGAGATAGAAACGCAGGGAGTCTGTTTCTGAAATCGGAAGGAGCAAGGTGATCAGATCGTTTTCAAAGGTACATGGGAGCTGTAGGTCAATCTTGTTTTCTGAATGTGGCACAGCATCATACCCAAAGCCAATCAAGCAAGTCAAAAAACAAACAGCACAAGAAATCAGTAGATTCTTCATCGTTTTTAAGAGTGAGCTAATTTGCTCTTATATCACCAGCTCACCACTTTACAACTTAGCCATTAATTCTGGAATCACATAGAATCCAATGCGCAAGATAATGACCAAGAAAGCTCCAAAGTGGCTAAATCCTGACCCCCATCATTTTGTCAATCCAAAGCGTTCCTTAACTTTGTTTGATACGAATGATGAATACCCACTACCCAAATATCAAAGCGGCGCGAAAGCGCAATCCAGAATGAGTTTCTTGAAGACCAATTGAATTCATAAATTGTAACTCATAAAACGCTTTATATGCCCTTTTATCATCATTTAGGTAAGATTCCTCACAAGCGCCATACGCAGTTCAGAAAAGAAGACGGAAGTCTTTACCACGAGCAGCTCTTTGGCACCATAGGCTTCGACGGAATGTCTACCCTGCTCTACCACATCCACCCTCCTACTCGGGTGAAAGACGTGGTGTCGAGCATCAATGTGGCCCCAGAAGTTGCCGTAGATCACAACATGCTCTCGCGCAACCTCAATGGCTTTAAAGTTCCTCCAAAGGCCGACTACCTCGAGAGTCGCATCCCCGTTTTGATGAACAGTGATTGCGTCATCAGCCTTGCGGCCACAAGTGCAAGCCTTACAGATTACTTCTACAAAAACGCTGATTCAGACGAAGTGGTGTTCATTCATGAAGGATCAGGAACCTTGAAAACACAACTCGGAAACATCGATTTTAAGTATGGCGATTACCTCGTAATTCCTCGTGGGATGATTCATCAATTCCACTTTGATGGAGATAAGAACCGACTCTTTATCGTAGAATCAAGCTCTCCGGTTTACACACCGAAGCGCTACCGAAATTGGTTTGGTCAGCTCCTCGAACATTCGCCATACTGCGAACGCGATTTCAGGCCGCCTTCTGTTCTTGAAGCCATCGATGAAGAAGGCGATTTTTATATTAAGGTGAAGAAGGAAAACGTATTGCACACTTACGTTTATGCCAATCACCCTTTTGATGTTGTAGGATGGGATGGATTTAATTTCCCTTATGCCTTTTCCATTCACGACTTCGAGCCCATTACCGGACGTGTTCACCAACCGCCACCGGTGCACCAAACCTTTGAAACTGCTGGTTTCGTGATCTGCAGTTTCGTCCCTAGGCTTTATGACTATCACCCACAAGCCATTCCTGCGCCTTACAACCACAGCAACATCGATTCAGACGAAGTGCTCTACTATGTTGATGGCGACTTCATGAGCAGGAACAACATTGAACGCGGCCAAATTACCCTTCACCCTGCAGGAATTCCTCACGGACCGCATCCTGGAGCTTACGAACGCAGCATTGGGAAAACGGCTACCGAAGAATTGGCTGTGATGGTAGATACCTTCAAGCCACTAAAAATTACAAAACAAGCCCTCGAAATCGAGGTTCCAGGATACCACCAATCTTGGATGAACCATTAAGATATAAGCATCATGTCTGCAGATACTAGCTCATTAAAACTGCCAAAGGAAAACCCAGGAGCAGAAGATTTTTTACCCCTTTTAGGAACAGATTACGTTGAACTCTACGTTGGAAATGCCAAGCAAGCGGCCCATTATTACCGCACCGCATGGGGTTTTCAACCCGTGGCTTATGCCGGACTAGAAACCGGAATGAAAGACCGCGTTTCTTACGTGCTTCAACAAGATAAAATTAGATTAGTGCTCACTTCGCCGCTTCAACAAGACGGGGAAATCAACGAACACATCAACAAGCATGGCGACGGCGTTAAGGTGGTTGCACTTTGGGTTGATGATGCCGCTAAATCGTGGAAAGAAACCACAAGCAGAGGCGCCGAGTCGTATTTCGAACCGAAAACCATCGAAGACAATCACGGAAAAGTAGTGCTCTCTGGAATTCATACCTATGGCGAAACCGTTCACATTTTTGTTGAGCGTGGCGATTATAAGGGTGTTTTCATGCCGGGCTACCGCGAGTGGAAAAGCGACTTCGAAACTCCTGAAGTGGGCTTGAAGTTTATCGACCACATGGTGGGAAATGTTGGTTGGAATGAAATGAACAAGTGGTGTGAGTTCTACGCCAAAGTCATGGGCTTTGCTCAGCTTGTTTCTTTTGATGATAAAGACATCTCCACAGAATACACCGCACTCATGTCGAAAGTAATGAGCAACGGAAACGGTCGCATCAAGTTCCCTATTAACGAGCCGGCAGAAGGAAAGAAAAAATCGCAAATTGAAGAGTACATCGACTTCTACAATGGAGCAGGTGTGCAGCACATTGCTGTAGCCACAGATAACATCATCACCACCGTTAAAGCATTGAAGTCGCGCGGTGTTGAGTTTTTGTATGTGCCCGAAACCTATTATGAAACGGTGCTCGATCGTGTTGGAGAAATCGACGAAGACCTCGAACCATTGAAAGAACTTGGCATTTTGATCGATCGCGACGATGAAGGTTACTTGCTGCAGTTGTTTACCAAACCCGTTTTGGACCGACCAACCATGTTCTTCGAAATCATCCAACGTAAAGGCGCGAAGAGTTTTGGAAAAGGAAACTTCAAAGCCCTTTTTGAGGCCATCGAAAGAGAACAAGAGTCGAGAGGTACACTCTAAGCTCAAATCATAAGTTTAAAAAGGGGAATTGAATGTGAATCGATTCCCCTTTTTGTTTTCAAAAGATTCGATTCGGGATTTAACCTTGTTGAACTCCTACTTGAATGTTCAAAGCACTATCTTTGGGACAATGCGCCACATTAACTACACTTTGATTTTTGCCTTTTCGGGGCTTTTGCTTTTCTCTTGTGCAGACGAACAAACAGACCCTGCTGATAATCAAAAGGAAGCACTTTCTGGTTTATTGGAGTCCATTGATGGCGGTGATGTAAGAGGGAGCAGTATTGGCGATGGAATGGAAGATGTCCTTCAGCGAGAAAAGAAAAACGTGGTGTACAACATGCCCGATGAAATCACCTGCAGGATTCCCCTCAGCATGAAAGACTCCACTTTTTACGACATCACCTATAACTTTAATGATCAAGGGCTGTATGTCATTGAGCTCGATCTTTTTCCCGCCAGCATTGAAGCTTCTCAATCGCTTTTTAATGAGTTCAAGTCTTTTTACGACCTCCGTTATGGCGCCAGCACTGCAGACGATGGGTACACCACCTGGTTTGCGAAGAGCGGTCATGGTACCGACGTAGAAATCACCATGATTGAAGAAAGCAAAGAGATGAATCGTCCGTATTTGGGTGTAACGTTTTACGAGCATTCCATCAATGACTAAGCACAGCCCCATTCTTGAAGTAAGTCATTTGCACATCAGTTTCCCCAAAGGAGATGAGCGCATTCAAGTGGTGCGTGATTTATCGTTTAAAGTAGAGCGCGGACGCACTTTGGCCATTGTTGGAGAATCTGGTTCTGGAAAAACCATCAGCTCTTTAGCCAGCATGGGCCTCCTTCCCAAGGGAATTGCTCGAATCGACCAAGGCAGTATACGTTATTCCGGACTTGAGGAGGGTTTAGAGCATTTGGATGAAAGCGCCTGGTGTGGCCTCCGCGGGAAGCACATCGCCATGATCTTCCAAAACCCCATGAGCAGTCTGAACCCCAGTTTACGGGTAGGCGATCAGGTGTTTGAAATGCTAGAGCAGCATCAACAAGAAGAAAATCCATCAGCCAGAAAAAAGAAAGTACTCCAGCTCTTTGAAGAGGTAAAACTTCCTTCGCCCGAAAGCACCTACCGAAAATACCCGCATGAGTTGTCTGGCGGACAAAAACAGCGCATCATGATTGCCATGGCCCTGGCTTGCGATCCCGATGTTATCATTGCCGACGAACCCACTACCGCTTTGGATGTGAGTGTTCAGAAATCCATTCTCTCCTTGCTTCGCCACTTGCTCAAAGAACGAAATGCCGGGATGATATTTATTAGTCACGACCTCGATGTGGTGAGCGAAATTGCCGATGATGTTTTGGTCATGTATCGCGGAGAAGCCATGGAATACGGGCTAGCCGAGGAAGTACTTCTTCGCCCCAAAACAGCTTACACCAAAGGACTAATTGCTTGCAAACCTCCCTTGAGCAACTTGCCCGAACGCTTGCCCACCGTAGAAGACTTTATAGCCGCCGAGAAGAGTGGGGAAGCCGTCGTTTTTCATCCACAAAAGAAAGGCACTCATCACCACTTGCTTTTAGAGGTAAAAGGCTTGAGGAAGACCTACCCCACATCGAAAACTTTGTTAGGAAAGGTGAAAAGCAGTTTTACCGCAGTTGATAGCATTGATTTTAGCATTTTTCGGGGTGAAACGCTGGGCTTAGTGGGCGAAAGTGGCTGTGGTAAATCAACAGTAAGTAGGCTCATCATGGGTTTATTGGAGGCCGATGCAGGTGAAGTGAATTATGAAGGCAAGAACCTCCTTTCGGCCAGTAAAGCGGAATGGAAGGTGCTTCGAAGGAAGTTTCAATTGATTTTTCAAGATCCTTTTTCTGCTCTGAATCCACGTAAAACCGTTGGACAGTGTTTGGATGAAGTGATGGCCTATCACCATCTTCACGGGAATCGACAAGAGCGAAAACTTCATGCTTTAAAACTCCTTCGTCAGGTAGGTTTGGATGAAAGTGCTTGGGACAAATATCCTCATGCCTTCAGCGGTGGTCAGCGTCAGCGCATTGTGATCGCCAGAGCCCTCGCCGTGGAGCCCGAGTTTATCATTTGCGACGAGAGCGTTTCTGCTTTGGATGTTTCTGTTCAAGCTCAAGTCTTGAATTTGTTGAATGATTTGAAAGACCAATACGGCCTAACCTTCTTGTTTATTTCTCATGATTTAAGTGTAGTGCATTACATGAGCGACCGCATTTGTGTGATGGAAAAAGGAGAAATAGTAGAACTTGGCAATGCAAATCAGGTATTCCATCATCCTCAAGACCCATACACGAAGCGTTTGATAGCAAGCATTCCCAAGCAGGTGCTGCATTAAAGAGCTCAATTGGAATAAGTTAGGGCTGTTCAATTATGCAATTCTCCAACACATAAGTGTTCTATTAACACCTTTTTTCCATATCTTTATGCACCTTTTTTGCGGACCAAGAGTTCAAAGGAAAGTGCTAACCAAAGTCTACTGATATGCTGAAAAAAATTCTCTTGGGCCTTTTCGCCCTCGTTCTAGCTGTGCCTGCTTTCGCCGGGTGGGGTATATTTCAAACCTATGCTGTAATTGATGCTGGTAATGGCAACACCTTCCGTGCTGGAGGAGCCAATGCTGATGGCGCTGCTGTTGTCAATGGATACCATTACGGTTTTTTCAATACCAACGACACCTTTATCTTAAACGGTGGAGAGGTGAAAACCTTTAAAAATGGTGGTGGAAACGTGTGTGGCGGAGAAATCTTCTATGCGGTTTATAAGTCGTGCGAAGGAAGCGGAACATTTACTTCTGTGAGCATTCCGTACAATGGAGAATTGGGTGGCGGCGATCAGCGTTGGCAAAACACCACGGCCAATGTAAACTTGCTCAGCGGCCTCAGCGATGGGGATTATGTACTTGAGGTATATTGGAGAATTACAGGTGATGATGCCAATGGTTGTAACTTAGATCAATTTGATTCAAACAGCGGTGCAAATTTCAAAGCCTTCTTTACAGTTGGTGATGACGGCTTTAGCGATAACAACCTTAGTGCGGATGTAACATGGTCTGGAAACACCACGGATTTTGCCGTTGTTGATGCTTCTAGCTTGACTGGCGATGGATCGAACGTTAACATTGGTTCAGCCACAGCAAACAACCCAAGTGTTCTTTTGAGTAACGCCTCCACTGGAGAAGCGGCCATTACAACACCAAGCACACAGGCTTACGGTGTTTGGGAATTCTCTATTGCAAGTGGTTTGAATTGGGACTTGAGCGATGCCAACAACTTTGCGGTCATCTTAACATCTGATACCAATGACGACACCAAGTTGAAAATTGGTGCTGCCATGGACTTCAATGGTTATTACCTCAAGTGGAAAAGCGATGTTGCCGGCGATAAATTGGTTTTGGTGAGAAGAACAGGGCTTATAGAAGCAGAAATCTTAGACCTCAATTACCCACTTACCGCTAACGCATACGGCGGTTATACCATTAAAGTAGTACGCAGTACTGATGGCGAGTTTGACGTTTATGCCGATGCTGGTTTTGACAATGTTGATGCGGTGACGCTTCGAGGAAGTGTACGCGACAACAACATTACCACTAGCAGCTACTTTGCAGTAAGCACGAACATTACCAACCCTAGTGCTGCTCGTCGCTTGTATTTCGACAACCTTTTGATGTTACCCGCCACAGAAGTTAGCTTCACAACCGCTACAGGCACCGTAGAAGAAACCAGTTCTGACTTCACCTATACTTTTGATCTAGGAATTATTGGTGAAGACGACCGTTGTCCTGCAAGTGCAGACGTCGTGCTTATTTCTGGAGACGCAACACGTATCGACAATTATGCGACTCAAACAATCACTTGGGCTGCAAATGATGCAACAGACAAAACTGTAACCATAACCATTAGTGGCAACGACCTTTGTCAGATCGACGAAACCTTGGTTTTTGAATTGCAAAATTTCACCGGAGGTATTAACACACAAGCGGCAGGGAACCCTCGTTTCACCCTTACCTTGGAAGATGACGAGAGTGGAACAGATGAAAATGTTGCCGTTGATTTTGAAGACAACGACCTCAGCGCTTGGGACTTGGGTGGAGATTGGAATACCGTTAACTCCATAGCCACCATCTCTGGATCTTACGATTTGAAGCACGATGGAAGCGTTGCTACTAGCGATTATGCCAGCTTAAACCTAGACAATCTTGAGCTTCGCGGTGCTGAAACCCGATGGAGATTCAACTTAAAGCACGGTGCCTTCAACACTTCGGCAAACAACTGGATCATGGCCGTTCTTGCCGGTTCTGAAGCCGATGCCTTTAGCGCAAGCTTAGACGGTTATGCCGTTGGGGTTAACTTTGGTACAACAACCGACAACTTTAGATTAGTAAGAATAGACAACGGTGTTTATACCGATTTGATCAGCTCTTCTTTGGTGCTCGACACCAACAATGAAATTTACGGTATTGAAGTTATTCGCAGCGAAGACGGAACATGGTCGTTTGGCTACCAAACAGGTGGAGGCTGGGATGCCCTCACAGATGCAGGAAGCACCGCTGTAGATGGGAACCACGTTTTGGCCAACTACTTCTCTTTTGCCATAAACGTAACTTTAGGAAATGCTGGTAAACCACGTATTGACGATATTCAAGTGAGACAATACGGTTGCCAAGAAGAGTGGTACAGTGTTGCATCGGGTGATTCTAATGATGCCATTTGGTCTCAAGATCCACTAAGTGCTCAGGGAGAAACTTTTGTACCCGGTAAATTCAAGCGTGTGAACGTTCAAGCTGCTCATACCGTTGATTTGACGCAAGATATGATTGCTTCTGACTTCAGTGTTTCTGGAACCCTCACCGGCTCTGGGGCTGAACTGAAGCTTTTCGGAAACTTAGCTAACGACGGCACATTCACAGCTGAAAACAGCACCGTTACCTTCAAAGGCTCAGGTGCACAAGTCATTGTTGGTTCTTCGATCAGCACCTTCAACAACTTGAAAATTGATAACACAGGAAGCGGTGTGACTTTATTGAGTGATGTAAATATCGAAGGTGTGCTTTCTCCAGAAGAGGGTACTTTGGACCTCGGCACAAGCGACCTCACATTGATTTCCGATGCCACTGGCGACGGTGGTATTGGTCCGTTTAGAAACGGAGCAAGCATTGTAGGCGACATCACCATGCAGCGTTACATTGGTTCTGGTCAGCAAGACTGGGTGAACCTCGGTGCTCCTTTAACAGGTTTAACGATTGACGATTGGAACGACGATTTCCCAACAACCGGTTTCCCTGGCTCAGATTTCGATGTTTACCCATTCAACAACATTCAGAAGTATGACGAAAGCATGTCTGGTGACCTCAACAACGGCTGGGAAGAAACGGGCAACATTACCGACGCGCTAGAAACAGATCGTGGATACATGGTATTTATGAATGGTGGTGCATTGAATGTTGACATTAAAGGAGGTCTTCAGCAAGGAAGCATTACTCAGCCTTTAAACTTCACCAGTGCAGATGGTTTGGCCATTGACGGTTGGAACTTGGTAGTTAACAAATACCCAAGTGAAATTGACTGGGATGCCATGGTAGCCAACTCTACTGGTGTAAGCACCTATTATATTTATGATGCTGAAACAGACAGTTACTTGTCTTACAACGGAAACACCGGTTTAGGAACTGCACCGAGATACATTGCCATGGGACAGTCTTTCTGGGCAAAGGCCGATGCTCCCGGAGCCGTGCTTCAGTGGGAAGAAAACGCTAAAAGCAGCAGCGGTGTTGTATTTGAAAGGTCGTTTGCTAACGTACCTCACCTTGCATTGAGCTTGTCTGGTTCTGGTTTGAATGATGTTGTTGTGCTTGGTTTTATTGATGGAGCCACTAGCAACTACGAAAACGGAACAGACGCTTTGAAACTGGGGAGCATGAATCCAAACCAGCCATCATTGAGCCTCACGAGTGAAGATGGATACGAATTGCAACAAAACGCTGTTGGTGGTGTTAACGGTAACTTTAGTGTTCCTGTTCACATCGCGGCAAATGGAGCTGGAACCTACACCTTCAGCATCGAAGACCTTCTTGATTTGCCAAGCAGTGCTTGTATCAGCATTGAAAATATCGAAAGCGGAGAAATTGCTGTTCTTGAAGAAGGATTGAGCTGGACGGTTGATGTGGCTGAAAACAGTGCTGAAAACTACTTCCTCATTCATTTCGAAGCACCCATTACCTTGGAAGCTACGGAAGTGTCTTGTTATGGCGAAAACAATGGAAGCGTTGCAGTTAGCGGTGTAGCCGGAGGAACGTTATCATGGTATGATGAAATGGACCAGCTCATTGCTGTTGAAGAAAACTTCAATGGTTCTTCAAGCATTGAGAACCTCCCGTTTGGTAATTACACAGCAGAATTGGTTAACTCTGAAGCTACTTGTAGCTCAAGATCAGAGACCATCTACATAGACACTCCAAACGAAGAAGTGTTGAACTCTTGGAGTCAGATTGCTTCTTGTAACGAAGACCTGAGTGGATATATCAATTTAACTTCTGAAGGCGGTGAAATGAGCTTTGAAGTGCTTAACGAAGCCAATGAAGTAGTTCAATCTGGAAGTTTTACAGGCAGCTACATCATTGATGAATTGAACGCAGAAAATTACACCGTGCTTGTTCAAAGTGCATGTAATTCATGGGAAATCAACAGCGATTTGAGCGACCCAAACAACATTGGTTTACAAACTCAAGATCAAGTTGATGCCAACATCGTCAACAATTTTGCCTTGATCAGTCTTAACGCCAGCACAACAGCTGATGCAAACATTGAATGGTACTACAACGGAACCCTTGTTGGAAGTGGTGAAGTACTCGACTACATCTTCACGCAAGATGGTGAGTACGTTTTCGAAGTATTCGCTTACAACGACCAGTGCAGCGCTAATTCTAGTGTAACCGTTAACGCTATCACCAGTGTTGGTTTAGAGGAGTTGAGTGAAGAAATGAGCGCTTATTATGACGGGCAGGCCCTTCAGGTTGAGATGAACGGACTCAGTGGAGTAATGAACATGAGCGTTTACAACAGTGTTGGTCAGCTCGTTTATGACACTCAAATCACAGCCAACAATGGCAAACAAAGCTTTAACTTAAATGGAATTGCCCGTGGTATTCACCATGCGAGATTCACCAATGAACAAGGCTTCGACTTCAGTGTTAAGTTTATGAAGTAAGGCTGTTTAAACGGCTACAACCTTTTTTAAAGGGCGAGATTCTCCTTGAGTATTTCGCCCTTTTTATTCATCCTACATTCCCTCATTGTTTTTCCTAATTTTGCTTAGAAAATATGCCCTCATGGAAAACATCAAACAAGAACTTATAGACCACACACTTGTACTCACCATCAACAGAGAAAAGCAGCTTAACGCCTTAAATAAGACCACCATTTTGGAGCTCAGTCAAGCTCTAGATGCCGCCGCTGAAAACAGCGAGGTAAAAGCCATCGTTATTACTGGCGCAGGTGAAAAAGCCTTTGTTGCTGGAGCAGACATTAAGGAGTTCGCTCATTTTAGTGTTGAAGAAGGTGCTTCATTAAGTGCTCAAGGTCAAGATTTGCTCTTCAACAAAGTGGAGCAAATGAACAAACCTGTTATTGCTGCTGTTCGTGGATATGCTTTAGGTGGAGGTTTAGAATTGGCCATGAGTGCGCACGTGCGTGTAGCCAGCACCGACGCCAAGTTAGGTTTGCCAGAAGTTGGATTAGGTGTTATTCCAGGTTACGGCGGAACCCAGCGCTTAGCCCAGCTCGTTGGGAAAGGAAAAGCGATGGAAATGATTGTGACTGCCGACATGATTGATGCTCAAGATGCTTATCAATGGGGCTTAGTAAACCATGTTGTTGAGGCAGAGCAAGTATTGGAAAAAGCCATGGCCATCGCCAAACGCACCCAACGCAACTCACCAATAGCCATTAACGCGGCAATGAAAGCCGTGCTGGCCAATTATACCGATGGGGTAAATGGTTACGAAGCAGAAATCGCTGCTTTTGGGGAATGCTTCGGTACGGAGGATTTCAAAGAAGGAACAAGTGCCTTCATGGAGAAAAGAAAAGCCCAATTTCCAGGGAAATAAACAAAGCGAGGTGGATTGCGCGTTCAGCCATTGTTAAAAGCGCCTTTCATTTGACGTAACTTGCCACGGTATGACCATTAAAATTGTCAATAAAAGTAAGCACGCCCTTCCCGAGTTCGAAACCCTCATGAGCGCTGGTATGGACCTCAGAGCAAACTTGAGTGAAGGACAAATCATTTCTCCAGGAGAGCGAAAACTCATTGGTACTGGCTTGTATTTAGCTTTACCACAAGGTTATGAAGCTCAAATCAGACCGCGTAGTGGACTGGCTTATAAACATGGGATAAGCGTGCTGAATTCCCCTGGAACCATTGACGCCGATTACCGCGGAGAAATCAAAGTGCTTTTGATCAATCACGGACAAGAAGGATTTAAAATCGAGGACGGTGAGCGCATTGCACAAATGGTGATTGCCAAATATGAACGAGTGAGTTTCGACCAGGTAGACAACTTGGATGATACCGAGCGCGGAGCTGGTGGTTTTGGTAGTACCGGAACAAATTAAACGAAAACGAGAAGATGAGAATTATTGTACCAATGGCCGGAATGGGAAAGCGCATGCGTCCGCATACCCTCACCATACCTAAACCATTACTCCCGATAGCTGGAAAACCAATTGTTCAGCGTTTAGTAGAAGACATTGCCGCTTTGAGCGACGAAAAGATTGAAGAAATTGCCTTTATTATTGGCGATTTTGGCGATGCTGTAGAAGCCGATCTTAAAGCCATTGCCGCAAATCTTGGAGCAGTAGGTAGCATCTACCACCAAGAAGAAGCTTTGGGCACTGCTCACGCTATTTTGTGTGCAAAGGAGAGTTTGAAGGGGAAAGTTATTGTGGCCTTTGCAGACACGCTATTTCGTGCCGACTTCAAATTGGACGACAGCAAAGACGGGGTGCTTTGGGTGCAACAAATCGATAATCCAGAGCAATTTGGGGTTGTTAAAATTGATGAAAACCAAGTAATTACCGACTTCATCGAGAAGCCAACTACCTTCGTTTCTGATTTAGCCATGATTGGTATTTACTACTTCAAAGACGGTGAAAACCTCAGCAAAGAATTGCAATACCTCATCGATAACGACATCATCAAAGGAGGAGAATACCAACTTCCAGACGCCTTGAAGAACATGACCCAAAAAGGACTCCAGTTCACTCCGGGTGCTGTACTTGACTGGTTGGATTGTGGAAATAAAAACGCCACTGTACTCACCAACAAACAAGTGCTTGAATTCAACAAGGATAAAGATTGGGTATCGAAAAGCGTTCAACTGAGCAATTCTGTGATCATTCCGCCTTGTTATATTGGTGAAAATGTGCGTTTGGTGAACTCAGTTGTTGGTCCGCACGTCTCTCTCGGCGATGGCTGCACAATTGAACATTCCATTATCGAGAACAGCATTATTCAGAGCAACACAACTGTTAAAAATGCCAATTTCCACAATTCCATGATTGGAAATCACGTGGAGTACTTGGGCCAGGCCGACGAAAAGAGCTTGGGTGATTATTCTACTCATGGTAAATAAACTTCTTCTTGCTCGTTTTACGACCGTTCTTGCGGTACTCTTTCTTTTAAGCGCCTGTTCTAACAAAGAAAAACTTGTTGGTGCAGAGGGCAATCCAAAAGGAAGCAGTGCTTTCGACATGGCCTTTTTTGAGGCTCAGCGTGCGAAGGCCGTTGGCGATGAGGAAAAAGCCTACCTGGCCTTCACCAAGTGCATTGAACTCGACGCGCAAAATGCCGTGTCGTATTACGAATTATCGCGCATTGCCTTTCTTCAAAACAACAGTGGTTTAGCAGTTGAATACATCAATAAGGCCGTTTCTTTAGACGAAGAAAACCGCTGGTACAGAGCAGCCAGAGCGGAATACCTTTTAAATTCTGGAGAGCTCGAGGCCGCGCTAAAAGACAATATCTGGATCACCAAGCGGGATGATGCTACTGTAGACGAGTACTACCAGCTCATCAACAATTACATCTTCTTACAACGCCCCCAAGAAGCCATCGCTGCTTATACGGCAATGGAAAACCGCTTTGGTCATAACGAAGAAACCAGTTTACAAAAGCTCGACCTGCTCCAAAAAATTGGTAGCGGTGAAGAAGTGTTGCAAGAGCTCAATACACTTCTCGAAAAAGATCCGAACGAAATCCTATGGATAGAACGAAAAGTTCAGGTACTCCAAAGCTTGGGCAGAGGAGACGAAGCCTTCAGCTTGTTGGAACAGATGGCTGCTGCATCGCCCAACAACGGACCCATTCACCTCGAGCTTGCTGCATTTTATCATCGTCAAGGAAAAAAAGAAGCCGCACTCCAAGCTTTGAATATTGGTATCTTTAGTAATGACGCTAGTTATGAAGCCAAGCAAAATGCCTTGCTCAAAGTATTTCCTCCGGGCTATTTAAAAGTTGAAAATAAAGAAGAGGTAAGTGCTGTTTTGGATTTGCTTCGCGAAAAGCACAAAAACAACGAGTTGGCACATGCCATTTCGGGCGATTATTACACGCAAATGGGAATGTATGCCGAAGCGCAAGCGGCTTACAGTGAGGCTCTTGCCATAAAACCAGCACAGTTTGAATTATGGATGCAGTTGTGTTCCATAGACATTGAATTGCAAGACTGGAGCGCCTTAGAGTTGCACAGTAATGAAACCATTCTCTCCTTCCCCAATCAGCCTCAAGCTTACCTTTGGAAGGGAATAGCACAACAGCAGTTAGACAATCACTCTGCTGCAATTAAGACCTTAAAATCTGGCGAAGTGCTCGTTTTTGGCGATGTGTTTTTGTCTTCTCAATTTGCTGGAGCTCTTGGCGAGAGCTATCACCAGTTAGAAGACTGGAGCAATTCAGACAAGTGGTTTGAAAAGGCCATTTCATTGAATGGGAATGACGCGTCCACCTTAAACAACTACGCTTATTACTTGAGTTTGAGAAAAGATCAACTTGAGAAAGCTGCAAAGTATAGTTTACGAGCAAATGAACTTAGCCCGGCAAGTGCTACTTTTGAAGACACCTATGCATGGGTCTTGTTTGTGAAGGGCGATTATGCTGAAGCCTTGAAGTGGATTGAGAAAGCACTTCAACACGGTGGAGATCAAGATGGCGTGGTTGTTGAACATTATGCAGATATCTTGTACCACTTAGATAAGAAAGCCGCTGCTCTGGAGCAATGGAAAGCCGCGAAACAAATTGGACCAGGCAATGCTGTTTTAGACAGAAAAATTGCAGATAAAACGTACTATGCTGAATAAGCAGAAAACATACTTCTTCATTTCCTTCCTCCTTTCGGTGGTTTTGCTTGCTTCGTGCAGCAATCAGCGAAGGGTATCGAAAGGAAAGCCGCTTAAAAACAAAAGCTCTGGAGCCATTCTCAACAAGTATGCGGAGAATTACTTCGACTTTGAGTGGCTTGGTTTAAAGGTTTCTGCCGACCTCGATGACGGCGAGAAGAAAACCTCTTTTAAAGCCAACATACGTATTAGAAAAGACAGCATTATTTGGGTGAGCATTTCTCCAGCTCTTGGTGTAGAAGTGGCACGCTTGGTAATTACCCCAGACTCCTTAAAGCTCTTGAGTAAGGTGCCTGGAGATAAGTATTATTATTTGGGTGATTTTTCCATGCTCACGGAAATGGCGCAAACCGACATTGACTTTGAAATGGTTCAGAACCTCCTTGTTGGAAACGCCATTGGTTTGGAGCAGGGTGAAGACAAGTACAAATCGCGCATCGACGATCAGCAGTACATGTTGATCTCTAAATACAACCGCAAACTGAAAAAAGTAGTGGGTACAGACGAGAAAGACGTCGAGCCCGACGATTCTTTGGAGGTAGATTTGGATTACAAACGCTACCAACGCATCAAGAAGCGCACTGATGAGGAAGATTTATTGGTGAAACGATATTGGTTTGATGGCATTGATTATCGACTCGAGCGCAGTGTTTTCGATGACTTGTATTACAGAAGATCCGTAATTGTGGAGCACGAAAACTTCAAAACCATTGAAGGGCAATCCTATCCAGAAATTACCCGTTTGATCATTAGTTCTTTAACGGCATCTCAGACTTTACAGATGGAGATCAACCGCATTAAAACCAGCAAAGAGTACGACTTCCCTTTTGAGATTCCGAAAGATTTTGAGCGAAAAACAAACATATAAGATGCTACTTAGAGCTTGCTTTCTTTTCATGGCGATTGCCTTGGGTACTGCTGGTTTTGCTCAGAGTAAGACCGAACTCCAGAAAAAGCGAGACGAGCTCAATCGTCGGCTTGAGTTAACCAAAAAGCTCATCACCGAAAATCAAAATTCGAAGGCGGGCGTTAATCAGCAGATGCTCATCCTCAAACAGCAAATCAGCTATCGCGAGCAGTTATTGAGCAACATGCAACGTGAGGTAAAAAACATTGATGAGGAGATTTTGCTTCGCGAAGGAGACATTCAAATCTTAGAAGAGCGCATTGCAGCCATGAAGCAAGAATATGCTTTGATGATTCAGCAAGCGTATAAGAACCAGAAGTCACACGACGCATTGATGTATATCTTCTCAGCAGACGACTTCAATCAAGCTTACAAGCGTTTCAAAATCATCCAGAATTATAGCGAAGTTAGAAAAGAACAGGCCGAAGAAATCGAGGAAACCCAAATTGAGCTTCACAACACAATAAGCGCCTTAGAAGCCGATAAGCTCGAGAAAACAAGCTTGGCAGAACAACAAGCCTTAGAAAAAGAACAACTTGCCAAAGACAAGGAAAAGCAGCAAAAAAGCCTCAGCCAGCTTCAGCAACAAGAAGGAGAATTAAAAGCCCAACAGCAAGAGCAAGAACGAGAGCGTCAGCGCATCAACAAGAAAATTGAAGAAATGATTGCTTTGGAACTTGCTGGTGAGCGCAAGGCCAACGACGGGAAATACGCACTTAGTCCGGAAGGTGTGATCATCTCCCAAAACTTTGAGAAGAACAAAGGACAGCTCCCATGGCCTGTTGCACGTGGGGTAATTACTCGTCGATTCGGACAACAAGCCCACCCTACTCTTGCCGGAATTACCATTGATAGTAAAGGAATTGACATTGCCACAGAGGCTGATGCAGCGGTAATGGCCATTTTCGGTGGCACGGTAACATCTGTTTTTAATATCCCGGGCGCTGGTCAGAACGTCATTATCACCCACGGGGCTTACAAAACCGTTTACACCGGTTTAAAGAACGTAAGTTTAAAGAAAGGCGACACGGTGAATGCTCGCCAAGCCATTGGCAAGGTGCTTTCAGAAAACGGGAAGTCGGTGGCTCACTTAGAGATTTGGAAAATCACCGCTACTGGTGGAACTCCTCAGAATCCCATGAGTTGGATTGTAAAGTAGCACCTGCTTTCAATTAATTTTTCGCTCTTGATTTCTTGTGCTTGTTTTGTTTGAAATGAGGCCTTGTTTTGCAGCGAGTTTTGTTTTGTGCTTGAGGGCTTTGATTCATTTACAAAGTGAGGGTAATCATCTACAAAATGCAGCTGGAAAAGCTTGCAAAGCAAGACGCTTGCATCCTATCTTCGAAATGCTGGATGGCAGGCGGGGGTGGGGGTCTAGGGTGGGGCCCGCGAGGGCCAAGTTGCGTTTAATAGGGAACAAAGCCCGTCTTTAAGCGAAGAGACCCTTACGTTCGCGACTTAAATCAGTTCTTCCTCCTCCTATTCGACCTCTCGCATTCGCCAACTTTTTATAGCCTACCTCAACACATTAACAAAGCCGGTCTTGATCTTGGTCTCAGAATCGCAAGTCGACTGATACTCCATTCTGAAATTATACAAACCGTCCTGAACAAAATACTCACCACCTTGGTGGTTCCCGTTCCAAAACTCATCGGCTTGCAGGCTTTCGAAAACCAACTCTCCCCATCTGTTCCAAACCGTCAATTTGTACTCGCTAAAACCTTCGCCTTCTGGTTTGAAAACATCATTAATACCATCGTTATTTGGGGTGAAGCTGTTCGGAATAAAAATGCGCGCTTCGCGATCAATATGAACTACCTCAATGCTTCCGTCTTGCAAACAGCCAAACTCATCTCTGAAGGTATAGCAATACGAGCCGGGTTCATCAACATAAATGAACTCCACACCTTCTCCATCACACCACTCAACATTGCTGCTTTCAGCGTAGGGCACCTCCAGCCTCGCCTGAGTTCCTTCACAAGTAGTAATTTCATTATCTGCATCTACTTTCTGAACGGGGTAAACAGTAATTCCATCAATATCAGTGCAATTATTTACTGTGGCCGTAATTAAATAGTCGCCCGGTTCGGTGACATAAATTTCGTGACTCGTTTCTCCGGTAGACCACTCCACTGCTGCATTTGGGTCGATGCCGCTCATCAGCTGAATTCCATCTTCATAATAACACAAAGGCTGGTCTGGCGGGAAATTGAAGTCAATGCCCGGAACCACTTCGATTTCCTGACTTGAAGTACTGGTGGTATTACACACCGGTTCTGAAATATTGAGTTGCACTGAATAAGTGCCGGCACCATTGAAGGTGTGACTGGTGTTTTCATCATTATACACGTCGTTCTCGATGATCCATTGGTAGACCAAATTGTCTCCAACACTCAAATTATTGGTTTCAATTTCAAGGCTTTCGCAAGCACCAATTTGGTTCAACTCAAAAATAGAAGTAATGGTAGGCGTTTGAATCACTTCCACATCGATGGTGGTGACGTCTAAACCTTCGCATGCTCCTGTGCCTTCCACAATCAAGGTTACCGTATAATTCCCTGCTTCAGCATATTCGTGAGATGCAAACTGGCCTTCATAAGTAGGGCTTCCATCGCCAAAATCCCAGGTAAAACTGCTTCCTGCACTTTGGTTCATGAATTCTACATTGAAGGGGTTGCAAGCCGACAACTCATCATTGCCAATTTGAGCCGTTACTTCGTTTTGTACGTTCACATCCAGGTTGCTCGTAGCTTCAATATCACAAAGCTCATCTGCCACCACGAGGGTAACGTTGTACAAGCCAGTTGCGTCGTATTGATGAACAATGTTTGGCGTGTCGTAAAGTGTCCCATCGCCCATGTTCCACGAGAACGTTAGGTTTTCGCCAATGGCATTTTCCTCTCCCGTTACCTCTAAAGTTTCACAATCGCTTTGGAAGAGGGCGAAGTCTGATTCAAGCACTTGAAGCGCCCCAACGTTAACTTCGAGGTAAGTGGTGTCGCTCAGGTTGCAGCTTTCTGGGTGAAAGGCAACGAGTTGTACTTGGAAGGTATTTGGTCCGGTAAAAATGTGTGTTGGTTCTTCCAGTGACACAAGCTCACTACCATCGCCAAAATTCCATTCGTAAGTTAAGCCGTTGCTTGTATTGGTGAAATTAACTTCCAATTCACCGCAGCCTTCTGATTCGCTTGCTGCAATTTCTGCTTGAACGGCGCCAACAATGCTCACATCTTGGGTAGCCTCATCATCTCCTTCACAACCGTTATCTACAGCAGATAGGGTGATGGTGTAATCTCCTTCCTCTTCGTAAAAGTGAGTAACATCAACACCTTCTAGAATGGTGCCGTCGCCCATGTCCCAAGTGTAGTCTAACCAATCTACACCTGTTTCGTTTTGTGTAGTGATGCTCAAGTCTTCACAGTTCAAGGTGGTCGTAAATGAAGCCTGAAAATCCGTTGGCACACTTACTTGAATGTCGATATAAGCCGTATCTGCAAGGTTGCATGAGAACTCATCACTAGAGATCAAACGCACCTCATAAACACCTGGTTCTGTAAACTCATGTGAGGGTTCGAATTCATTAGAAACAGGAGACCCATCGCCGAAGTCCCATTCAAAAATGTTTCCTACCGAATAGTTTTGAAAATCCACGTTGTGTGGAGCGCAACCGTTCAAGGCTTCTGCACTTGCCGTTAAACTGGCATTAACTCCTGACACTTCAAAGTCCATTTTAAAAACCCCGATGTCCCAACCGGTATTTTGAACCGGCCCCCAAGCATCTGCGTTGGTTGGGAAATCGCCACCAGAGCATACCCCTTGGTAAACAATACCATTCTTATCAAAACGAGAAGTTCCACCATCCACGTGATTGGAGGGGTAGTAAGTTCCAAATTCCAGTGTTGAAATGTCTATACCAAATGCCGCAAGGTAAAATCCCCCATTATCGTAAACCGCATCGTCTGTGATGGGCAGTCCATTTTGTGCGCTATAGCCACTGATGTAAATATTGTCACAACGATCAACCAAAAAGGCTACAGGAACCGCAGCTGATCCGCCAAAAAAGCTGGCTTCACCAATTCGACTGGATACCTCAACATTACTCAAAGCTCCATTAAATTTCGTTACAAAAAGCGAGCCTTCTGGCTGATTAAACACATCACCTATGATGGGCATGTCTCCCGCTGATTGTCCGTAAACCCAAACATCTTCATCATTATCCAAATCAATAAAGAAGCATTGATCTAGTGCATCAGTACCAAAATAAGTACAAGCAATAACGGTGTTCCCTGCGCCATTAAATCGCGCAATAAATCCATCTCGGTCTCCCGCTAGAGCAGCTTGATAACTGCCCGCAGTTGTTGGTAAACCAGCCCCTCCTGTACCGCAAATCACAATGTCGCCGTTTTCCGCAGTTCTAATACCTAAACCAACGTCATCACCAGTACTACCGAAGTAGCTCGACCACAAGAGGTTGCTTAAAGAAGCATTGAATTTGAGTCCGGCAGCGTCCTGACCACCACCACCGTAGCTCGTTTGATAAGCACCAATCGAAGTTGGAAAGTTATCACTCGCTGTATTAGATGCAACAACGGGCAAGCCGTCTTGGGTTAAGAAAATCTCTCCACGGTATTGGTCGCCGTAATTGTTTGAAAATTGATTTCGTCCATCCGTTCCAGAACCACCCACATAAGTTGATCCGAGGAGGGCTGTTCCATCGGTGTTGAAGCGACTAATAACAATATCAATGCCTCCATTTGCTGTGTCGTCATAGGCACTAGCAGAAGTAGGATAATTCTGCGAGTCCGTTGAACCATAAACGTACAGTTCCCCTTGATCGTTGATGATGAGTGAGTGCGGGTAATCTCCACCATCTCCACCTAAGAAAGTGGCGTAGATAAGATCTGTACCGTCGGGATTCAGCCTGCTCAAAGCGATATCAACTCCAAAACCACCTCCAGGAGAGAATGCTTCCTGAAACGCTCCAGTAGTAGTTGGATACCCGGCACCGAAGGCAATGGCACCGGTATAAATATTTCCAGCAATATCGAAAGCTGCACAGTGTCCGTAATTACTTGCACCGTCACTTCCCGAAAGCGTACTTGCAATAACGATGGGGTCTATGGTAAGCAATCGCGACTGGTCATAACCCTCAGGAAAAACAAAACCCACCTCACCGTTCACCAAAGTGTAATGACAAAGCACCTCTTCCATGCTTGTTCCGTTCATTTGGTAAGCGAAAGGCGCTTGTTCGATGATGGTACCTGCATTGGTTTCAAAGCGGAGGTCGCCATCAACAAGCGTTACTGCATCGATTCCTTCATATTCAAAACGCACTTGACTTGCATCTGCGCCAGGCGCTACTAAAAAGTCATATTTAAAATGGCTTGAGCTGTTGTACACACGCATTCCAATCCCATCCCAAAGTGATTCATACTTCACCGCACCGAAAGCAGGTACTTTTGAAGCCCATTTGCTTTCATCATCACCAATGAAGAAGTTGTAGTAATGCGACTTCTCTTCTTCCCCACTTAAGCTTGTATTTTCATTCGCCCCGAGAAAATTCACCTTATAGGCGTGACCCCTAAGCAAGACGTTTGCTTGTTCTTCTGGTGTTAATTGTTGAGCGTCGTGCACCAAAAGCAAATCTTCTGGATGAATCAAACTCCAGGTGAAAGCGTGCTTTTCTAGAAAAACACTACTCCCTCCCATTCTTGCTCTAAAGTGCACTAAATCATTCCATTGCGACTGATTTTCAATGAATTCAAAAGAAGATCTTGGTCCGTGTGCAAGGGCAACATTCACAAAAAGCAAGCAGATGAAAGCGCTTAATAAACGTAAGTGATTCATAATTAGAAGTATTGTAGTGTCCAAAAGACTAATAAAACCAAGCAATGGTTGTATGAGAGCAATCTTTTTTAGAAATGTTCATTTTTTTTTGTGGAATGATGATTTGTCTTGCATCCTCTTGGTGAGAACCGCTTCAAGAAACTTTAAAAATCATCTTATGAAAAATGCACTTAGTATTATCGCCTTTCTCCTCATTGGAGTATTGAGCAACGCACAAAGCACCTTTGGGGAAATCAGAGGAAAAGTGTTTGACGAGAACAATCAAGCACTCATTGGAGCGAATGTATTTGTGACCGCCGGCGAGCAGCAAATTGGCGCCATGACCGACATTGATGGTCAGTTCATCATCAAGCCCCTCAAAGCTGGAATTTACAACCTCAACATCTCCTTTATAGGTTATGTGAGCAAAGAAATTACCAGTGTTCGCGTTGATCCAGATCAAATCACTTACGTGAAAAATCAAAGCATGGAAGTGGCCACGTTTATGGGTCCGGAAATCGAGATCATTACTTACACGGTGCCCCTCATCGACCCAGAAGAGGCTTCGAAAATCACGGTAACTGCGGACATGATCAAAAACAGCCCGGCAAAACGAAACATCCAAGCCATTGTTACCACCATGACTGCTGGAGTAAGTTCCAGTGCCGACGGAAGAGAACTGTATTTCCGCGGTTCTCGATCAAATGCCGTTCAATATATGGTTGATGGGATGAAAATCACCGGAAATTTTCGGAGCTTACCGGCCAGTGGAATTGGGTCGATTTCGGTTTACACCGGTGGAGTGCCTGCTAAGTATGGAGATCTCACTGGAGGTGTTATTGTGATTGAATCGAAAAATTATTTTGACCTTTACAACGAATGGATTGCTAGCCAACCTTGATAGGAAGAAGAAAAAATATCAACTCATTGAGCGATGAAGCCCTGATTGTGGCCTATCGTGAAAACCAAGATAAAAAGCTGGTGGGTGTGCTTTATGAAAGGCATGCCCATTTGGCATTTGGTACGGCAATGAAGTATTTAAAAAACACGAGCGATGCAGACGATATCGTAATGCAAGTCTTCGAAAAACTCTTGAAAGAGCTCCTCGTGAAGGACGTGCAGCAGTTCAAACCCTGGCTTTATGTGGTGGTGAAGAACCAATGCCTGATGCAATTGCGAAAGAAAAGGGGTCCGCAAGAAATCATCAAAGAACTCGAAGATAAGAGTGCAGACGAAGTAGCGCAAAAGGTTCAGCTCGAAGAAAAATTGCTCGAAATGGAAGGTGCCTTGAGTCAATTGAAACCACATCAAGCCACTTGTATTCAGCTCTTTTACTTGGACGAATTGTGTTACCAAGAAATTGTTGAACGTACCGGTTTTGACTTGAAAAAAGTGAAGAGTTACATTCAAAACGGCAAACGAAACTTGCAGCTAATGCTTGAAAAACGATGAAATCAGAAGCACAAAATAATACCGTATCCGCTGAAGAAATTC
Organism: Flavobacteriales bacterium; assembly: GCA_029238785.1. Taxonomy (GTDB): domain Bacteria; phylum Bacteroidota; class Bacteroidia; order Flavobacteriales_D; family Sanyastnellaceae; genus CALKGK01. The sequence continues at coordinate 39 of JAQWFN010000055.1, read as the reverse complement.
GCAAGTACCTTTCGGGAGAATTGCCTTCTAAGGAAGCTC
>JAQWFN010000031.1 GCA_029238785.1 Flavobacteriales bacterium | reverse complement strand
CGTTTGAGCGAAGATTCGAGCAAGGTGCATTTTGAAGAGGAACAGCACAATCAGGACGCAAGTGAAAACGATGTCGACTGAAAGCTGACTACTCAAAACAGTTGTTTAAAAGCGGAGTAGGGTCTACGTAAAACATCTTTCTCCATCCTTGATGATCGTCATCCATTTTCCAAAAGTGAGGCAGGGGAGTCATGATTGAGTAATGAAGGTGGGGAGGTTTTCCAGCGGCATTTCCCGAGCTACCAACACGCCCAATTTGTGTTGATGAACCTACAATGCTCAAAGCGTGGGTGTCGATTTCATCCAAATGGGCATAATAGTGCAAGCGCCATTTTGGTCCAAGTACCACAACAACTTTTCCTCCCACTTGAATTTCTCCCGCGTAGAGCACCATGCCGTTGGTAGACGAATTCAAGCGGGTTCCTGTTTTGGCGAAAACATCTATGCCTTTATGGGTAGTGGATTTCCCCCAAGGATAAAACCAAAAGCTTTTTTGATTGTAATCACCCATGTTTGCTCCATCGACTGGCATTTTGAAGTTTTCTGGAAACAGAAATCCCAAAAGAAGTAAGATAATAACACCTAAAAAGAATTTTTTCTTGCTGAATAATTTAGCCATGGCTTTCGTTTTCATCAAAGTTGATAATATATGTTTTAAGCAAGGTCACCTTTGAATATTCGTTGGCACTTTTCAGATTTTCGCATGATTCCCGAATCCCGTCTCCCGTCTCCCGTCTCCCGTCTCCCGAATCCCGAATCCCGTCTCCCGTCTCCCGAATCTCGGTCTTAAAACCCAGAAAAGGCTTCTTCAATAATGCTCGCCTTGTTTTCTCTTAGATGTTTTAGAAACGCTTCTGCCACCACAGCCGGTTGTTTTCCTTTCAGCCAGATTAAATTCCAGGATGTGACCAAAGGCAAACCGGGCATCTCAATGATTTTTAATCTACCAGAACTAAGTTCATTGCGGATTCCGATGAGGGGCATGATGCTGAATCCCAAGCCGGCAATCACCGCTTGTTTAACGGCTTCATTGCTCGTCAGCTCCATCTTTACATTCACTTGGAGCTCCTGACTATTGATGAATTCTTCCATGGCCCTGCGCGTAGCTGAACCGGGTTCGCGAAAAATAAGCGGGAGTCCTTCCAAAAGATGCACATCGTCGTTTTCTGATACAACAGCGGCTGCCGGACCAACAAGATAGAGCCTGTTTTCCATGAGGGTTTCCTTTTCGCATTGAAGCTGCTCTGGAAGCACAGAAACCAAGGCAAAATCAACTTCATTAGCGGCTAAACTCTCGAGTACTTTGGCTTTGTTGGTGACATCCATCTCCAATTCAACATCCTCATTTCGCGATAAAAAATCACTCAAGAAAAAAGGCATCACATATTTCGCAGTAGACACAATGGCTAATTTCAATCGTCCGCTTAAACGACCTTGATGCGCCGCCGCCCGATGCTTGATGTCGAGCACTTCATTCATAATTCGATCAGCCGAGGCAGCAATCTCATAACCGAAATCAGTAATGTAAATTTTTCTACCCACCACCTCAGTTAAGGGGATGTCAAACTGATCCTGAAGCTTTTTTAATTGAATGGAAACCGCGGGTTGTGTAAGGTGAAGCGCCTGAACAGCCTTGGTAATGAAACGATACCCTATAGGAATCTCAATCGAAAAACTTGAACCTCGCCCTTCAACAAGATCAATATACAAGTGGCTGTATTGCCAATACTCAAACTGATCTGCAGCAATAAAGAAGTCACACCCAGCGATGCTTCCCAAATAATAGTCGGTCTCATCGATAAAGAAGTCGGCTTTGGGCAAACACATGGGGGCTGAGCCATCACAACAACCTTCGCTCTGATGAAAAATAAGGTCTTTGTACTGCGCTTTTAAACTGTTCAACAAAGCTTCTGCTTCTTGGCTGATACTAACTCGTCTTACAATCATCTCAAAATAGGTCTTTAAAGTAAAAGGCCTGTGAGCAAATCCCACAGGCCTGTTTTAGTTTCGATTAAAAGAATCCAAGTGCCTTCTTGTCGCAAGAAATCAACATGTTTTTGGTTTGACGGTAGTGGTTCAACATCATCTTGTGCGTTTCCCTGCCAATTCCCGATTTCTTGTATCCACCAAAAGGCACATGTGCTGGATAAGCGTGGTAGCAATTCACCCAAAATCGCCCCGCCTGAACTGCTCTTGAAATTTGATAAGCCTGATGCGTGTCTCTTGTCCATACACCAGCGCCTAAACCATACAGGGTGTCGTTAGCGATTTCAATGGCTTCGGCTTCGTCCTTAAACGTGGTCACACAAAGCACTGGTCCGAAAATCTCCTCTTGAAAAACACGCATTTTATTGTTCCCCTTCAAGATGGTGGGTTGAATGTAATATCCGCCTTCTAAACCTTCGTTGTAAGCGGCTTCACCACCAGCAAGCACCTCAAAAATGCGGCTGAAAATAGCACGAATTGCAGATTAGCCCACGTCATCGACTTCATCAAGAAAAACCTTCACCAGTCGTTTACCATAAACCAACTGAGCGGTATGGCCTGCATGAGCGAGTCGAATTTCCGGAAGGTCTTTAAAAACGAAATGGGTATGTCGCCTGTGGATTTCATCAATACGGAGCGACTCCAAAAAGCGAGTAAAATGCTCAAGAATCCGCAGCACTCCATCAAAGAAGTGTATATCGAATGCGGCTTTGAAAATCGCTCCTACTTCAATCACCTCTTCAAAAGAATGCACAATGATTCCCCCCAAGCTTTCCAAGATCGATTGAACGCGAAAGTCAACTAGTTGAAAGTAAGTGCTGTCTAAAAGCCTAACTTTACAGCATGAAATCCTTTGTTCAAGGCAGCTCAAGTTTACTGTACTTAACACTCATACTTTGCTTTTATGCGATCATGGGTGTTTTTTCTGTTCTTTTACTTGAGCCCTTTGGATTGCACTTTGTAAGGCAAACAGATAGCCTCTCCTTCGCTAGTCACTACTACCATTTTGGGATGGATTTCTTTTCGCCCGGACTCTTTAACCTGCAAAGTGATGATGCCAAAGCCGCCTGTGAATTTCCACTGCTCTATTACCTTACAGCCTTGATTTATCAAACTACAGGTGAACATCCTGCAGTGCTTCGTACAATAAGCCTATTGCTCATGACATCCGGTTTTGTGGCCTTCTTTAAAACCATCTACCTTATTTTTAAAAACCAAGTATACACCCTCATTCTTGGGTTTTGGCTGATTTCGTCAACGGTTCTGCTTTATTATTCGGCCAACTTTCTGCCAGACTCTAGTGCTTTTGCCCTAACGCTCCTTGGATGGCATTCCTTTGCAAAATACTGGGTAAACCAAACTAAAAAGAGCTTGTATTGCTCGATGAGTTTCTTCGGTTTAGCAGCGCTACTGAAAGTTACCTTCTTCATTCATCCTCTAGCCATCGCAGGTTTTCTCCTCTTCACGCATCGAAGCGATTTGAAGCTGTTCTTTAGAAATTATGCGGGTATCCTGGGCTTGTTTTTTTTCTGCTTGATGGCCATCCTGATGTGGAATAGCTTTATGATTGATTACAACACCGTGCACCACGATGAGTATTTCTTGACCTCTGCCTTGCCCATATGGTCGCTAAATTCAGCCGGAATAGGAGAGGTTTGGGGCTACATTACGGGGTTTTGGAGAGCCGAATATTATTACATGAGCACTTGGCACGTATTCATGGCGCTACTGCTGATTGCCTTGGCCTTGATCAAAAAGATACCAGGAAAAATAGCGCCACTTTTGATCTTAATGGTACTGGGCTCCTTGTCTTACTTTGCCTTGTTTTATGTGCAGTTCAAAGATCACGACTATTACATTTTAAACCTACTTCCGGCTTTGTTCTTCTTGGTCCTCGGGTCGGTTTTTTTGCTTCGCGAAGCCCTTTCAAGCAAGAAATGGAAAATGGTTTTACCCATAGCACTTGCTGCAATAAGCGTTCTGAGTATCAACTATGCACACACAAAACTAGCGCAACGCTTTTCACACGAAGATGAATACTATGCCATTTCATCAAAACAAGCTAAACACTTGTTGCCTTACCTCGATGACTTAGGTATCCATAAGGATGCTCGTCTCTTAATTATTGGCGATCGCAGTCCAAATGGAGCGCTACTCACCCTGAAAAGAAAGGGCTGGACAAGCATGAACTTTGACCTTGATGCGAAAGAGCTGAACGAATACAAAAGCAAAGACTTGGGCTTTGTTGTAACCCTAGGAAAAGACCTCGCCAATTGGCATCAGGAACTTGAACTCCTTCACGCAAATACGGAGCTCGCAGTATATAAGGTAAAATGAGTGAACAATAATGGCTGAAAAGTGCTCAAACCAATTGTTTTAAAGGGTTTTCCTTTTTCTAGAAATTTCCCGACCTTTCGCTAACTTAACTGAAACGCTTAACCAAACTCAGATGCCACAAACATCACAACCTAAGTTCAATTCTCTAGAAGATGAATTGTTCTTGGTAAAACAAGAGCTTGCAGACAAAAATCAAGTGCTTCAATCTGTTATTGAAGGAACACTTGCGGGCTATTGGGATTGGGATATTCCTTCCAATCAGGAATACTTAAGTCCTACTTTCAAAGAAATGTTTGGTTATGAAGACCACGAGATGGAAAATTCTCCTGAGTCATGGCAGCGCATTATGTTTCCGGAAGATCTAGGTATCACATTCGCGGCTTTTGAGGCACATGTGGCAAGCAGAGGTGAGATACCTTTCACTTGTGAAGTGAGGTACAAGCACAAGAACGGAAGCACAGTTTGGGTATGGTGCAAAGGAAAGGTAATCAAGTGGGATGAGAATGGAGCTCCTTTGAGAGCCGTAGGGAGTCATGTCGACATTACCGAAAGAAAACAATTTGAAATTGCCCTTAGGTCTAGCGAAGAACGATTTAGAACAGCATTTGCAAATGCCGGTGTTGGAATGGCGCTGGTTTCTCCAGATGGATTAATTACTTCATCCAACTCCATGCTCAATACCCTCTTCAAGATTCAAGACGAAGGAGATAAGCGAGCGGTGTGCTTGTTCGATTTCTTTCCCTCTGAAAGCAGAGCAAGTTTGGAAGCTGCTTTTTTTGATGTTGTTAATGAAGAAAAAAGTTCTTTTCAAGAAGAAAAGGAATTCAAGGATGCAGATGGGCAATTGTTCTGGGCGAATTTTACCATTTCCTTAGCTAAAGATCCCAATGCTGGGGAGGCACTTTATGCCATTATCGTATTAAGAGACACTACAGACAAGCACGAAGCGCTAGAATCCTTAGAACGATCAAACAAAGACCTTGAGCAATTTGCTTACCTCACCTCGCACGATCTTCAGGAACCTTTGAGAACCCTCATTGGATTTTCTGAAATTCTCCAAGAAACCTTAATTGGCGACCTAAGTGAAGATGAAATCTTAGAAGCTAAAACCCACTTAGGATTTATTAATACTGCTGCAAGAAGGATGAGCAGACAAACTCAAGACATCCTGGAGTATTCCAAATTGGGAAACAAGAGTGTGTTTGAACGAGTAGACCTCAATCTTACGGTTTCTGAAATAATGCACGACCTTTCAGCCATTACTAACAAAATAAAGGTGGCCATCTCTTGGGATGAAATGCCCTTAGTTCAAGGCAGTAAAAGTGAGTTGCACCTCCTCTTATTAAACTTGTTTTCTAACGCTCTGAAATTTAGAAAACCAAACGAAATGTCCAAGATTCATCTCTCTTGTAGCGAAAATGCAAGCTTTTGGAATTTCACACTTACAGACAACGGCATCGGTATCGAAGAAGCCTACCTCGAACGTGTTTTCCTCATTTTTCAAAAACTCCATTCGCGAAGTGAGTTCGACGGAACGGGTATTGGATTAGCTCATTGCAAAAAGATTATTGAACTGCATGGTGGAGAGATAGATGTTACTTCTGTTTTTGGAGAAGGAAGCGAATTCCACTTTAGCATTTCAAAAAATCTGAAATAAAGGGAAAACGCAAAATACCTTGAAAAGGGGATGATGAGGGAAACATTTCCGAACTACCTTTGACGCATGGAAGCTAAAATCAAAGCCTTGTCTGAATTAGTACCTGGAGAACGCGGTATCATTGCAGAAGTGAATCACCCTGAAAAGGTGACAAAATTGATGGAGATGGGCTGTCTTCCTGGTGAAGAACTTCGCTTAGATCACATCGCCCCGCTTGGCGACCCTATTGCCATTACGCTTTCTGGCTACAAACTAAGTTTGCGCAAGCGTGATGCGAAGCACATTATGGTAAGACTTCTTCCTGAACTCCAAGCAAAGGTTTAAGCGAAGATTTGGTAGGTGATTAAACTGGCCACATAAGCCAAAACAGTTAGAAATACCAATTGCGCTAAGGCCCATTTCCAACCACCGGTTTCTTTCTTTACAATGGCCACAGTGCTCATGCATTGCATGGCGAAGACATAAAAGATCACCAAACTTAAAGCTGTAGCCCTCGAGAAAACAGCCTTTCCCGTATTCGGGTCGATTTTGTTCATGAGTTTATCCTGCAACTCTTTAATGCTGTGGGCTTCATCTCCTTCTACACTATAGATGGTGCTCATGGTGCCAACAAACACCTCTCGTGCCGCAAATGATGTAATCAAGGCGATACCAATTTTCCAATCAAAACCAAGTGGTTCAATTGCGGGTTCAATTAAGCGACCCATTTGTCCAGCATAGCTCTCACGCAATTTTTCGCTGTTTACTTGAACTGTAATTTCTTCTTGACTCAATCCATCCACATAAGCGCTGTCTTGATATTTTTTCTCGATGTTCTCAAAGGTGTCGCCCGGACCAAAACTACTCAATACCCAAAGGATCATCGATACCACCATAATCACTTTACCTGCTTCGGTAACGAATGTTCTCCCCTTCGCCCACATGCTGCTTGCAATGTTTTTAAAACTTGGTTTTTTGAACAAAGGCAGCTCCATTACGAAGGTTGAACGCTGATTTTGCTGGATGAACTTATTCATCACCCAAGCCACCATTCCAGACATCACAATCCCCAATAAATACAAGCCCAACATGAATAAACCCTGAAGGTTAATCAATCCAAAAAGGCGCTCATTCGGAACAATAAAAGCCACCAAGAAAACATAAACGGGCAAGCGAGCAGAGCAGCTCATCAAGGGGGTGATGAAGATGGTGAGCAAACGCTCTTTCACATTCTCAATGCTTCGTGCAGCCATAACAGCAGGAACAGCACAGGCAAATCCACCAACCAAAGGAACAATGCTTTTTCCGTTCAAACCTACTTTGCTCAATAATCGGTCGTTAATGAAGCTCACGCGCGTCATGTAACCACTGTCTTCCAAAGCGGTAATCAAGCCAAAAAGAATCATGATCTGAGGAATGAAAATCACCACACCTGCTAATCCGGCTAAGATGCCATCGGTAATAAAGCTGTTCAATAAACCTGAAGGCAAAGCGGCTCCAACGCTTTCTATCAGCCAAGCCATTCCGGCATCAATCCACTCCATGGGGTAGGCGGCAACGGTAAATACAGCTTGAAACAACAAGAAAAACACCCCAAGAAAGAAGAGCGTTCCCCACACTTTGTGGGTGAGTACTTTGTCTAAACGTTTGGTCATCAAAGCACTTTTCTCGCTTCTTCCTGGTCGGTGCACAAAAGACTTGTGAACCTGATTGATCCACACATAACGCTCACTAATTTCCCACAACTGCCATTCACTCTCACTTTTCCCTTTAAGGGCAAATTCATCTTGCAAAAGCGATTTGTCATTTTCGCTCATCCAAGTTTGTAAAGGCAAAGAAGCGAGCGCATGAAAACGAGAATAGTTTTGAAGCTCAGGAAGGGTATTCGCTTCGCTTTCATCCAACCAAGCACTAAAGTCGATGGTGCTTTTACCAGACGTATACCTGCCTTCTGAAATGGCCTGCTTTAAACCTTGTACTCCTTTTCCTGTAGCGGCGTTGAGTGTCACCACGGGAATGCCTATTGCTTCTGAGAGTCCATCAAGATCAATTTGAAAGCCTTTATCTTCTGCCAAATCGGTCATGTTCAAAACACAAATCGCCGGCAAACCAAGATCAATCACTTGAGAGGCTAGAAAGAGGTTGCGCTTCAAGTTAGAGGCATCCAAAACCAAGATTACAAGTTCAGGCGATTCAAGAGAAGCCTTGTTCAACAAAGCATCGTGAACGACTTGCTCATCAAGTGATTTGGGATACAAACTGTAAGCTCCTGGAAGATCGGTAAGCTGAACTTTATCACCCGAGGGCAAGGAGAAGTAACCCAACTTTTTATCTACAGTAACCCCAGCGAAATTGCCCACTTTTTGCTTTAGTCCTGTAAGCACGTTGAAAAGTGACGTCTTACCGCAATTCGGATTTCCTACTAGGGCTATTTTGAGCATTATCGGGGGCTAAATTAGACAGCGAAATTCGTTCCTAATTCGTCAAAAACCAATACCACCTTAAAGGTATTTTTCCCAAGGAATCTTAAACGTCTGTTTAAAAGTTGCTCAACTCCTGATATAACAGGTGAAGTGGCAAGCCCATAACGGTGTAATACGAACCGTTCATTTTGTCAATGCCAATAAAGCCAATAAAATCTTGAATACCATAGCTCCCGGCTTTGTCGAAAGGACGATAATGATCAACATAGTGCTCGATTTCTTCTAAAGTGAGCTCTCGGAAATGCACTGATGTTTCATCGTGAAATAGAACTTGCTTCGCTTCACTTGTTAAGGCAACAGCACTAACGACGCTGTGTGTTTGTCCGCTCAACTTAGAAAGCATGCTGATGGCTTCATCTCTATCAGCAGGTTTATTCAATATTTCATCGCCCAAACAAACCGTGGTATCTGAAGTAATTAAAATTTCATCCTCCTGAAGGCTGGAAAGAAAAGCGCTCGCCTTCACCTGGGCTAAAAAACGAGCTACTTCTGCACCCTGAAGCGAAGGGTCAAAAGATTCATCAACTTCTTTTACACGAATTTCAAAGTCGATCTCTAGTCCTCTCAATAATTCTTGTCTTCTTGGCGATTTACTCGCAAGGATGATTTTTCGGCCCTTGAGGCCTTGTTTTAATAGGCTGCGCATAGTGGCTGCAAAGTAACGAAGAATAGAAATTTCATGCACTTGGGATAAAAGGTTAATAACTCGCTTTTACACAATCATCAATAAGACTAATTTTGCAGCATGCAAGAGAAGGTCATTATCCTCGACTTCGGTTCGCAATACACGCAGTTGATTGCCCGAAGAGTCCGTGAACTAAACGTTTACTCTGAAATCCATCCATGGAATAAAGCTCCAGAAATCGACGACTCCGTGCGCGCCATTATCCTTTCTGGTAGTCCGCATTCTGTGCGAGATGAAAAGGCACCAAAACCAGATTTGAGCGCCTACCGCGGGAAACTCCCACTTTTAGGTGTTTGTTTCGGTGCGCAATACCTCGCCCAATCAAGTGGAGGAGAGGTGCTCCCCTCTGAAATTCGCGAATACGGTAGAGCCAACCTTGCTTTTGTTGATCAACACCCTTTGCTCGAAGGAGTGAATGAGGGATCACAAGTTTGGATGTCGCATGGAGACACCATCAAAAAAGTGCCTTCCAATTTTAAAACCATCTGTAGCACAGGTGATGTGACATACGCAGGGTATGCCATTGAAGGTGAAACAACTTTCGGTATTCAATTTCACCCTGAGGTATATCACAGCACCGATGGAGCAACATTGCTGAAAAACTTTGTGGTGAACATCGCAGGATGCAAGCAAGATTGGACGCCAATGTCTTTTGTTGAAGAGACCGTAGCTGGACTGAAAGCCAAGTTAGGTAATGATAAAGTTATCCTAGGATTGTCTGGAGGTGTTGATAGTTCTGTAGCAGCCATGCTCTTACACCAAGCCATTGGCAAGCACTTGCACTGCATTTTTGTAGACAACGGTTTACTACGTAAAAACGAATTTGAAGAAGTACTCGAGAGCTACAAAGACATGGGCTTGAACGTTAAAGGGGTGCGTGCAGCCGACCGTTTCTACGATGCTTTGAAGGGAGAAAAAGATCCTGAAACCAAGCGTAAAGCTATTGGAAGAGTGTTTATTGAGGTGTTCGATGAAGAGTCGCACCTGGTTACAGACGCAAAGTGGCTCGGTCAAGGAACAATTTACCCAGACGTGATTGAATCAGTTTCTGCTAGCGGTGGTCCTTCTGCAACCATCAAATCCCACCACAACGTAGGTGGACTTCCAGATTACATGAAACTTGAAGTGGTTGAGCCGCTCCGCTTGTTGTTCAAAGACGAAGTGAGACGAGTAGGGAAAGCTTTGGGGATTAAACAAAGTATTTTAGGCCGACACCCTTTCCCGGGACCAGGACTTGGAATCAGGATTCTCGGCGATATCACCCCAGAAAAGGTGCGTATCTTGCAAGAAGTAGATCATATTTGGATCAATGGTTTGAAAAATGCCGGACTTTATGATGAGGTTTGGCAAGCTGGGGCAATATTGCTCCCGGTACAAAGCGTTGGTGTTATGGGCGATGAAAGAACCTACGAACAAGCTGTTGCTTTAAGAGCGGTAAGTTCAACGGACGGTATGACCGCAGATTGGTGTCACCTGCCCTATGAATTTTTGGCACGAGTTTCGAATGAAATCATCAATCGTGTAAAAGGCGTTAATCGTGTTGTTTATGATATCAGCAGTAAACCGCCGGCAACCATTGAATGGGAATAATGAAAAAAAGAAATACGCTCAACTACTTGTCGAAATCAGTCCTCCTCGTATTGATCTTCACGCTTTACGCTGCCTTAAGCTTTGCTCAAGACCGGGTGATTGAAATTCGAGACGGAAAAGAATTTTTTGTTCATCAAGTAGCGAGCGGACACACGCTCTATTCGCTCTCCAAACTCTATGGAGTTGATGTAGCTGCTATTGAAAAACACAATAAGGGAGTAGAAAACGGACTAAGTATTGGTCAAACCCTCTACATTCCAGTGCCACAAAGCTACGATGAAGACCGCTGGGAGAACCCAATCAGAATTGAAAACGGTTTCATGATTCACCGTGTTCAACGGAAAGAAACACTTTACAGCATCAGCAAAGAGTACAACGTTGACATGAACGACATGCTTGGGCTTAACCCTGGTATTGAACTTGGTTTAAAAGAAGGAATTGAGTTGAAAATCCCGAAGCAAATTGAGATCGAAAGCGTGGCCTTGGAACTTCCAGAAACGGCAGAAGATTCACTCGAAACGCACATTGTTCAAGCTGGAGAAACGCTTTATAGTATATCGAAATTATACGGACACCGAGTAGATGAGGTCGTTGCTTTGAACCCGGGGTCTGAACTGGGCTTGGACATTGGCCAAAAGCTTCGTTTGCCCGAAGTTCGAGAGGATTTTATGGGCGAAGCGAAAATGGACTTCAAACTGGTCTTGCCAGATTCTGTGATGATTAAAGAGGAGTATGTTGTGTCTTTACTCTTGCCCTTTTATTTGGAGTCGCTGAAAGGCGATATCGAACTTGACTCCAAAAGCAAGCGCCTTCAAGAAATTGGAATGAGCTTCTACCGGGGTTCAATGATGGCCTTAGATAGCCTTAAAAAACGAGGAGCGAACCTTAAGGTGAAGGTCTTCGACGTGAGCAGCGACGAAGACGTCGATCGCATCCTCTCAAGAAATGAACTTCTTGGAAGCGATTTGATCATTGGGCCACTTCAAAAAAGTGCTTTGATGAGCGTTTCCAAGTTCGCCAACCAGAGAGGCATTCACATCGTTTGTCCAAGCATCAGCAAAAACAACATCCTGCTTGCAAGCCCGAATTTATCAAAGGTTAAAAGTTCGGAGAGTTCTCACATCAAGACCATGGCGAAGTACGTGGCGAAAAACCACAGCCAAGACAATGTGATCTTGATCAACAGCATGGACGTGTCAGATGCACGCAAGGTGCAGTTGTTTAAAAAGTACTACGGAGAATACACCCAAAACAAAGCAGATTCTGCGCAACGCAGTTTGATTGAGTTCACAGCCTCCTCAAAGTTTGTAGGCGACTTGAAAGGGAAATTGAGCAAATTCAGACGAAATGTGCTGGTCGTTCCCGCTGGGAAAGATAGCCGCTCTATGATTGCCAACCTGCAAACCAAACTCCAACTGCTCGAAGCAGAAGACTACGATGTTGTTGTTTTTGGAACGGAAGACTGGATGAGTTTCGACTTTTTGGATACCGCTTTTAAAAACAAGATTCACCTTTGTGTGCCTACTTCACTTTACATCGACTACGAAAACGAGCAAGTGAAGGCGCTTCTTAAAAACTACCGAAATAAATACCAAACGGAACCTGGAGATTATGGCTATTTGGGATATGATGTGATGCTGTACTACGGTCAAGCACTCCTGCAGTTTGGTCTAAACTTTCCAAATGAGTTCGATAGGGTGAAACAAGACGGTCTATTGCACATCGGAATGGACTATTACAAAACGGGCATTGAGTCGGGTTTCGAAAATGAAAGCACGGTGCTTTTGCGCTACAATAACTTCAAGTTAGAGCTGGTACATGGTGGATAAAGAAAACTTGGTAAGCGCATTTAAAGGGCTTCAAGATGATATTTGTAGCGCCTTAGAAGGCTGCGATGGTGAGGCCACATTTCAAGAAGATAGTTGGGACCGCGAAGGCGGTGGCGGTGGACGTTCTCGCGTTATTGCGAACGGAGCCATTTTTGAAAAAGGAGGAGTGAACTTCAGTGAAGTGCATGGGGAAGTAACCCCCGCTCTTCAAAGTCAATTGAACACGAAGGCCCAAGAATTCTACGCAACAGGCGTTTCAATTGTCATTCACCCCAACCATCCTCGAGTACCCATCATTCACATGAATGTGCGCTATTTCGAGCTCTCTGATGGTGTAGCATGGTTTGGAGGCGGAATAGACCTCACCCCACATTTTGTGGATGAAAATGATGCTCACTTCTTTCATCAGGTGCTAAAAGACGTTTGCGAGCGTCACCCAGAAGTAGCATCCTACCCCAAATTCAAATCTTGGGCAGACGATTACTTCTACATCCCTCACCGCGAAGAGACAAGAGGTATTGGAGGAATCTTCTACGACCACCTTGGGAAGCACGACGCTACACTCCATGAGAAAATTAAGGCCTTCACCATTGATCTTGCTTCTCAGTTTGCCCCCATTTACACCACACTCGTTAACAAAAACAAAACACAAGAGCGCAACGCAAAAGACCGCGATTGGCAATTGCTTCGTCGAGGAAGGTATGTTGAGTTTAATCTCGTTCACGATAGAGGAACACGTTTTGGTTTGGTGTCTAACGGACGAACAGAAAGCATTCTCATGAGCCTACCAAATACCGCCAATTGGGCCTATCAGCATCAAGTTATACCAGGAAGTGAGGAGGAGAATACCTTGAAACTTTTGAAGAAGGGGATCGATTGGTGATTGCTTTCAAGGATGAATAATCATGAGTTTGTTATTATTTTATTGATGGAAATAGAAAAGGGTCGGTTTAATCCGACCCTTTTTTCTTGTTCTAATCAATCTCAAAATACAATCACCTTTTCAACATACAATTCAGCACCTCTTCTGAAGTGGATGTAGTACATTCCCTTTCCAAGCTCTTGAAGATTGAAATTCTGAATTTGACCTTCATCAGCTATGGTCAACCTCCTCGATTGCACCAACCTTTGTGTGCCATCGTAGATGTTGATACTCAGTTCTTCGTCAAGCGCATTGCTAAAGGCGATTTTGAAGTTTCCGTTGCTCGGGTTCGGGAAAACAGTAATCATCTCATTTAATGCGAAAGCATTCGGCACAAATACTTCCATACACATTTTCTTAATGCATGTAGTACCATCCGAAGCGGTTCTGTAAACCCGAATACACACCGTATAGAGACCAGAACCAGGAAAAGTGTGGATGATGGACTGATTGCCAAGAGATGTTTCTATAGGTGTATTGTCTCCAAACTTCCAATAAATCAGGTCACAATCGCTAAAGAATTGGAAATCTGTCATCGTAAATCCTAGCGTATAAGTGCCTACAGGAGTGGTCGTAAACCCTAAATCAACGGCATTGAAGAAGTTGTCGTCACAAACGCAGTCTTGCTGGAAACCACAGTCGGGAAGAGTGATGCAATGCTCGAAATTGCAGCAGCTTAAATACTGACCGTTGGGTCCGATTTCATGCAAGGTAACGGTGAAACAGATGGTTTGTCCGGCAAGGGCGGGAGCCCCGATGTTCAAATTCACTGGTCCAAAAAAGGCTCCCGGCACCAATGTGCCTGTGCTCACCACTTGATTGTAAGCCCAAAGTGCAGGATCATTGAAGGTAATGACCGCCTCAGAAACCACAAAGTTAGAAGTGTTCTTCAGTACAGCACTCCAATCCCAAGAGTTCTGCTCGCAGTTGATGCTTTCCTCGGTGAAATAACCGCACTCTGGTTCGCAGTAGTTTGATATTGTATCTCTGCACACCACTTCGCCCGCTACCATCCATTTGATTTCCATCAGTTGGGGAGGAGCAACGCTGGTTTGTGCGCATATTTCGGGCAAGGTAAAGGTGCCTCCCGGTACAAAATTCCCAAATGTGGCATCCGGAATCAAACTGAAAGAGGTGCCGGTGTAATTGCTCGTGAGCCAACCCGATCCAATAAAATTGCCCACGGTAAGCGTGGTGGAAGGCGAGATGGCGCAAATAGCAATTTCATCAAAGAAAGCAGGTGAGTAATTGTTGAACAAATCAACGCTCAAACAACAATCTTCCGGATCTGTGCTGTTGACAGCAAAAACACCCACGTCTTCGCAAGGATCACAAGGAGGGATGTCAATGCAATACAAGGTATCCAAACTACAGCACTCCGTGTTTGGAACTTCTAAGGGGTCAAATTCATGTGCAATCAAGTTGTAGCAGAATACCTCTCCACCGATGGCAGGACCAGATAGAATGGCCGTAAAACTCTGGCAAGTACCAGGGGCAATTGCTGGTGATGGAGTGAATGTGGACGGACTTACCGTTAAAAAGCCCGGACTGATCGCGTCCATACTGAAATAACCTACAGACCAAGGTGCGTCGTGTGGATTGCAAACAGTAAAGTTGTAGACTGTTTGCCCATCTTCACAATAGATCTCATGATCGCGCAGGTAAAGACAATCAGGTTCTACTGGACACTCAAAAATCAAGGAATCTTGACAAGCAACGAGATTGTCGAAGTCGTACCAATCAATGTAAACCGTTTGCGGACTATTCACCACGTTCTCCAAACAAAGGGTGATCACATCGTTCAAGACACCCATAGGTATAGGGCTTCCAAGAACATTTGAAACTAAAGTTACTGAGTTGGAAGTACTCCCCGTCAAACTCAATGAGGGATGAATCGAAAGTGGATCAAAAGCGAAATCAGCATCGGAAGTGTAGATGGAAATGCCTTGAAGCGGACCGCTGTATCCGTTGCTGTAATGAAGGTCAAAGCAACAAGGATCAGGTTCGTTGTTATTCACTACAGGTGTCGAGCTCACAAATACATCTTCACAACCGTTGCAGGGGATGATTTCAAGAACCAAGAGTCCTGAAGTATCGCTACAACCAAAACTGTTCTCCACGGTTACCGTGTACGTTCCGCTCATAGTCGCCATGTAGCATGGCATCGTGGCACCGGGAATTGGGCTTCCATTTAGGTTCCATTGATAACTCACATATCCGAGTGGAGCGCATAGTTCATAAGGATCGCAAGCCGTGTAGCATCCCACGGGAACCAAACACAAATCGGGTTGAGGATTCACTGTTCCTTGTGAGGTAAAACTGCAACCAGTATTGTCGTCTGTTCCAGTAACGTAATAGGTGCCTGCTTGGGTAGTGGTCATCACCGGGCCAACTTCTCCATTGCTCCAAACATAGGAAACACCAGCTTGAACGGGAACTACAGAAAGGGTGTTTAGTTCACCTTCGCAGCCATTAGGAGCTACACTTACGCTAAAGGAAGGAGAGCTTACCAAGAACACCTCGAAAGGAGCTGAAACGCTTGTACACCCGTTCTCATCAGTGACTTCAACATAGAATTGAGTTGAAGTCAAAGGAGTGCATACTGAAAGCTGATGGCCTCCACCAAGCGGAGACCCAAATTGATTGTACCATTGATAGCTCAAACCAGCGCTATATGGAACACTCAAGGTAGTGCATCCCGCATCACAAATAAAAGGATTGCCAGAGATCACAGCATTTGGAAGCGGTAATTCAACAACTTCAACTTCATCCAATAACGATTGGCATCCATTGGCATCCGTCAACAATACATTATAAACACCAGCCCCAACAGTAATGGAAGGGCTTGTTGAGCCGTTCGACCATAAATAGGTATAACCAGGCGGTGCCGACAAAACAGTGGTTTCGCCCAAGCAAACCGCTAATCCGGGACTTGCAGTGATGCTTAAATCTGGAATGGCAGGAGAAACGGTAATTGAAACTGAACTCGTTGATGAGCAGCCAGCTGCATTGCTTGAAACCACACTCACGGTGTAAGTATTCGCACTAGTATAAGTGTGATTTGTGTTTGCTCCTACAAAGAAAGAAACATCACCAAAATCCCAATTGTACTCGCTTGCTCCTGCAGCAGAAGCACTCATGGCTATAGGGTCGCCTACGCAAGTTGGACCTGCTGCAATCGAAATGTTTGTTGCCCCAACAGAATCAATAAATACGTTGTGAGTAATGCTTGCTTGACAACCACCATCGGTAGTGACCGTCAGGGTTACGGGGTGATTTCCTGGAGGAATGGGCAGGGCAAAATCAAAGCTTGGGTTCATGGCAGTTGATGTTCCAAAGCCGTCGAAGTCCCAAACGTAGGAAACAATCGTATTGTCGGGATCAGTGTTGATAAAGGTGGCAAACTCGTTGAACTGCACTTCAGTGCAAGAATTGAATGAAAAATCAAACTCCGCGGCTACGGGAACACAAACGGTTCTGGAGTCGCTCACTGCGCAAAAATCCACACCATTCACATGCGGCACCGAGCCTGTTGCTTGAACAAAATAACACCCTGCAGTGGTGTATGCGTGAGAAGTAGGGTTAGCACCTGATCCATTGCTATCTCCAAAATTCCAATTGCTGAAACTAGCATTACTCATGCTGGCTTGAAAGTCAACAATATTGCAATTGGGAGATTGATTTTGAGCAGTGGTGATTGCAAAGCTGTAAGGCTGAGGGGTGCATGGATCTGGAACACAATCCGATTCATTAACCACAATAGGATCCGAGTCGCTTGTACACCCTGTATTCGTGTCTGTAACTTCTACATAATAAACGTAGCTCCCTGGAGTTCCCTGAAAAGGATGGTCGAAGGTGTCGTTCGTTGCACCTGGAACAAGCACTCCACCGCAATACCATTGATAACTGTTATTGGCATTGAACTGAGCAATGAGGGTGACGGTATGCGGGTTGTCTAAACAAATGATGGTGGGGTCACCGGTAGAAATAGCAGCTGTTGGTCCGGGCACAGCATTAGCGTCAAAGCTTGCCGTTGCAGAACAGCCGTTGGCATCAATGGTGGTAACAGCATAGTTCCCTTGTGCCGATATAACTGTGGTGGGAGAAGTATCTCCTGTTGACCATGCGTAAGAAGTAAACGGAGTGGTGGTTGATAGCACAGCATTAACGGAAGGACAAAGAATTCCACCTTGGCTGATCACCGGAACAATGGCTTGGTTCACGGGTACATTGATGAATTCTGTTGATGTGATGCCACAAAGTTCAACCTCCACGGTGAGTTGTGCCGGTCCGGGTCCCGACCAGTTGTTCCATTGAATCTGGGTATTGGCATTGTTTTGTATCAACACACTACCTGCTTCAGGAGGAGATACCGACCAAGTGATTACAGCGTCTGCATCTTGAACCGGACTTAAGCTATGCGAACTGATGGTGTTTGAGCAGGCAATGCCTGGTGATATCAATAATGGGCCATTAATTTCTTTGATGTCAACATTAATGGAGAAGGTGCTAGAGCTACAAGCAGCGGGGCCATTGGATTGGGCATAAACCGATAAAACAAATGGACCTGGTGCGCTTAACCAATCAACTCCAACTGTATTTCCCGTTGGAGCACTTAAGTTTCCATTCAAGGCAGTCCAGTAATACGTCACACCTGGGTTGGGTGAAGGAATGCTGTAATAGTGTGTAGAGTTAGGACAAACCGAGACAGCCCCATCGATGGCCGTTGGGGCGGGAATGTCTTGTACTTGTACAATGGTTGATGATGTTGTGTTGCAATAATCCATTGGGTTCAATGGAGTTGCTTGAATGATGTAGGTCCCGCCAGCGGTCCAATTAATATTGATTTGATCACTACCGTCGCCACTAAAGGGGTGGGCTGGTGTGATGGTCCAAGTACAATTGGGATTGGGCGATGAGAAAGCCAGAATGTTGGACACATCTCCTACACAAACCACGCTTGGGCCTGCATTTGTGATATCAAATGAAGGAACAATATTCACTTCAAGGTCTGCAGATCCACTGCAGTCGCCAGCACTGTGATTGGGCAAACCTGCCAAGAAACTGCTCTCATAATCAACATGAACCGTTCCTACACCTGCAGCACCCCAAAGTACAGAAATACAATTTCCATCGTCAGAGGAAACAATGGTTCCACCAACTACAGTCCAAGTATATTCGGTGCTCTGCCATTTAGGGACGCAATAGGTCTCAGTGCTAAATTCACAAGCTACATCATTGCCATCGATTTCACCATTGGCAGAAATGATGGGCACTGTTACTGTTGTTGGGTTAGAGCAATAAGCAGCATCGCAATCGGTAACAGCTAAACTCACCGTTCCTACTGGTCCAGCTCCCCAAGTCACATTTATGGTGTCGGTTCCTTGTCCTGTGAAAGTGAGGATTGGGTTTCCATCAGCATCCGAGACGCTCCAAAGATAAGTACCACAGTTCGCAGCATCGGTCCAGTAATCAGAGTTGTCTCCTTCGCACAAGGTTGAAATCCAATAAATGTTCGGACCAGGAAGGTCGTCTACCTCAACTGTGGAAGTGATTACATTGGTGCAGCAGCAAAGCGGGTTTCCTTCGGCATCGTAGTTGGCTTTTGTTGCAGTAAGCGTTACCATGTAGGTGCCCGGACTTGCATAAGTGTGGCAAGGGTCGGACATGTTGGATACATTTCCATCGCCAAAATCCCACTGATAACTATCAGCGTTAGTACTGAGATTGGTAAAACATATTGGCGAGTCCAAACAAACATATCCCGCAGATGTGAAAGCTGCCGTTGGGCCTTCTAAAATATTCACGCAGAAGTTATATGTCGTAGGAATACCGTTGGCATCGTAGACATCAAGTGTTACAAAACCGCTTCCAAAAACGTCCCAACTCACAATCAGTTCAGCAGGGTTTGCTCCAGGGCTTCCTGTTCCGCCAACTACATTCACCCAGTCGTAAGAAAACAGTGGGTTGAAAAGAAACTGAAGGGTAGCCACTGAGTTTTCGCACACATCAAAACATCGAACTACGCTCACATCTTCAGTTCCTGGAACTACGCCAAGCATCGTTTCAAGATCAATAATCGAACAATCGGGTTTACCGCATTTCACGGTAATGCGCAAGTTGGCTTGTAAGGGTTGAAGGGTTTCATCTTGAAAGAAAATCAAATATGGAATGAAGTGTTCGCCACAACAGTCAATGTCCTGCAAGTTGTTTTGAATCACTTGTCCATCTTCGCCAATAGAAAAGCACTCATCTCCTTCAGATTCAATGATAAAGGGGAAGTCAGAAATTCCATCATTGCACAAAATGTTGTAATTGATAAACTCTCCGTCGTTAATACAGATCACATCATCGGCTGCCCAAACACCACAATCGGGTGTGAAAACACAAGTACCGTCATCATCGAATGCAGCAGGGTTGAAGTTACATGCCGCAGGATCAGTACATCCACCGCAATTGACCTGAGAAAAAGATTGAAAGGGATTGAGTAGCATGATCACAAAAAGCGTGACCATAGCCAAGAAGGGGGCAAGGCGTTTCATAGTAGAGATTGTTTGGTCGTCCAAAGCTCCGGAAAGCTGCAGAATCTTGTTAATGGTTTAGTCGGTTTGCCTTTTACAGCATGGAGAAGGTAGTTAAATTTTTAGAAGTCAGAGAGTTTCATGAAAAAAAACATGAGAACTTTGGTTCTCATGTTTTTCGTCTTTTACCGGCAGCGTGTATTAATGGATATCAATTCTGCGAGCTAAGCTATTCGTTCGAGATTTCACGGTGCCTCATGCTGCAATTGAAGAAGTATTAGCCAATGTTAGTTTCACCTATATGGTCATTCAGTTCGATGATTTGTTCCTTGATGAAGCACAAAAAAAAGCCTCCCAATCAGGAGGCTTTTTAATATCATCTTAAATTCAATCTTTCAATTAAAAGCGGTTGTCGATCATTTCAACGCCAGGGTAAAGGGCTTTGTTGAATTTGAAAACGGCGTC
Source organism: Flavobacteriales bacterium (assembly GCA_029238785.1). Taxonomy (GTDB): domain Bacteria; phylum Bacteroidota; class Bacteroidia; order Flavobacteriales_D; family Sanyastnellaceae; genus CALKGK01. The sequence goes on along the minus strand of JAQWFN010000031.1, from coordinate 27,968 downwards.
GCTTAAACTGGTGTTGGTCTTGAACGACTTTACCTTATATACCATGTCGCTTCCTTCTCTCCCTTTAACTTCCATCTTAAACAATTCCATCTTGTTTTTGTCGATGTACATCTTAATGGTATGGAAATCGCGTTCCTCGGTGTCAGTAGGGTAGAGGTGAATGAGAAAACAATCCACACCATCTACATTTACTTCTCCTTTGTATTCGTTTTTGAAGTCTTGTTCCCACAGTGTAAACATGTCTGAAGGGTTGAAGGCCTCATCTTCCATGTCGGCCAAATCGTCAATCATGCACTCGTTGCTTTCTTTTTGATAGGTCCAAAGGGTAGCCCCATCTGAAATGAGGGTGTAATCGCCCAAATCGAGGTGGTACTTTTCACCTTTGATTTTGATGCTGCCCTGAGTTGAAATATCCACACCGTTGATTTTATCAATCATTCTTGAGGTGTATTCAGCTTCAATTGACTGGTATTTTTTCGCCTTGGCGCTGAGCTCATTTAAAATCTTGGCGGCGTCTTGGGCTTGTGTTCCCACAGCAGCCATCATGAGCAATAAAAGGAAACTTATTTTTTTCATGTTTATCTTCTTTAAACTGGTATTGTTCAATTTATCCCTGGTTATTCAATAACTGTTCCAAACTCATTTCATCGGGAATTAAAACTTTTCGGGCTTTGCTTCCTTCAAACGGACCAATAATGCCTGCGGCTTCGAGTTGGTCGATGATTCGTCCTGCACGGTTATATCCTAACTTTAATTTTCGTTGAAGCAGTGAGGCCGATCCTTGCTGATGCAAAACAATGACGCGCGCAGCATCTTCAAATAATGCATCACGATCTTCATCTGCAATATTACCGATTTCTGAACCACCTTCGTCGGCCACTTCAGGAAGATAAAAGGCATCAGGATAACCTTGCTGCGAGCCAATAAAGTCGGTTATTTCTTCTACCTCGGGTGTATCCACAAAACCACACTGTAAACGGATGAGGTCGTTTCCGGTCGACATCAACATATCACCCCTACCAATCAGTTGATCTGCACCTCCAGCATCGAGGATTGTTCTACTGTCAATCTTACTCGTAACCCTGAAGGCAATTCGCGCAGGGAAGTTGGCCTTGATGGTACCTGTAATGATGTTTACCGACGGACGTTGCGTAGCAATGATCAAGTGAATTCCAATGGCACGGGCCAATTGAGCTAGTCGGGCAATGGGTGTTTCCACCTCTTTACCTGCGGTCATGATCAAATCAGCAAACTCATCCACCACCAAAACAATGTAGGGCAGGTAACGGTGTCCGTTCTCTGGATTAAGTTTCCGTTTGATGAATTTCTGGTTGTACTCTTTAATGTTACGGCATTGAGCTTCTTTCAATAACTCATAGCGATCGTCCATTTCAATACACAGGGAGTTGAGCGTCTTCACCACCTTGCTGGTATCTGTTATGATGGCTTCTTCTTCATCGGGCAGTTTTGCTAAGAAGTGACGCTCAATTCTGTTATATAAAGTCAGCTCCACCTTCTTTGGATCAACTAAAACAAACTTGAGTTGGGAAGGGTGTTTTTTGTAAAGTAAGGAAACCAACATGGCATTCAAACCAACCGATTTACCTTGTCCGGTAGCACCCGCCATCAAAAGGTGAGGCATTTTCGCCAAGTCAAAAACGTGGGTTTCATTAGAAATGCTTTTACCAATGGCAATAGGAAGCTCCATTTTGGCATTCTGAAACTTGTCTGAAGCAATGAGCGAGCGCATGGCCACCACGTCGGCATTTGAATTAGGCACTTCAATACCAATGGTGCCTTTTCCAGGGATGGGCGCAATGATACGTATCCCCAAGGCCGCTAGACTCAAAGCAATATCGTCTTCCAGGTTTTTAATCTTCGAAATTCGAACTCCCGGAGCGGGAATGATTTCGTAGAGTGTAACGGTAGGACCAATGGTTGCTTTGATTTTGCTGATCTCGATTTTATAATGATTCAGCGTTTCAACAATCCTATTTTTATTGGCCTCGAGTTCATCTTTATCTACGGCAAGTGTACCTGTGCCGTGCGCTTCGAGCAGGTCGATGTTGGGCAACTCATAACGAGAAAGGTCGAGCGTAGGGTCGTACTCCCCAAATTCTTGCACTTTCTGGTCGATTTGGTCTTCACTCAGTTCAACTTCTTCCTTAATGTTTTCAATCTCAAGGTCATCGCTTTCCGCCTCGTCTTTTTCGGTTGTGGCGCTTACAGCAGGTGTTAATTCCAACTCCTCCTTTTCAATTTCAGCAGTGCTATCAAGTGAAAATGGCGGTGCCTCTTCTGCTGCAGCAGCTGTTTCAAAGTCAACTTCTGTTATCTCTTCTATTTTAGTCTCTTGATTTCCTGTATTCGAAGTCGCCTGAGTTTTTTCACCAATCATCTCGTCCAAGATATCGTCCATGCTGTTTTTCTGTTCCGAAACCACAGCCGCTCCAAAGGCATTTTTCTTTTCTTCTCTGGGTGAAGGCGCATCGTCTTGCTCATCGTTAGCAGCTGCAGACTCATTTTTTTTCTGGGCGAAGAAATTGCTGATGAAGGCCAATTGAGGAATACTCGGGTTGAAGTTGATGATGACGACCGCTGCGGAAATCACCAAGATCAGTAATAAGGCGCCAAACCAACCTAAGGTAAAGACACACCATCGCGTAGCAAAAACACCAAAAGCACCTACCAGATTGTCGTTACAAGAAAGAATGATTTGCCCGTTCTCTGGGTTTGAATGATGAAAAAAGAAACCGATAAATAAGGGGACGAAGAACAAGGCAAAGAGGCTAATACGAAAGGTTTTAGCGAAAGGCAAGAGTGTCTTTTTTAGGGCGATTTTCACTCCAATAAGGAAAATCAAAAAAGGAATGATCAAACCAGCTAAACCGAAACCGTCGTGCATCAGCAATTTAGCACTGCCCGCACCTATTCTGCCTGTGACATTTTTAAAGCGTCGGCTTTCCTCCAAGTCGAGGATGTCGCCAGCGAGGATGTGCAGGTCGTGAGCTCCCGTAAAAATGAAGCTGATTCCCGAAATTGTGAGGAAAACAGCCAAAATAATTAAGAAAATTCCGAATATTTTTCTGAACCGTTCATCTTTCAAAAAGCCTAATTTTGAAGATAATTTAGGAGCAGTCTTTTTTTTCGAGCTTGAGCTTGTTTTCCCTTTGGTCTCGTTTTTCTTAGATTCCGTAGGGCTTTGGGCTTTATTTGTGTTCTTCGCCATATAAAATTTACCAATTTTCAAATGTAGCAGAACTAAGGATGGAAGCGTGGAAGTTCTTCGGTAACTATCAACATTCAAAGGTGAAAACGCGAAATGCACTCGAATGTTTTTTAATTCAATGGAACTTCTTATCTTTGCACTCCTTAAAAGTTAAAGTAACAGAAATGGCCAAGAAAGGAAAAGGAAATAGAGTACAGGTTATTCTTGAGTGCACCGAGCACAAAGAGTCAGGTATGCCTGGAACTTCACGATACGTGACGACCAAGAACCGTAAGAATACGCCAGATCGTATGGAGATCAAAAAGTTCAATCCGATCTTGCGTAAAATGACTGTTCATAAAGAAATTAAATAAGCTGAACCATGGCAAAGAAAACCGTAGCATCGCTCCAAAAAGGTGGAGGTAAACAACACTCGAAAGTGATTAAGTTGGTTCGTTCTGAGAAATCAGGGGCTTACGTCTTCACAGAAGAAATTGTACACAACGATAACATCGAAGCCTTTTTCAAAGGTTAAGTGCTGTTAACGCAAGGTATATTTAAAGGCTTTTTCTATGCGAAAAGGCCTTTTTTGTATTTTACTCTCCCCAACTTACACCCATGAGTTTTTTCAAAAAAATATTTTCCAGAGAGAAGAAAGAAACACTTGATAAAGGTCTCGAAAAGACCAAAACAAGTGTATTCTCAAAGCTTTCGAAAGCCATAGCCGGAAAAAGCAAGGTGGACGATGAAGTGCTTGATAATCTTGAAGAAGTTCTTGTTTCTTCAGATGTTGGCGTTGAAACCACCCTGAAAATCATTGAGCGCATTGAAGCTCGGGTGGCGAAAGACAAGTACCTCGGTACGGATGAACTCCACGGCATCTTGAAAGAAGAAATCGCCTCACTTCTTAGCGAAAGCAATTCAGAAGATGGGAGCGAGTTTACAGTACCAAAGCGGGATGTTCCCCATGTCATCATGGTCGTTGGGGTCAATGGAGTTGGAAAAACAACAACCATCGGGAAATTGGCCCACCAGTTCAAATCGGCTGGAAACAAAGTGGTGCTTGGTGCTGCGGATACGTTTAGGGCTGCAGCTGTTGACCAGTTAATCATCTGGAGCGAACGCGCAGGTGTTCCCATTGTGTCTCAAGGCATGAATGCAGATCCAGCCTCTGTGGCTTATGATACATTGCAATCTGCTGTGAGTCAAAACGCAGATGTGGTTTTGATCGATACTGCGGGCCGTTTGCACAACAAAGTCAACCTGATGAACGAGCTGTCAAAAATCAAAAGGGTAATGCAAAAGGTGATTCCTGATGCACCGCATGAAGTGCTTTTGGTGCTCGACGGTTCTACAGGGCAAAATGCCATTGAACAAGCGAAACAGTTTACCAAAGCCACAGAAGTAACGGCCTTGGCACTCACAAAAATCGACGGCACTGCGAAAGGTGGTGTTGTTATCGGCATTTCCGACCAGTTTAAGATTCCAGTGAAGTACATCGGCGTGGGAGAAGGGATCAATGATCTTCAAGTCTTCAACCGAATAGAATTTGTTGATTCATTATTTAGCAGCGACAAAGCGTGAAAACGAAAACACTCAAAAAAAATAAGGTTAACGTAGTTACCCTCGGATGTGCCAAGAATATCTTCGATTCAGAAGTAATGATGGCCCAACTAAAAGCAAATTCTTTTGATGTTGAGCACGAGTCAGACAGCGACGATGCTTCCATTGTGATCATTAATACCTGCGGGTTTATCGATAATGCTAAAGAAGAGTCGATCAACACGATCTTGCAGTTTTCTGATGCAAAGGAGCAAGGTTTGGTAGATAAGGTTTACGTCACCGGCTGCCTTTCTGAGCGCTACAGAGACGAGTTGAGCGTTGAAATTCCTAATGTGGACGCTTATTTCGGTACGCGTGAGCTTCCTCGTTTGCTCAAAACACTTAAAGAAGATTACAAGCACGAGTTGGTAGGTGAACGTTTGCTCACCACACCAAATCACTTTGCTTATTTCAAGATTTCAGAGGGTTGTGACCGACCTTGTTCTTTCTGCGCCATTCCTTTGATGAGAGGGAAGCACCGTTCAACGCCAATTGAAGATTTGGTAGCACAAGCAAAAAGTTTGGCCGCTAAAGGAGTAAAAGAGTTGATGTTGATTGCGCAAGACAGTACCTACTACGGTCTAGATTTGTACAAAGAACGCAAGTTGGCGGAATTGTTGAGACAATTGTCTGATGTGGAGGGCATCGACTGGATTCGTGTTCATTACGCCTTTCCAAGTGGTTTCCCGATGGATGCCCTTGAGGTGATGGCCGAGCGCGACAACATTTGCAACTACCTCGACATGCCCCTTCAGCACGGAAGCACCAACATGCTTAAGGCCATGCGAAGAGGAATCACCAGAGAGAAGACCACTGAGTTGATGCAGAAAATTCGTGAAACGGTACCTGGCATTGCAATGAGAACAACGCTAATAAGCGGTTACCCAGGTGAAACGGAGGCTGATTTTGAAGAAATGAAGGCTTGGGTGAAAGAAATGCGTTTTGATCGTTTAGGGATTTTCGAATATTCCCACGAAGAAAATACCCACGCTCACAATTTTGAAGACGATGTTCCGGCAGAAGTGAAGAAGGCTAGAGCAGAGGAAATCATGGAAATTCAATCGCAAATTTCTTACGAATTAAATCAGGCGAAGATCGGCAATACCTACAAGGTTTTGATTGATAAAAAAGAAGGCGACTACTTCATCGGAAGAACAGAATTTGATTCTCCTGAAGTAGATAACGAAGTGTTGATTAAAGCAACAGACGAAACTTACTTGCGCATTGGCGATTTTGCTCAGGTACTTATTGATGATGCTGATCATTACGACCTTTACGGAAGTGTTTGCTAATTACTGAATAATCAGTTTTTTGCGGATAGCAGTTCCTCTTTCCATAATCACTTGAACGGTATACATTCCAGGGCTTAGTGCTTGGAGATCGAGCTCCTGCTTCATTTCTTGGGAGCTCATAAAGGTCTTGGCTACTTGTCCGCGAGCGTTAATCAGCTCTATTCTGTTCACATGATCGTTGAGTCCTTCTACCAAAACCCGTCCCTTGGCTGGGTTGGGGTAAACTGAAATGTCTTGTTCTGGATAGTAGAGCACTGTTTTTGGTGCATGTGTTTCGCTTTGACCGTTATAATCGAATTGCTTCAAGCGGTAATAGCTTTCGCCATACAAAGGGGCTTCGTCTTTCAAGACATAGATGCGATGAAGGTCGCTCGTTCCAGCTCCTTCAATTTCCCCAACTTTGCTCCAATTTTGCAAGTCTGTGCTGCGTTCAACCACAAAGTAATCACTATCTTTTTCAGAAGCCGTTTCCCATCGAATGACCACATCATTTTCTTGAGGAAAGGCATCAAAACTCACTAATTCAACCGGTAAAAACTGGATAGAACATTCAATAGGTAATACACCAGGGGTGAGGTCGAAAGGCACATTATATACATTAACAACTACTGATAGATCGGCACCGGGCGGGTCGTAAATGGTTCCGTCAGGATTTAAGAAACGGTATTGGAAGCTTATGTTTCCACTTACGATACCGTCAGAGGTAAACTGGCCAAAGAGCACGCGGGCATTGGCATCTGGGATACCTGGTGGAGAAACTCCAACAGCTGGAATCACTAAAGACGAGATAACCGTACCAACAATGTCGTTTATAGAACAGCTTGACTTTTGAGCTTCAAAGATGTTTGTTAATTGGTTTGCGCCACTTGTAATAAAAATTTCGGCATCATTAAGCGCTCGAGGATTGGGCCCTATAGTTAACCAAGAGTCGAATGCAAGCTGTGGAGAAAAACCAAGAAAAAATGGATTCTCATCCCGCAGGCCATTGGCAGACCCAAATATATTCTGATAAAAAGAAGTGGTTGTGTTTAGGTTGAGCGGGTAATTCTCAGTCAAGTAATCAAGACCAACCATTGCCTGCAGTTCCCAGTCGGCATCACTTTGGCAAGCGTATACTCTCCACGTTCTTGGTAGGCCAAGCATCTGCAGAGAAGGGTTCGCAACAACGTATGGAGAGGCGTTGTGTTCTGCTTGCATTTGAGCTGCAATCGCTGGTGGAATCGGTATTTCTTCGACCACTAAGCCATTAAACGGAGCTTGGCTAAAGCAAAGGCTCGGCAAGATTGCCAAGACCAAGCAGATGGTATATCTTAGTTGATGCATTTCGTTCGATTCAGTTAAGATTCTCTAAGACTCTAAAGTACGTAAATTCAGTGAATTAATATGAGACAACAAGCACAAGATCCTGGATTTGGTTCCAAATATGGAAATACCACCAAGCGCATCATCAATAAAGACGGCAGTTTTAATGTTGTTCGAGAGGGAATTGACAGTGGAATTAGGGACCTCTATCAGGGCTTAATTACCATTTCAAACTTGCGTTTTGTACTCAATGTTACCTTGTTGTATTTCATCTTGAATGCTTTATTTGCGCTTTTTTATCTCTTCAACGGTGTCGAAAATTTAAGTGGAGGCCTTGTAGTTGAGGGCTGGGATGCCTTTTTTAAAAGCTTTTACTTTTCGGTTCAAACCTTCACTACAGTTGGTTATGGCGCGGTAGCTCCTCTTGGTTTTGGCGCCAATTCGATAGCGAGCATTGAAGCGCTGGCCGGAAGCATGTACTTTGCCTTGGTTACCGGTGTGCTTTATGGGAGGTTTTCTCGGCCAAAATCAAAACTGATCTTTTCTGAGAAGGCAATTATAGCCCCGTATGGCGATAAGCAAGCTTTGATGTTTCGTTTAGCCAATCGCAGGTCTAACGTTTTAATGAAAATGAAGGCTGAGGTGATTTTTATGATCAAAGAAGATGAAAACGACCCCAGTAGAAGAAGCTATTACAACCTTCCTTTGGAGTTGGATCAGGTTCAATTCTTGCCTTTGTCGTGGACCGTTGTGCACCCGATTGATGAAGACAGTCCGCTTTTTGGTTTAAATCATCAACAATTGATGATGCAGCGCGCTGAGGTAATGATTCTTATTTTCGGCTTTGACGACACCTTTAATCAAGATGTACATGCGCGTTATTCTTACACTGCTGATGAATTCGAATTTGATGCTAAATTTAAACCGGCATTTGAGCTTAGAGCTAATGGGGAAGCTTACATGAACATCAATAAGATACATGATTACGATAAACTGAACTAAATGAAACTATCTATTGGAGCCCTCATTAATCATCCTACAAAGGGCGAGGGAGCTGTTTTTGGTGAAACAGAAAATGCTTGGAAAATCTATTTCCAGGAGCACGGCGAAGAACTCATAGGCAAGAATTACGAAGGCTTTGAGTTGCTAGAGCCCGGCTTGAGTAATGAGGGTTTTAGTAAAGACGACCTTATTGAAGCTGTTCAAGCGGTGTTTGATAAGCAGCAAGAAAGCATGCAGCTCGTTGATTTGGGCGCTAAGTGGGATGGAGGAGTGATGCGCCTTATCCCAGGAGAGGAGGGCTTGCAAAGCAAAGATGTACCCATCGAAACCTTCTTCCATAAAATAGTGATACTGCGCGATCGACTTCGCGTTTTGGAGCAGAACATCAATTCACACAAAGGTTTGAGCGACGAGGAGAAGGTGAACCTTCAACAATACATCACTCGATGTTACGGTAGTTTAACCACTTTTAATGTGCTATTCAGTAGAAAAGACGACTATTTCGTAGGGCAGGCAAAGTAGCTTTTGAACAATTGTTGATAAGTGCTGTGGGTGAAGTGTTGATAAGCTAAGTCTTTTTAAAACAGTGTTTTGTACTGGAAATGAGTACATTAAATTTGTTCGTCTTGAACAAGCCGCATGCGTTTTTTTGATCTTTGAGAGCGAATTTACTGGTCTTCCTTAAAGTTACAAGCTCTCTTATTGTCCACGTCCGATCAAGGAAATCCTGCGGTTTTTTTCATTTCATGCTTCGAGACTGCAAACTGAATAGTACTTTTGCAGCTCATGGAACAATCCACAGCTTTAATTCCAATCATGGAGCAGTTTTATACTGTTCAGGGGGAAGGTGCTTTCACCGGTTCACCAGCTTATTTCATTCGCACGGGTGGTTGCGATGTGGGTTGTGTGTGGTGTGATGTGAAAGAAAGTTGGGATGCCAGTGCTCATCCGGGTAAAAGTGCACAAAGCATTGTTGAGGATGTGCTTGATTCTGGAGCCAATATCGCTGTGATTACAGGGGGCGAACCTTGCATGTACAACCTCCTAGAATTAACCAGTCTTCTTCGCGAAGCAGGGATTAGAACCCATCTTGAAACAAGCGGAGTTTATCCCATCACTGGCGATTGGGATTGGGTCTGTTTCTCTCCAAAAAAGTTCAAAAAGCCTTTGGCTGAGGCATACGAAAAAGCCAATGAACTGAAAGTGGTGGTCTACCATCAATCAGATATTGTATGGGCGCAAAATCATGCAGACTTACTCAACAAAGAGGCTCAGCGCTTTCTTCAACCAGAGTGGGACAAGCAAGAACAAAACTTGCCGCTCATTTTGAATTACGTGCGCAACAATCCAAGCTGGAGATTGTCTCTCCAAACCCACAAGTTTATTGGAATACCTTAAGTAAAGCTTACTCGTCGTAAGTCAAGACCACTTTTTCAGAGCTAGGATGCGATTGGCAAGTCAGGATATAACCCTCAGCAATTTCACCATCAGTCAATGCGAAGTTGGAATCCATGTGCACCGTTCCTTCGATCAATTTTGCTCTACACGTGGTGCAAATACCACCTTTACAACTGAAAGGGGCGTCAGCGCCAGCATCAATAGCGGCATCGAGAATAACGTTCCCTTTTTGGTTTAAGTTGAATTCGAATTGCTCATCGTCAAGTGTTACGATGATCTGTGCGTTTTTAATGTCTGACATGGTTGTATTACTTGATAGCTTGTCCTGATGTCAACTGCTCCAGCAGTTGTTCATCGCTCCAATCTTTAGGTCCTAAATAATTCATGATTTCCACACCATCCTTAAAAGCATAGGTGGTGGGGATGGAATAAACATCGTTTTCCTTGAGTGTGGTGGCGAGTTTATAAATGGGGTAAGTAATCCCAAAGTGATCTTTCACTTGTTGGATTCTTTCTGGAGTATCGTCTGTTAAGCCAATAAATTGAATGCCTTTAGCATTGAGTGAACCCTTTTGAAGATCTGGCATTTCGCTCATGCAGGGTCCGCACCAAGAAGCGTAGAAATTCACGAGCATTGTACCTTGGTGGAGTTCACCAAGTGTTTTTACCTCGCCGTTTTGATCCAAAACTTCAATGAGTAGCGGGTTAACATCAGGCGCTACGCGATATCTCTTATAAAGAAATAGCGCTACGCCAATGGCAAAGATGAAAAAAGCAATTTGACCAAGTTTCTTCATTCCTTAGAATATTGTGTGTCAAATTCACCAAAAAGTCCTTGCAGTTCGGATTTGTCCATCATGCTGTATTCCTTTGGTACTTGAAAATAGGCAATATCGATGGGCATGTGCTCGATTTGAATGGCCGTAACTTGCATTTCACAGCCATAGCGCACAATGTTGAAGGAAAGTGGTAAATTTTCAATCATCGGCAGCCATGGGAATTGGCCTTTTAGCTCATCGGCACAAAAAACCAATTGATCATTGATTTTCACTAAAGAACACGATTGTCCGGCAACGCTGCTTGTTTTTGATTCGAGCGATAGGGGAGACTCAGGGTAGTTCAAAGACTGAGAAATGGCTACAGGATGCCCCAACCAATTTAAAAGTACCGTTTCAAAAGGATAGCCGGCGCTGTAAAGGAAAACGTTTCCAGAAGCGATGCCTTTTTCTTCGACGCGGTGCTGATCGCCATTGGTGTAGAGGTAAATCTGTTCACAAAGGCGGTCTTCACTCATTCCTTCAGGTACAGAAAGGTATTCCACTTTATAAATCACCAATCCTTCGAAGCTTTGCGCTCCAGAAAGTAAAGACAGGGCGAAAAAACACAAGACCAAAGCGCTTTTGAGTATGTTCATAGTAACAAGGCTTCTTTTTTGGTGAAATTACTAATAATCGAGCAAGTCTTGAAGTGCTGTTCGAACTTTGTCTGCATTCGGCAAAGCGGCCGCTTCAAGTGCTTCGTTCAGAGGAATTGCGGGTGTTTCTGCCGCGCCCAAGGTGCGAACAGGTGCATCGAGATGTTCAAAGCACATTTCGGCAATTCTTCCAGATAATGCTCGGGCAAAGGTTCCGCTGGCGGGTTCTTCCGTGAGCACAAGCGCACGATTGCATTTTTTCACGGCTTCAAAAACATGTGCTTCATCCAAAGGAACAATGGTTCGTAAATCAACCACTTCAATTTGTCCAGGAAATGACTTCGCAGCGCTCAACGCCCAATAAACTCCCATACCGTAAGTGATCACCGCTATTTTAGTGTCTTGATCTGCTTCAGCACTCAAACGGGTGTTGGCTTTTCCAAGTGGCAAAATATAGTCTTCATCAGGAAGAATACTTTTAGCTCCTTCGGTGCCAGGGATTTTCGACCAGTACAAGCCTTTGTGTTCGAGCATGACCACTGGGTTTGGATCATAAAAGGCGGCTTTCATCAATCCTTTCATGTCGGCTCCAGTGCTTGGGTAACACACCTTCACTCCACGAATATTGCTCAATACCGACTCAATGCTCGAGCTGTGATACGGTCCGCCACTACCATAAGCGCCAATGGGCACGCGAATGAGTGAACTCACAGGCCATTGTCCGTTCGATAAATAACAAGAACGGCTCAACTCCGTAAAAAGTTGATTTAAACCGGGCCAGATGTAATCTGCAAATTGAACTTCAACAATTGGTTTTGCGCCAACCGCGCTCATTCCGGCGGTTGACCCAATAATAAAGGCTTCTTGTATGGGGGTGTTGAATACCCGGTCATCGCCAAATTTCTTCGCTAGGGTGGCTGCCTCGCGGAATACACCACCCAATCTGCCTCCAACATCTTGACCGTAAAGCAATGCTTCGGGATGTTTTTCTAAGATCTCTTGAACGGCAAAAAGCGCACAATCAACCATCAGTGTCATTTCACCGTTTGCAGGTGTTCGTGTTCCCTTCTCATCAGTAATTGGAGTGGGTGCATAAAAATGGTCGAAAATGGAACTTGGATCTGGTTCTTCGGCGTTTTTAGCTTTCTCGTAGGCTGCTTCAACTTCTTTAACGCTTTCGGTAAAAATGCTTTGCAATTGCCCTTCTGAAATTCCAAGATTGATGAGTTGTTTTTCCAAGAAGGGGAGCGGGTCTCTTTGCGCGGCTTCTTCGAGGTCGTCGCGGTACCACTCTCGTCGCACACCGCTGGTATGGTGGCCAAGCAAGGGAACTTTTGCATGCACCATGGCCGGTTTTCTTTTCGTTCTTGTGTATTCCACCGCGGCTTCCATGCACTCGAGTGTAGCCATCATATCGTGACCTACAGCGCTAAATACTTTGATTCCCGGAAATGCTTGGGCGAAAGTAGTCGCATCGCCAAAATGAATTTCCTCTGCATTTGCCGAGATGTCCCATTCGTTGTCTTGCACCAAATACACAATTGGAAACTGTTTCAAGGCGGCCATGTGGAAGGCTTCAGCAACTTCACCTTCAGTCATTGCCGCATCGCCAATAGAACAAAGCATAATGGCCTGATCTTCCTTGTTGAGGAGACCTTTTGATTCCATGTACTGAATTCCCATTGCAACACCCGTAGCGGGAATGGCTTGCATACCAGTAGCAGAGCTTTGATGCGGGATTTTGGTTCGTCCTTCTTGGTTTAAAGAAGGGTGTGAATAATAGGTCCTTCCGCCGGAAAAGGGATCGTCTTTCTTGGCGAAGAGCTGGAGCATGAGTTCGTACGGACTAACTCCCATCGACAAAAGAATACTGTCGTCTCTATAGTAGGCGCTCAGGTAATCGCTTGCTTTGAGTTGTAAACCGGCAGCAATCTGAATGGCTTCGTGTCCGCGAGAAGTTGCATGCACGTATTTTGATGTGAGTTTTGCATTGGCTTCGTAGATGTCAGACATGGCCCGAGCTGTTGTCATGAGCTCGTAAGCCTTCAGGAGTTTTTCAATAGAGGTACTTGATTTCTTCGTCGCTGTTTTCGTTGCCATTCCGCACATTCATTTTGGGTTTGCAAGTTAATCAAAAGCGGGCGGATTTGAAGGAGTAGGGCGATTCCTACACTAATGTTGGCTTTCAGACCCACAAGCGACTTTATAAAGCGCATTAAGTTTGAATCATCAAGCACAGCTAGTGCTTAGCTGCGTTAAAACTGTAGTAGTTAAGGTTACGTAGAATTTTGGTTAAGTTGGGAACAGTCTCGTTGATTCGGGACTGTTTTTTTTATCCCCTTTGCAGCTTACTTCAAAAATGTACATTTGCTTAAAATGAGGCTGATGAGCATTCCTTTCTTTAAATATCACGGTACGGGAAACGATTTTATCTTGATTGATAATTTCGATGGAACAATCAAATTAACAGAAGACGACATTATTTTAATGTGTGATCGTCGCTTTGGAATTGGTTCTGATGGCTTGATTCTTTTGGAAGAAAGCAAACATGCCGATTACAACATGGTTTTCTACAATCCTGATGCGAGCCAATCTTTTTGCGGTAACGGGAGTCGCTGCGCATTGGCCTTCGCCCTTCATCTTAAAAAAGCTAAACCAGAAGGAAGTTTCGAAGCCATCGATGGTATTCATACCTATCAGGTATTAAAAGACACTTACAAAATGGGAATGCGCCCAACTGGTGTTCCCAAATTGGTGGAAAGAGAACTTGAAAACCCCGCCAGTCTGAAACCAGAACCGAAGCACTTCTTTTTACATACCGGATCTCCTCATTACATTGTTTATTGCGAAAATGTAGATCGTGTCGACCTCTATGGCGATGCGCATGAAATTAGATACAGTGCCGCATTTCGTCAAGAAGGCGTAAATGTCAACTTTGTGCAACGAAGTAATGATGTGCTTTATGTTCGAACTTATGAGCGCGGCGTGGAAGAAGAGACCTTAAGCTGTGGCACAGGTGTTACAGCGGTTGCCATCAGTGATTACCAGGAGCACGGAGGAGAGCGGTTCCGTCTCATCAACACAAAAGGCGGACAACTTCGAGTAGAATTTGAACCCGGGAATGAAGGTTATGACAAGATCTTTCTTGAAGGTCCGGCAGAATTTGTTTTTCGAGGGGAGTGGGAATTATGATTATTGTAGCAGACAGTGGTTCTACCAAAACAGATTGGCTCATTGGAACATCACTTAAAACAGCACAAAGGGTTCGCACCCAAGGATTGAATCCTTATTTCGTTAGCGACGATGAAGTAGTGGAAGTGCTGAAAGAATTGCTTCTCCAAATTGAAGATCCACTTGCCATAAAGGGCGTTTATTTTTACGGGTCTGGCTTGTCCAGTGCTTTGGGTGTTCACAGGTATAAAAACTTGTTTCGACAGTGTTTTCCAACTGGAGAGGTTCAGGTACATCACGACTTATTAGGGGCTTGTTTAGCCGCAGCTGGCCGCGAAAGCGCTATGGTGGGTATCTTGGGCACAGGAGCTAATTCTTGTGTCTTTGAGAACGGCGAAATAACACATCATGTGCCTTCTTTGGGCTATGTTCTGGGCGATGAAGGCAGTGGAGCAGACATTGGAAAACGCTTGCTGCGCTTGTGCATGTTGGAAGGAGGGAAAACAACCCTGAGCGCTGATTTATTTGCCGATTTGGGGATGAGTCACGATGAAATTATCGCCCGCGTTTACCAAGGAGGTTTGGCCAACCGATGGATGGCCAAGCTCACCACTTTTGCAGTTAAACATCGATCAAACTCAAAGGTGCAAGAAGTTTTAAACGCAGCTTTTTCTTCATTTTTAGACGACTATGTTTGCCGTTATCCGCAGCACAAAACCCTCCGATTAAACATGGTGGGATCTATCGGTATCATCTTTAAAGAAGAACTCGAAGCAGCTTGCGAAGCACGAGGAGTGAACTTGGGCAAAATGGTAAAGCGACCAATAGAGCCGCTTTTCGAACATCATTTGTAAATTGCCGGCAGAATGAAAAAAGGGATTGTTTTTATTGCGTTTCTGTTTGCCTTGGTGCCCATGCTAAGCGCACTTCAGTTGAGTCCTTCCAGTAAAGTAAGTGTACTCACCTGCTCGCCTGGGGCAGAGTTGTATAGTACCTTCGGACACACCGCCATAAGGGTGCATGATCCTGCTCGAAATATTGATTGGGTGTACAATTATGGCACTTTTGAGTTTAGCGATGACTTCTATCTGCTCTTCGCCCAAGGAAAACTTGATTATGCTTTGAGTAAAACCGACCTCACCAACTTCACCAACGAATACATTTATTTTGGCAGGCAGGTATTGGAGCAGGAATTGATCATTGAATTGCTAGATCGCCAAGCCTTGCTCGATGCCTTAGAAAAGAACTACCTTCCTGAAAATCGTTACTACCGATACGACTTCTTTTTCGATAATTGTTGCACCAGAGTGAGGGACATTTTGAAAGAAGTTTTGGGAGATGAGCTCGTGTTTCCCAACCCAATTGCACCGGAAAGCATGACCTTCAGGGAGATGATTGAAAGCTACCAAGGCCATATTCCTTGGGGCGATTTTGGAATTGATTTGGCCCTTGGCGTTCCTTGCGATCGTTACATGGAGGCTGAGGAAGACATGTTTATCCCAGATTACCTCATGAAGCATTTGGGCGAAGCGCAATTTCAAGGGAAAACACTTTGTGCACAGCCCAAAGAACTCGTGCCTTTGATGGTCAATAACCTCGAAAACAAAGCCTTTGATTGGCCTTATTTATTGGCTGTTTTATTGATGATTGCCACCTTTGTGTGGGCCTTTCGCGCTACCACAAGAAGGAAAGAACGTTTGTGGTTTGATCGTGTGCTTTTGGTGCTTTTTGGGCTGATAGGAGTAGCCGTGTTTTTACTTTGGTTTGCCACAGACCATACCATCACCAAAATCAACTTGAACCTTGTTTGGGCCAGTCCCCTGCATCTTTTTGCTCTGTTCTTTCTCTCTAAGACTTGGATAAAGCACTATTTCGCTTTTTGTAGCATCGTTTTATTTGTTTTCCTTTGTTCTGAGTGGTGGTGGCCTATGGACTTTCATCATAGCTTTTGGGCCTTGGGAGCGGCAAACTTTGTGCTGTGTATTCGCCTAGCTACTTTGCCTGCGTATTGGGGTGAAAGGGCTTAAAAATGTACTACTTTAGGTCTGTAAGGACGATGATAATGAGTCGATCAAAAAGAAAACAAATACAACATTCAATCGCTATTGTAGCGTTTTTGATGCTTGTTGCCCTTTTTTCAGCATGCAAACGCGAAGAACCTACAAGCTGGAAAATCGACGCCCTTTTCCCTATTGCTCAAGGGAATATTTCTTTTGCCGACCTCACACAAGACCAGGAAGAGTATTTGGTGACCGATGCAGACGGACTCCTGCACTTACTTTACACAGATACCTTACAGGCCTTCGATCTCGATACTTTGGTTCAACTTCCAGACACCATCATCGAGAATACATTTAGTTTGCCCTTCGCAGGAGGGCCCTTTTCTGTTCCTCCAGGAAATGAGCTGTATAATGATCAGTCAGACATCGCTTTAAGTGTCAATAACGTGCAGCTTCGCGAAGCAAAATTAAGCTCAGGTTTTCTATTCTATAAGCTCAAATCAACCGTGGATGGAGAGCTCGATATCCAATTTGATTTGCCCGGTGTGATAAAAAATGGAGTGCCTTTGTCTTTGAACGTCATTAGCAGCAGTGCAAGTGCCGATGCTGCTTTTGTGGATGAAGGTTTTATTGACTTAAGCGATTACAGCATTGATCTTACCGGAAGTTCACAAGTGGGCTACAACCGTGTGGCTGCTAATTATTTGGTCACCGTTTACGATGGTGCCGCGTTGAATGCAGAGGTTTTTGGGACCGATACCGTGAGTGTGGAATTGAGCTTTGTGGATGCGCGAGTGGCTTTTGCCAGAGGTTTTTTTGGTGATGACCTTTACGACCTCTCCGAAAACATTGCGCTTGATGCTTTGGCTGATGTGTTCAGTGGAGAAGGCATTCAGCTCGAAGAAATTTCGCTCGATTTGAAATTGGAAAACCACCTTGGTGTGGATGCTCAAGTGTTGATTCATCAGCTTCAAGCGCAAAGAGATGGATACAATGGTATCGACCTCAATCACGCCATCATTGGAAATCCCATCAATGTTACTCGCGCCGCCTTGCCGCTTTTTCCACCTGAGGTTTTGCCTAGCGCTAACGAATACTATTTCGACCAAGACAATTCCAATGTTCTGGATTTTATCGGACTTCTGCCGCACAGCATTGATTTGGTGGCCGACCTTCAGATGAACCCTTTTGGAGATATTTCGGGAGGAAACGATTTCATTTATACCGACGAAACCTTCAAACTCATTTTCAACCTCGATGTGCCCCTGTGCATGAGCGTTGACGGTTTGATTTTGCAAGACACCCTCTTTATTGAAAGCGACCTCACTGAATTGCCCGAAAGCTCTGGTGAGGTGCATTTGTACTTGGAGAATCATTTTCCTTTGGGCGGACAAGTGCAGCTGTATTTGACTTCAGTGGAGGGGGATGTTTTGGTGGCTGATGATCTTTTTGAACCTGGAATTCAGAATGCCTTTGGTAGCCCTGTGTCGCCCAATCAAAGTCAGGTGAGCATTCATTTGAGTGAAGACGATTTTGAGCTGCTTCAAAACGGAGCGCAATTTATTCTTCGCATTGCCCTTCTCGGAAGTGGAGAGCAACTTAAAATTACCGGAAACGAGCACTTGAAAGCCAAGATTGTTGCTGATGTTAACACCACACTTAGCGTAGAATGAAGCACTTATTTGGCATACTCTTCTTGCTGTTCGGACTTCATGCAAGTGCTCAGAACCTTTGGCTCATGGGCAAAGATAGCACCTGGCGATCGTCTTATGGAGCAGTGCTTCTTGAGGCAAAAGGCGACTATCGTTCGAATGTGTTTAACAATCAAATGACCGACAAGCTGGCTTTCGGAGGACGACTTGACCCAATGAATGTGGGCGATTTGGAAGAAAACTTGAAGGACATGAACCGTTTTGGTGTAGATCTTCAAGTGGGAGCTCAGTTTTTTGCTTTTGATGATTCACTCTTTCGCAATCAAAAGTGGGCTTGGACCCTACAATTGACGCACCGAAGCACCACTTATGCCAACTTTACCGACGATGCTTTCCGCTTAGGTTTTCAAGGAAACAAGCAGTTTAGAGGCGCTCATGCGGATTTGTCTGGGAGTCAGTTTAATAGCATTAGCTATCAAAAAATGGGCTTCGGCATTTTTCACAAAGAGACCTTGTCAGGAGTGCGATTGAGCTTGGTGAACGGACAAGAATTTACAAGTGTTACTGTTGATGACGCCGATTTGTTTACGAGTTTTTTGGGCGATAGTTTGAGTTTAAGGTATGCGGGCGATTTCCTTCAATCAGACACCACCCTTCGTGGCTTCGGAAGAGGCAATGGTGTTGGTGCTGCAATTGATGCCGATTGGAATTTACCTTTGGAGGGCGGAAAGGGATATTTAAGCATAGCGCTAAGGGATTTTGGATTCGTCAATTGGGGACGAAAAACACTTCACCAAAAGGCAGACACCGTTTTTAATTACACTGGATTTGATGTTCAAGACCTTTTTGATGAAGGGGTGAGTAATATTCAGTTTCCTGTTTTGGAAGATACCCTTGGGTACACATCAGAACAGAAGACTCATTTTCAATGGCTTCCCGCTAGTGTAGATGTTTCATTAAGAAGAAGAAATACCAATCGAGATTTCTTTGAAATTGGAATGAATGTTCGTCCACAAATCGCCTACATCCCTCAGATTTATGGAGGATATCATTACTTCACCAACCCAAAAACCTTAGTTTCGGCCACCTTCAGATATGGAGGTTATGGTCAACTTCGTTTTGGTGCTTCCATTGAAAAATGGGTGGGCAACAATTGGTACCTTGCGGTGCTTACAGACGATGTCCCAGGATTCGTATTAAACAACATGAAAGGAAGAGGATTGTATGTCCGCTTCTCCCGACTTTTACAACACCATGATCGAAAATCTCCCTAAAATAAAGAACACTGAAAACGGCCGCTTTTTCCTAATTGCTGGTACATGCGCTATCGAAAGCGAAGACCTGGCTTTTGAAGTGGCTGGAACTGTGAAAGAAATCACAGATCGCTTGGGCATTCCTTACATTTTTAAAGGTTCCTACCGAAAAGCCAACAGAAGTCGATTGGATTCATTCACGGGCATTGGCGATGAAAAAGCCTTGAAAATCTTGCAAAAGGTTGGAAAAGAACTCGACTTGCCGGTGACTACAGATATTCACAGCGCTGCAGAAGCGACAATGGCTGCGGAATATGTTGACGTGTTACAAATTCCAGCATTTCTTTGTAGGCAAACCGACTTGCTCGTTGCTGCTGCAAATACAGGGAAAGTGGTGAATATTAAAAAAGGTCAGTTTCTTTCTGCTGATGCCATGCGTTTCGCCGTAAATAAAGTGCTTGAGAGCGGTAACGAAAATGTATGGCTTTGCGAGCGTGGAACCACCTTCGGTTATACCGATTTAGTGGTTGATTTCAGAGGTATTCCAGTGATGAAAACAATGGCACCAACCGTGGTTGATTTGACCCACAGCTTGCAACAGCCCAATCAAAGTACAGGGGTTACAGGCGGTAAGCCGCAATTGATTGAAACCATCGGAAAAGCCGCAATTGCTGTTGGTGCAGATGGTTTGTTTATTGAAACCCACCCCGATCCCTCAAAAGCACTTTCAGATGGAGCAAACATGCTTCCATTGGATCAACTAGAAGCACTTTTAGAAAAGCTATGCCGAATACACGATGCTGTAAAATAACACACGGCATCCTTGCGATGCTCCTTTTGTTGCCTTGGTCGCTCAGCGCTCAAACTGCACAAGTGCGCAGTATTGGTGGAAGCGGAAACGACGAGTTTAGGGCTGCTGTGGAGTTGAGCGATGCTTATTTCTTTGTTGGATCAACGGCCACACCAGATTGGCTAAACACGTCGAAATGCTACTTGGTGAAGTTCGACGATGAGCTGAATTTATTGGATAGCAAAAACACCATCGACATCAATAACCCGGGCACTGAAAGGGGAGTGGACGTAGTGCTTAATGCCGCAGGCGAAATCTTCGTTTTGGCACAAGCAAGCAACGGCGATCAAGGGGGCTACGATGCTTTGCTGGCGAAGTACTCCAATACCGAAGGCGGTGGATTTCAACAAGAATGGTTTACCTACATCGGAAGCGAGGCTTGGGATATACCTCAGTCGCTTTTTATGCTTGATGATGAGCTTTACCTCGCTGGAACGACTTACCGCAGTGGTGCGGAAATCGGAAACCGCTGGTTGTGCCAAGTCAATAACGAGGGAGTGGTTCAAACAGAATGGATTTTCCCATCAGATGAGCGGGAGTTTTTGAGTGATGCTTTTGCTTATAACGGACAAGTTTACATGGCCTTCGAAAGAGGAGCTGTGGGGGCTTCAGACGTCGTGCTTCAAGGCTACGATAATGGTGTAAACTTCCTTTGGGAGTGGAGTGAAATGGCCTTTGATGAGGTTCACTTTCAGCCAAAAAACATAGATGTTGACGATATCAATAGCGTAGGTTTGGTTTACACCCGATTTAACGATACTGATTTTGGCGATGAAACCGTGCTCCTACGCTTAGAAACGGATGGTTTGGAAATTGGTCGCTATCAAATAGAGCTTAGTGGCAATCAAGAAGCGGCTTGTTTTGAATGGGCCTTGGATGTGGGCATGCATGTGGCCAACTCCGATGAATTATTTGGAGAAGGTGGGAGCGGTATATACATCGAGCGAAGAATCAATGAAGGCTCTTGGAACAATGCCCATGTTTTTGGAGGTGAAAACAACGAGTGGGCTTACGATATTATTGAAGATAGCGAAGGTAGATTTGTGATTTGTGGCTGGACGGAGAGTTATGGCATCAACTCGAAAGATGCTTATGTCTTGAGGATTCCAGACACCTTCGTGGCCAGTGAATACACTTTTGAAACGGAGGAGTTTTTAGATAACTCCTTGCTTGTAGGACTCAATGAAGCTCAGGAAGAGCTCTTGTTGCTTCACCCAAACCCTGCTCAAGACCAGATCAACATCAGCCCTAAACTTCAAGGAGAAAAATACTGGATCACCGATTTACAAGGAAGAACCTTGAAAGATGGTCTGTTGCTTGGAAGCACCATTGACCTCGAAGACCTGCCCAATGCGGTTTATCTCCTACGCGTTTCAAGCCAGTTCGGTGTTCACCAATCTAGAATAGTCATCCAACGATGAACGATGCCTTGAGTCATTGGTACAAGTATTCCTTGCTTGCACTAATTTCTGTTTTGTTGCCGCTCTTGATTTTTAAAGCTGCCGGTGTGCTTCCCACTTATTTGGCTGAAGTGGCATTGATCGAAGCAGGTTCATGGAAGCGCTTTTTCCCGCTGCTTGTCTTGCTCTTGTCGCTTTCCTATTTTGGAAATGAGCTCAAGTTGCCCTTAAAATATTACCTCCTCAGCTTGATTTTTCCTTTGGCAGCGCAGTTAACACCGGGGTCTGCTTTAGGTTTGAGTGCTGCTCTTTTTCTTATAGCCTTGGCTTTCGATTACAAGAAACACCAGGTGGGAAGTGCCCTTACTCATGCGGCTTTGGGCTTTTTGTTTTCATGGTCGGCACTTCTCCTGCCCGTTCTGCTCTTGAATGCCGCTTTGAGAAAGGAAGAGCGGACGCATTATCTCACCAGCAGTTTTGGCTTAGTTGGGGGAGTGGTTTGGGCCTTAGTTCTTGGTTTTAAGATTCAACAAGTCATTCCAACAGCACCTGAAGCGATGTTTTCTTGGCGGGTGCTTTTTTTAGAGCGTTTTGATGTTTTTTTCTTGCTGATGCTGGCCATTGCTTTGTTTTTAAGTTTCCTTTTTAAACGAGGACAAGGCGCTTTTCTTCACAAGAGCGGTAGTTTTTCGAGAACAGCATTGAGCTTCGTTTTGCTGCTTTTGCTACTTGCTTTTTTTCTTGGAGGGAAAAGTGTAGTGGAAGCCGCGAGTTTGGTCTTGGGACCTATAATCGGCCTGTATTTTGTTTATTTCGATTCCGAAGAGCGCGGGGTGAAGTTGGTGATTTTCGCCCTCACTGCCTTTGTTGGGCTTGCGTGTTTGAGCCTTGAAGAAGCCTCCTTAACGAGAAGCGCTCAGGTACTCGTATTCATCTTCTTTTTGCCTTTATGGATGATCAATCGAACTTGGAGTACATTCCTCGTTTTGTTGACTTTATTTGGGGTGAAGCTTTTTGTGCTTATCGCTCAGTTTCAGGGGTGAGCCACGAAGTAGTAGTTTTCACTACTCTCGTATTGTTGAATGAATTCCGTTTCAGTGAGCGATGCGCCATCAGCCAGAAAAACCTTCATGAGTGAAATGTCCAAACCGCATTGTTTCAGAAAGCGGTGAAGGGCACTCGGAGTTGTTCCGTAGAATTCAGAAGCGCCTTTCCCGTGTTCGAAGATGATCACTGGTCGGTTTCTCTTGATGAGTTCTTCCGCCCCAAGGAGCACTTGCATTTCCGCGCCTTCAACGTCGATTTTGATTAAGTCGATAGGCGTGTTCTTGTCGATCACATCATCCAAACGCGCCATGTTCACCTTGATTTCCTCAATTGTTTCATCTTGCTGATAGGCCCTTTGTTTCATCCCAGAATAAGCAGGATTGCTCACCACGTGTTGAAAGCTGGTTGTTCCTTCTTTATCTGAAAGCGCCAAGTTATGGATGATGGCTTTTCCCTTATAGCGCTGTTCTAAATCTTTAAAAAACGAGGGAATTGGTTCGAAAGCAAAGTGGGTTCCTCTCGGGGCGATGGAAATCATTTCGTCGAGCACCTCGCCTTTGTGCGCACCAATGTCGATACAATTCGAGTCCTTGCTCAAAACCAGGTGCATGATTTTAAGCGATTGGGCATCATATCGCTGATTCTGCGTGATGTTTACCCCAAGGGCAGACAACAATTTTTTTATTTTATTTTTAAGCAATGGACTCATGCGGGCGGTAAAAATATGCACATTCGCCAAAAGGAACTAACTTTCGCTCATGAAACGTACAAAAGCGCCGATATCTCTCCTGATTTTTGTCACTCTCGTAACATTTTCCTTCTCTTGTGGTCACAAAGGAACACAGGGCAAGCAGCAAATTATTCCTGTAACCAACACTGAAGTGCGCTTGGCTACTTATCAAGATGCTTATCCGGGTGTTTTTTCAAATTTGAAGAAGACCAGAACTTATGCCGTTTCGATGTTAGGAAAGTTTGAAGCCAACACTTCGCCGGCTTATCTCTGGGTTGATTCAGTGAAGTTGAACATTTCTTACGCCCAATGGAATGATGAGCGCATGACGGGTGCTCAGTTTTTATTGAATGGAGAGGGAAAATTAGACGCTTACACCTCTCGAAATTACTACCAACCTGCTCCGGGAATGGATCTAGACCAAGTTCAATACATGAAAACCGACACCGTCTTGCCGCAGTTTCAGGGCATGTTGGAATTCATCCACGAAGGGAAGTCGTTTTTTGTGAGGGTACCTAAAATTCAACAGTTGGAGTCGATTTATGCTCCTTGAGTTTTGGTCGGTCAGTGGGCAGCGCTTGAACTAGAAGATAGATCAAAATTTTGCTTAACTCCAAAGGTCACATCCAAAAGCACCTTGTTGATGCTGTCTTAGTATGGGTATTGTAGTAGTTCTCAATTTATGTCGCCGCGCCAAAAGACTTATGCCGTAACTTTAAGCCTTATGAATCTTCAATCTAATTTCTTTATACCGCTTCTACGAGCATTGGCTTTGCTGTTCATTCTGGTGTTCAGCACGTATTCAGCCCAAAGCCAGATTTATATCAGCGAAGTAGCTGCCTTCAAAGGACTGACGGATGTGGTGGGTACCGATTCAGATTGGATTGAGTTGTACAATGCGGGGAATGAAGCCCTTAATTTGGAAGGATACCGGCTTTCCGACGATAGCGAAGAATGGGACAAGTGGGAACTGCCTTCGATAACGATACAAGCAGGTGAATACCTGGTGGTTTTGGCATCAGGAAAGGACAAAGCCTACCTGGCAAACCATTGGGGAACGGCTATTTACGACAACGATGTTTGGCGCTATTTTCCGGCTTACGCCCCCCCCCCGTCTAACTGGACCACCCTTGATTTTAACGATATTGTTTGGGAAAGTGGTGAAGGAGGATTTGGTTTTGAAGATGGCGATGATGCAACGGAAATTGTGGGAGCAAACGGAGTGTACATCCGAAAAACCTTCAACATTGATTCGATTGATGACTTGCAATACATGTTCTTGCATGCCGATTATGACGATGGTTTTGTTGCTTATTTGAACGGACAAGAAATTGCGCGTTCTGCAACAATGGAAGGTGTTGTTGATAGCTATGACGCCTTCACTACAGGCCTACACGAGGCACTTTTATATCAAGGCTTAGCTCCTGAAGGTTTTTTGTTTGATGAACTTCAAAATGTTCTTCAAGAAGGCGAAAACCTCTTGGCTGTTCATGTGCTCAATAACAACAGCTTTTCATCCGACCTCTCAGGCAGGTTTTTTCTGTCTTTTTCAGGCGATGAGGAGGAACTGCCTTACGGAGCACCACCAGCTTGGTTCTCTCCCATCAACACGCTCTTGCACACCAACTTCAAATTGAGTCCGGGCGAGGTGGTGATGCTATCAGACGAAGAAGGTAACCTCCTTGATATGGTAGAGCTCGACGCATCACTTTCTGAAGGATTAACGGTGGGCAGACAAGGTCCGGATTTTGAAACTGTGTGCATTTTCGATACCCCGAGTCCATTCGCGAGCAACCAAGGCAGTTCCTGTTATGAAGGCATTGAGCCACCCGCACAATTTTCAATTAGCTCAGGCTGGTATTCATCGCCTCAAACGGTGATTGTTTACCCATCAAGTGCAACACAAGTTTTGCGTTATACCACCAACGGTGATCTTCCAAGTGAAACGTCGCCGCTCTATGCATCGCCCATCACCTTGTCGTCTTCTTCCGTATTGAGCGTACGCGCTTTCAGCACCGCTAACAAACTTCCCAGTAAATCAGCGGATCTCACGTTCATCATCAATGAAGACAACCATGGACTTCCCGTATTGTCGGTCATCACTGATTCTTTGAACCTTTGGGGTTTTGAGGAGGGGATTTATGTTTCTGGTCCGAACGCTTCACCAGATTACCCTTATTTCGGAAGTAACTTCTGGCAGCCGTGGTCGAAATGGTCGCGACTTCATTATTTCGATGCCAACCAAGAACTTCAAGCGACAGCAGAATTCGACTTGGAAATTCACGGCGGATGGTCGAGGGCTGAACCGCAAAAGTCCTTTCGCTTCGATTTCAAATCGGCCTATACCGGTTCGTTAGAATACCCCATTTTCAGCCAGAAACCATGGATTGAGGAAGTCAACAACATTAACGTGAGAAGCGGAGGTCAACACAGCATCGGCAATAAAATCCAAGATGCTATTTTTTCAACCATTACCGGCCGAACTCATTGTCACAACATGGCTTATGAACCTTGTTTGGTCTATTTAAATGGACAATATTTTGGGGTTTACGGCATGCGCGAGAAGATCGACGAGCAGTACATTGAGGATAATTTTGGGGTGAGTGAAGATCATGTTGACTTGATGAATTCGTTCACCGTTTTAGCTGGAAGTTCTTCAGACTTTGACCTGGCGCACGCTCATTTGATGTCCATCGAACCCACGTCTACCAGTTACCTCCAAACACTAGAAAGTGAGTTCAACGTGGAGAATTACATGGATTACTTCATCCTTCAAACCTATGTTCAGAATTTAGATTGGATGGGGATTTTGTGGGGAGTGAACAACGTCAAATTTTGGCGCTCGCAACAGAACGGTAAATGGAACTATGTGTTGTATGATACTGATGCGGGTTTCGGTTACTTCGGAGCTGAGCCTTCCACAAATTTCGTGGAATGGGCGCAGTCTCCCCTTGTAGCATCTCAACATAGTGAACTCTTTCAGCGCAACCTTCAGAATGAAACCTTTCGCTGCAATTTCGCCAACCGTTATGCCGACCTCATGAATACGGAATTCATCCCCACTAAGTTTAACGCCACAGTTGATGGGGTGAGCGGACTTATTAATCAGGCCATGCCCGATCACATTGATTATTGGCAACTTCCCGCTACTTATGGCACTTGGGTTTCATTGGTAGAAGGCTTGAAAGATTACAATGCCCAGCGCTTAGCTTTTGCAAGGCAGCACGTGAATTCCACCTTGGGCTTTGACGGACTCGTTCAAATTAGCTTAGATGTTGAACCTGCCGAAGCTGGAAGTATTCAAATCAGCACCATCATTCCTGACGAATATCCCTGGCAGGGCATTTATTTCAATGGTTGTCCCGTAAGCATCACTGTTATAGAAAATGAGGGCTATGTGTTCAGTCATTGGCAGGACAATCTATTTATTGATGAAAACAATGCCTTTGATTTAAGTTTGAATTTAAATGTATCCAGCGGAGCCTTGTTTCGAGCACATTTTGAGCAATGCAACCCGGATGTTGAAGTAGTGGTACTCGAATCAGACAATCAACTTTCGTTTGATGTTAGTGGACTAGCGACTTATGACAGTCTTAGCTGGTTTCAAAACGGCGTAGAAGTGAGCAACGAAGCGACTTTAAATGTCAATCAAACCGGTATTTATACCCTTGAAATTTCGGATGGTGATTGTACTTATTTATCGGAAGCATTCGAATTCATTTACCTCAGTGTGCCTCGCCAAGAGGAAGCCGCTTTTGGACTTAGTCCCAATCCCGCTAGCGATCAGATCCGTTTGATTCCAGGAGCTTTTGATTTGTCCAATTCCATCATAGAGATTTGGAGTGTTTCTGGTCGCTTAGTTCATCGACAAGCAAAGCCCACAGGCATCATTTCCCTTGCGCACCTATCTCCCGGAATGTATGAGCTTCGCATATTGAGCAAGGGTGCACGAGAAAGTGTGAAGTTGTTGATTGAGTAGGGGGGAGTTTGGACTTTCCCTTTCTTTTTTTGCCTGTTTTTATGACTGCTCTGAGCTCTGTGTTCAATTTTTGTCTTGGATGCGAGTTAGGGGATAGTAAAGAGTGAGAAACAGAACGAGAATGAAGTAAAAAGCAGAATGAAGACTTCGCTTTCGCTGTGTTTTTCATTCTGCTTTTTGTAGCCCCGCCAGGAATCGAACCTGGATCTTGGGCTCCGGAAACCCACATAATATCCATTATACTACGGAGCCAAAATCATTTTTGGCCAATGACGACTAAAAGAACGAAAAAGCGAGTAAAAAAGTGGGTTTCCCGCTTGCTCCTTACTCGCTCTCAGTACTATTTTGTGGGCCTTACGGTCCCAGTTTCGAACTTTTTCACCTTGCTTTTAAGTAGCCAAAGATAGATAGAGCCAACATTGCAATATCCGGCACCGCACTTTCAATACTAAAATTCATTAACGATTCATCTGCCATTATTCCAAAGAATACATACATAAGAACGACTGTACCAATAATGTATGCCAGTAAAAGTTTTTTAGCTGTTTCAATTGAACAGTCTCTTGAAAGAAATAACATTAGCCCAATGATTAAGAGAGCTGGTGACAGGCCGTAGTGGAATAATTCTCCCATTCTTAATACATCAGCGTTTTCTGAAATAACAATCT
>JAQWFN010000026.1 GCA_029238785.1 Flavobacteriales bacterium | reverse complement strand
TAGGGCGAAGGTGGTTTTTCGCTCGAAACGCTTTCAAACTGTAAATGTGGTGTTGCCAGAAGAAGGACTTGTTGAATCGATGAGCAATTAACTTCTGCGAACTCCCCATGAAGTGATATACCGCAGCATGTTTAGCAATTTTCAGGTAGTGAAAACGCTCTCCTTGCAAAGAGGGGAGGAGTTCTGGAAGAAGCTCAAGCAGGTGCTTGTTGATTGCTGTAAAAGAATGATTCTCCATGCTTCAGCTTAATTTATTTTTGGAATGCGTAAACTAGCTTCATAAGTATCAAATCGATATTCTAAGAGTCCATTTTTCTCGAAAAATCCTTGTCGATCAACAGCAAAAGCTTCGTCAAGTGCCTTGTCGAGTGCGGCCTTGCTTTGAAAGCAGATGTGCGATAAACTTGCGTCGGGATCGGGGAAGTCGGACATTCCGTAATTCCCGATGATGCTTTTGTATCCGGCGAACAGTCGTTCATAAAGTACAGTGGAGTAAACGGCGATGCCAAGATCAACAAGGTGAAAACCCTCACTAGTGGCTTTATTGGTGTCTGCAAATCGGTAGTTAAACTCGCCAAAGTGTTTTTGGTAAAAAGCCTTGGTTTGTTCTATTACATCGGTAGATTTTTCTTTGGGGTGAAGGAAGATGATGAGCTCTTTATCTTTTGCTTCGCGAAGCCAAACACTTAAATCTTCCATCAACTGGAGCTCGGCAGAATGAATGTTCAGGCCATTATCGGCATGTCCAGATGCCTTCCTCAACCAACCACCGTGTGAGTAATAGCCAATACTGCCTTGAGGTGGCTCAGGGAGTTCTGGGTTTTGATATTGTTGAATGTATTCGAGCGCACGTTCTGGAATCCACTTTTCTACTTTTCCCACCTTAATCGTTGCCTTGAACTTCTCTCGTTCCATGACTTGATATGGTGTGCTGAGCACAAGAACATCGCCCAAAATGTACTTGTTGTGTGCTTTTAAGGGACCAGAGGAAGGCACTTTAAATACCGTCACCTTCTTTTGCTGAAGTGCTTTTGTATAGTAGTTCGCATCGATGAGGTAAGGGGCGAAATCAAAAGCAGTTTTGATGTTTTCACGCGCGCTGAAGTCGCTTAAAGCCCAGTTTTCCAAACAGAACCAAGGCCATAGCGCACGATTTTTTCTGTCCTTTTTGAACAAGCACTGTAGCGCTGTTTTCAAGGAGAAGAATTGCAGCGCTCTTTTATCAGAAGCATTTATTTTTTGTTGTTGAAAAGGCAGCTCGTCTTTGGCAATGAAGTAGGTGGTCCTTTGTTGGCTTTGAAAACTGATGTATTCAGAAATCCGCACTTTGTTGCGAGCAACTCCCTGAATAATCATGGCATCACCCAAACCTTGGATATAGGCTTTATTTTGATTGCGCTTGATGGCCTGGTTCATTCGTCGCCAAACCCGAAAGCCAATGAGACGGTCGGTTTTGGCGCTTTCTGGAAGTCGGAAACTCATCGACCTACGCAGGCAATATGAGATTAAGTTGTGATCGTCGTCTTCTGCTTTGCCCTTGAGCTGAACGAGCAACTTAAATTCCTTGATAATTGATTTTAGGGTATTTTTAGCCGACATCCTCAAGCACTTTTTGAAGTACTCCTTCTTGTCTCAAAATGCCTTCAACAAATTCTCTAAATGCCCCTTCTCCGCCAGATTTTTTGGTAACGAAGTGAACCAGTTCTTTAACGTAATCTGGGGCATTGTTGGGAGCTGCGCTTATTCCAACTTGCTGAAGCAGTTTCATGTCACCCAAATCATCACCAATATATGCTACTTCATCCATGCTTATTCCTAAGTCGTTGCATAATTGCTCGGCAACAGCTACTTTGTCGCTAATTCCTTGAAAGAGGTATTTGACTTTGAGTTTTTCCGCTCTTCGGGCTACAATTTCTGTGTTTTCGCCGGTGATGATGCCAAAAGGAATATCCAAGCTGCGAAGAAACAGCACCCCAGCTGAGTCTCCCGTATTGAATTTTTTCCATTCGTTTCCGGTTTGGTCGTAATACATACCACCATCGGTCCAAACACCATCAATATCTGTGATAACGAGTTTTGGTAATGCCATTATTTTTCTTTGATGTCTTTTGGGTAAATTACTTCATTTTCACCGATTTCGCTTTTCACTTGTGCTCCAATCAAAAGGTGTTTATCGGCCCAACGGTAGCCATCACCTGGAGACAACATCATCAAATGTTCTTCCTGAATAAGATCGCCTGGTTTCAAGGCTACTTTTGTTGCAATGGAACGTTCGAGTTTCTGACGGGCACTAGAGGTGTCGTCGCAAATGAAAATATCCTCTTCGCCCAAAGACATATCAGTAATTCGAATATCGCGCACCATTCTCATCACCCCTTCTGGTCCTAATGAACCCGCTTGATCTGTGCCTCGCATTCTCCTGTCGAGAGTAATGTGCTTTTCGATAATTTCCGCTCCCATCGCCACTGCGGCCACGGGCGCTGAAATACCGATGGTGTGATCTGAGTAACCAATGGTGTAATCAGCGTAATGTTTCTTTAGGAAACGGATGGTGTTCAGATTAACATTATGAGGATGTGTTGGGTATTGAGATACACAGTGTAGGATGGAAATGTTTTCGTGGTGCTTCCCAATAACGGCAAGCGCATCGTCAAGTTCCTTTCTACTTGCCATTCCTGTAGAAAGTATAATTGGTATCTGAGTTTCGGCTAAAACTTCAAGCAAAGGCAAATTAGTGAGGTCGCGAGACGCTACTTTAAGTCGGTCTGGTGTAAAGAGTTTCAGCATCGAAGTGCAGGCTGGTGCACAAAGGGTCTCCACAAAATCAAGGCCATAAGACTTGGCACATTTGTAAGCTTCAAAGTGCTCCTCATCGTTCAGTTCAAGCGCGGCACGATGCTCTCCATAGGTGGCCCCAAAGGCATTTCTACCGCTGTAGGCAGAGGCCATTTGTTCTTTAGAAAGCTCTTGGTTTAAGTCGCGTTTAGTGAGTTTAACGGCGTCCATCCCTTTTAGTTTCAGACCAAATAAGTCCTCCTTAACAGGCAAGGCCATCAATTCAATAATGAGTTTGGCCACATCCACAGATCCGTTGTGGTTCTGCCCAATTTCCCCAATGATATAGGTATGCTTTGCTTGACTCATTTGCTGTATTTAAGTTTGTTTTCGTTCATTTTTCTAAGTTCATCAGGCCGCTCGGCAAGATAAGGTTTCAAGTCGCTCAAAAGAATTTGCTTGTCCCCTTTGTACAAGTCGGAATAGATTTTTTGAGCTGTCTCAAAATCTTGCGGGTCATCAATGGTTAACCTCAGGTCTTCAAGACCCTTAAGCTGATTGCCAATCTCAAGCCAATGCAAAGAGAACAGCTCGGGATGACCGTATATAAAGTTGGTAACGTGCTCTCTGTAGAACGCGGTGGGTTTTTGAGCATAGGCTTTTTCCAAGGCACTTAAGCTTACCCTTTCGGCGAATAAACCATAATGCGTTCGAATGGTAGGCAAGTTGTCTACTTGATAAGAGATGTAGTCTGCATCTGCATCTGCGTCAATAAGGTCTTGAACAAACTGAGTTTGTAGGAAAGGATTATCAGAGCAAACTCTAATAATGTTATCAATGCCAAAGGCTTGTGCAGCTTTCATGCTTCGCTCGAGCACATCGTTTTCACTTCCTCGAAAGAATTCAATGCCTTTGTACCTTTCTGTAAATTCCTCCAATGAAGCGTCTGCGCTTGATGTACTGGTGGCAAGCACCAAAGGCACATTCGGAAAGTGTGTACAGAGTTGTGATAACATGATGTCAAGAATGCACTCTTTCTTGTAGAACGGACTGAGTATTTTATTCGGAAGTCGAGTTGAGCCGGTTCGCGCTTGAACGATGAATCCTGTCATTTTTAGCAATTGTTTCAGCAAAGATACCAAATAGCCTAGGCATTTAAAGGCTTTGAATGAAATAGCTTCGAGCTTGTGTCTTTAAAATCAATGGAATAATAAATTATGTTTAAATGTGAATTTTAGGGGTGAAATGGGCTGAACTTGTATTAGATTTGCAGCGCTGAAAAACAACACAATGCTTAAACACCTGCTAGCGGTCTATTTCGCTGGCCTTTCAATGATTTCCTCTGCACAGTTGTGCGATGTGAATGTGTACTTTAACCAAAGTAGTAATAACCTCATTGGTTTTTTTAGTGCTCAGGTAGATAGTCATTGTGAAGTGCTATCATACTATTGGGATTTTGGCGATAATGCGCAATCTAGCTTAGCATCTCCCGTGCATACCTTCCCTAGTTCAGGAGTATATCTCATTTGTTTGAGTGTTGTAATGTCTCAAGATGGAGGGAATGAGATTTATAGTTATTGTGAATCGGTGGGTATTGGTATGGCTACTCCATGCTCCCTTAATGCACACCCCAATCTTCAATCAATAGACGAGACCTTATTTGCACACAGTGCCAGTACTTCAGGGATCAACACTCAAATACTTTCGCACGATTGGGATTTTGGCGATGGAGCCACGGCATCAGGAGAAGATGTTGTGCACACTTATGAGGCACTAGGTACTTACGCGGTTTGTCTGACTGTTAATGGTGTAAATGGCAATGAAACCTGCAGTGTTACGGCTTGTAAACCGCATAGCTTCGAATTAGAATTTCCTGAAATGAACGTTTTCTTTTCTTTAGAAGATTTGGGGAGTTGCGAGTTCAAAGCGAATTCTGAAACAGTGATTCCTTCAGGGGTGCTACTGGAATCTAGAACTTGGGTTTTGGATGGGGAGGAACACAACAACGAAGCCTTGGTTTTTGAATGGTCAAACCTCAATGAATCTCAAGAATTGTGTTTGCGAGAAACCTTCTCTTTTTATGGTGAACTGGAGGTTCGAGATTACTGCATTACCTTAAATGAGATCTGCCAAAGCACTGAAACCAATGTTCAACAATTGGTCTCAGAAAATGCACAAGTATTTATTGCTGGGAATGGTGGAAATCAAGCAAGGCTTGTGTCGAATCAAAGCATAGACTTGATCCAGGTTTACAGCATGGATGGAAAATTGATTTTTGAAACGCGAAGTACTGAGAATGAATACCGCTTTGTTGACTTGGCATCGGGGCATTATATTTTGCACCTCAATAAAGCTGAATCTTTACCATTAATCATTCAGAACTAGCTTGTTGAGTTCTACCTCAACAAAACATTTGTGCTCAGCGATTTTCTTGCATCCTGCACTTGAATAAAGTACATCCCGCTTGCCCAAGAGCTCGATCCTAAAAATTCAATGATGTCTCCACGATTGAAGTTCGACACTAAATCGTCAATCAAAATCATTCCATTTCCGCTAAACACTCGAATACGAGCATCTGGAGAAAGGGAGGTGCCTTTAACTTGCAGTTTCAAAACATCGCCTGGACTCATAGGGTTAGGATATGCTGAAAGTTCAAGTAAGTTTTCATCACCTTGAATGAGCTCGCCTGTTTCGTTATCGGTAGTACTCAACATTGGAGGTGCCATTAAAGCGGATGGATCTCCAATGGTAATTTTACAAAACTGACCATAATCACCCACTTGGAAGGTGTCACAACCTCCTGTAAAACCTAAGAATGGCTTAACCCCTATGCGGTAAGTCTTGCCCCACTCAAGGCCTAAAGGTAGTAGGTAAAGATTGGTGCTCGGAGAATAAGTAACAATTGCTGGAGCTAAAGGAGTAAGTAAAGGATCATCGGGATCCACCTCTGCTATCTGCCATGCGTATTGGTCAGCCACATTAATGAATTCAGTAAACACAGTTGCTCCGGGGAATTGAACCGTATTGCAGTATTGATCTGTTACTCGTGTGTAAGGCAGTTGTGAAATAATTAAAAAGTCAGGTTCACTCCAAGGACCGGTTTGTCCGCAATAAGTCACTCGAACTTCAACGGTGTAAATTCTATTGTAGCGAATGCAGGCAATTTCATCCATTGAAATGGTTGACGAGGTGCTGAAATGTTGAAGCACTTCTGTTCCATTGTTGCTGGTAAATCGCCATTCAATGAGCTGGTCTGGACCTACGAAATTCACTTTTATGTTACTCGAGACACCATAAGTATTCCCTCCGTATCCGTCTTGAAGTCGAGTTGCTGGTTCTGCCTCGGTTAAGAGTGGTAGCGTTTCGCCATATCCACACCATTGACCATCAGTCATAACTTGGCAGCGCACATCATAGGACTGCCCAAAACACATGTCTTCTAATAAAGAGAGGGTGAGGTTTCCATTGTTTCCACTTACTTCAAATTCAGTAACAACACCATTGTCAATATTTGTAAACTCCCATCTTGTTCCTTGGATAAGACCATTGTATGGTGCGTAATTTCTGCGTTTAACCCATTCTGTAACACGGTACCCAAGTGGCGCGGTATCCCCAGATGGATATGGCGACCAACCCGCTCTAATTTCTGATCTAGGCAAATACCACCCACAAATACTAAAATCACCTGCCGCACCATCCACGGAATGAACACGAATGAAGTAGTCTGCGCCAACGTTAAGATCTGTTACCCAAAGTTCTTCGCCCATGTTAGCACCGTTGCTGTTTTCGCATGCAATGAGGTTCATGGCATCATCATACACATAAACAACAGCATCAAAGTTGCTGGTTTCAATACTGTATTTTGATCCTTGAGTTGAAGCTGTTGTGCTGATCCAAACATCATTATTGTCGACACCTGCGCAGGTCGCCAATCCAGAACCACTAGCGCCTAAACTTAAAGACAAAGCGTTACAGGCCGGGTTGTTTAGTAATTGCTCGAGGTAGTATGTTTCTATAATTGGAGTGGCACTAGCCGCGTCTTCTTGAGCAATAAGGGCAGAAGATAGGCATAAAAATACCAGTAGGGATAAGTATAATTGCTTCATAGTGGGTTCGGTCTTTCTGTTCAAAACAGGGTCAATCTCAGCCCAATTTAAGCAAAAAATCTATTCAACAAAAAGTAATAAGTAAACTAAATCACACTAAACCAGCAGTCTTACACTTGCTCACAGTAGATTTGTATTCTAGAATACAGTCGCCACGAAGTTTTGCAATCTCGAGTAATGAGGTTTCTCCATCAGCAAAACTCAGGAAATGAAGGAGTCGATGAATTTCTTCTCGAGGGTCTTCCGCAGTTACAGAATCAGGATAAAGCCCTCTTTTACCCAGCTGTGGTTCACAAAACTGAACGGCGTTAAAATACAGGTCGTTAAGCTCTAATCCATGAGCAATGGCTTCATATAAATCAACGGTTTGCAAGAGGTGCTCAAAGCTGATAAAGTCTTTGTTGTCGGCACTGGTGTGGTATTCCTTGAACTGCTGATAAGGTGTTCTCATCAAACTGCCCACGGGTAAATTGAAACCAGGAGAGCAATATTGACGTTCATCGCTGCCGCCAACAGAAAAAGGAATCGACTTGTAATCGTCTGCTTTATGTTCAAGCACATGCAAGGCCATTTCATCTACCAAAGCAGCATTTCGCTTGGAGCTTTTGTAAGTTGGAATGCCACGGTCGCCGCAGCAAGTAAGCACATAACCGGCCTCTAGTTTTTCTTTCAAAGCGGCTCCTTCCTTTGCGAGGTAGGCAATCACTCCAATGGTTTCTGGAGCGAAAAGAAAACGGTAGGTGTATTTTCTGTTCGGAAGCTGCTTTAAACGGCGATAGAGCATGAGGGCAGCTAGCGGACCGCTTAACTCGTTGTTGGCCATGCTAGGGTGACAGATATACGTACTGTACAAAATCTCTTTTCCGCTTGAGCCGGGCAAGGTGGCTTCAGCATAATTCAAAACACCATCAAAAAGTTCGCTGTCAATCACCACTTTATAAGTGCCCTCTTCCAATGCTAGAAAGTCATTGTGCGACATGCAGAAGCCCCATTTTTCTTTGTAGTAAGAGGTAACATAGGGAATCACATCAGGCTGAGATGCTAAAGTGTAGATATGTGCTTTCAGCTCGCTTAAACTCATTTCCTGGTTTATGGGAGCTGAGTAATTTAAAACGTGAAGGTTGTTCTGTTTGAAGTGGGCAATTTTGTCGCCGTTCGGACAAATGATATAGGCATCCCTGATGGCCCACTCCTTTGGGATCGTCCAATCAAAAACCTCCGTACCCGAGGGGATTGAAGTGTGCTTCAAATCCATCTCTTTTTCGAGTAGGGCTAGACTTTCGCGCACTCCTTCGCCTGTAAGCGATCTGCAAATTGGCCAGAGTTGGTCAAAATACGATTCAACAAGCCTTAATTCTTCTTCACGATTCAATTGCATTCCACTTGATGATTTCGTCTTCTTCAATTGTTTTTACAGCTACTTTGCCTACTACTTGGTCAATATCTTTTGGACTTACTCCCTTCGCAGGGCGCTTCCAAGTGAGGTCTGAACGTTCAATGATTTTTCCTTGAGGAATTTCTTTTGCGGCCACCAAACTTCTTCTCGCATTTGCTCTTGCTGGAGCCTCATCTTCCAAAGCCCTTACTTCAAAGCTGCCCAACAATTCAAAACTGCGGTCCATCAGTTGATTAAAGTGCTTCATGTCTTCCTTGTCCATGGCGTGGTAATGATCGTTTCCAGGAAGACTTTTGTCGTGGGTAAAGTGTTTTTCAATCACTGCGGCACCAAGTAAAGTAGCCATCTTCATCACCTCCATGTCTTTGGGCAGGGTGTGGTCTGAATAGCCAGGGATGTGTTCTGGGAAATGACGAATCAAGGACTTTATCATCCCCAAATTGGCATTCGCATCAGGCGTTGGGTAATTCAAAACACAGTGCATCAAACACAATTGATTGCCTTTTTTCGTAATGGCTTCAACGGCTTGGTGAATTTCCCAGAGGTAACTTGCTCCGGTTGAAAGGATCATGGGCTTACCAAAATCACACATGATTTCGATAAAAGGAATGTTGGTTAAATCTGAGCTCGACACCTTGAAAATGGGCATCAAATCATTCAAAAAATGAGCCGATTCAACATCAAATGGAGTAGACATGAATTCAATGCCTGCCGTTTCGCAGTAACGCGCAAGTTGCTCGTATTCCTTTTTCCAAAAAGAGTCGTATTTCTTGAACAACTCAAACTGACTCTGAGTAGGTTCTTTAGTGATGTCCCAGTAGTACGGACTATCTTTCGAAGCAATGGTCTCGGCCTTGTAGGTTTGAAATTTGATGGCGTGAGCTCCTCCTTCCGCGGCCTCATCAATCAATCTTTTCGCAAGGTCCATTGAGCCTTCGTGGTTTACTCCAGCCTCTGCAATCACGTAAGGTCTGCGAAGCTCATTGGGCGAATATGTATTTAAGAAATCAAGTATTTTCATGGCTTATTGCTTGCTCCAGAATGCATCCACTTGTTGGCGAAAGCGCTCTGGGGTGTGGTAGTCTTTTGTAAGTTGATGACTAAATTTCATCATTTTCGAGCGATCCTCATCACTCAAAGAAATAAAACGTTTTATGGCGAGTGCTAGTCCAGCAACGCTATCTTCTTTGGCAATGTAGCCGTTCTCTTCGTGATGCACAAATAGGTGAGTTCTGCCTACTGGGCGAGCAATGATGGCATTACCCGCGGCCATGGCTTCATTCATGGCTAAACTAGGGAAGTTTTCATGGTCTTGGCATGAAATATATGCCATAGACGCATTCAATAAGGGCGAAATGTCTTCTGTTGGAGGAAGGAATTCAACGAGTTCTCCGAGAGCAGAAGCGTCAATTTTCGCCTTGATCTTGGCTTCTTCCGGACCTTTCCCAACCATTAAGAATTTCCATTCCGCGAAATCAAAACCAGATTCAAAAAGCGAAATAATGGCATCCACAAACATGCCTGGTTGCTTGTATGGGGCAAAAGCAGAGGCGAAAACGATTTGCTTTTTCTTATTTTCTGCCGGACTAAAGCGGGTGGCGTCACAATAACGGCTATCGATAACCGCCACTTCTGGCTTAGGATTGATCCAATCTTGAGCGGCCATAAAAGCGGGGATGTCGTCGTACCAAGAAAGAATGCCTTTGAATTTAATTTCGCGGAAGAGTCTTCCATACTTCTCGCGGTCTCGTTTGTAGCGCGATTCATCGTCACGAGAAAAGGCCATGGGAATAGCGTTGTAGGTGACTGTGAATAAGAGGCGTTTGATGCGTTTTTGAGCTTCTTCTAAAAGCGAAAGCTCTTCTTCGCTAGCATAAGTGAGCACATGGAACAGTTCCGGTTTAAGTCTGATCAAGGCTAAACGCATGTCCAAACGCTCGTGCAATGTTTTGAAGCGGTGATTTCTTGTTTTGAGAATCATCACTCGGTCAAGAGGTACTTGAAAGCCATACAAGATGCTTTTTAATCGCTCTGCATCGTCGGTCTTAATCAAATACCAAAGCTCATTTTCTTGATGTTCAGCATGCTGGTAATCGCGAAAAAACATGGGGAAAAAGAAGTGCGGCCCCCTTTTGGCTTTGAGGGTATTGATGCTTTGAAAAAGGACAATTCTTTTGCTCATGCTTTAGCTTGTTAGGGCCTTCACGCAGGATAATATTTGCGCTTGGTTTTTCTCAGAACTTAGCTCCATAGCATGCTGATTGGCTGCTTGTTTAAAACCCAGTATGTTTTCTCGATTTAGGGTTTGAATGGCTTTTGTAAACGAAGCTGAACTATAGTCTTCACTCACTATTCCCAGGTTGAAGTTGCGAACAATACGGGCCATTTCTTGATTGGGTGAAACAACAATGGCCAAGCGCGCTTGAATATACTCAAACAATTTATTGGGCAAGGCCATTTGGTAATTGAAGTTCACGGGCTCTAAGAGAAATACACCTGCGTCATAGGTGTTAATGAAGGAGATGATTTGATCTGGAGCTACGGCCTCTATCATCTGGATGTGCTCATGACTCTCGCACATGTGAAGGAGCTGCTCGTAACAGTCTTCTTGCGTAGGAATAAGCATTAAATCAAGTTGAAAACGGTCCTTTAATGGAATGATGGCTTCAATGAGTTTGTCTAAGTGGCGCGATTTCAAAGCGGCTCCATGATGAATGAGGCGAATGGGACCTTCGTTTTCTTGGATGTTGAGCTTGGCAAAGGGTTTGTCGTTGCGCACCACAATAGAATCAACCCCAAATTCTTTAAGGTATTCTTCTCGAATTCCTTCGCAAACCGTAAAAACAGCATCGGCCTGAACCAGGTGTTTTTTGCAGATGGCGGTGATTTTCGGACCTTCATACTTCATCCAAATGGCTTGGTCTTCGAACTCTCTTGGGTAGTACTCATGCAAGTTGGAGATCAGCTTGACTTGCTTCTCTGTTTTTAAACGCACCGCAGTTTCCAAAGTGGCCAGGTGATGATTGATGATGAGCTCGCAGGAAACGTCTTTGAGCAAAGGATAATAGAGCTCAATCAAGGGGCGTTTATCTTCCTTTTCAGCGAAAATCAAGAGGTAAATTTTAATGAAAACCGAGGCCAATATACGCAGCGGAGATGGCCAAGAAAGGTGAAAGTCGATGTTGCGCCGTTTTGGCTTTTTTTTCCTTGGGAGCTCAATGTATTCTACGTCTTCAAATGGAGCCGCTTTGTAACCGGCCATGATGAAGTCATAGTCGTTTTTCAAGGCTTCATAGGCCATGCGGACCCTAGGCGCTTTGTCTAAGTTGGCATCACAAATCAGTAGGATACGTTTTCTGCGAGCCATATTATGCTTGTTGTTGTTGACGAATGATTTTCTGATACATGGCCAACCAATGTTTGCCTGGAGCTGAACTTGAAATAAGTGCTTTGACCCTTATCAGCTGGTTCTCGCTTAATCTGCTGTGAAGTAAATCACTGCTGTTTAGGTCCAAAACGTCTTCCACTTCAGTAAAATCAATTCCTGCTCGTCGAAGTTTACCAAAGGGGAGCCAAGTTCCTGTAATAACTTGTGCACCAGCATAAAGGTATTCAATCATGGTGCCACTGAAAGCATCACTATCGGTAAGAAACATAAAAACATCACAAGCCTTTCGCAATAGCGCTACTTCTTCATCTTCTAGATATCGGTCGATGACGGTATAACTACAATGGTGTTTTTCAAGGCAGTTAATAATTTCTTTTTGCTCTTCTGTTGCTGAACCATAAGCAAAGGTGAACACAAAATGCAGCTGAGCCATCAATCCATCGTCCAAAGTAGAGATGTGCTCAATAATGGCTTTGTGCTGAAACCGAGGATGTGCGTTGTAACCCATGGCAACCAGCCTTTTGCTCTGGTCAAATGCTCCAAAAGCTTTTAAGAACTGTTTTCCATCATCCTGAGAAAAGCGGTCTAAGCCATCAAAAATAGCTTGGTTCAAAGGGAAGAGGGCAAAAGAAAACTTCGACCTTAAATTCCATCCATATTTCACACAAGCAACAAAGGCTAAATCGGCCCCATGAATTGAAATGCCTGCACAAGACTCAAGTAGTTCTTTTTTCTTTTGGGTGAGCTGAGGAGCTTCGTCTTGCATCAAATCTGAACCCCAAAACGAAAGCAATAAGCGATGAGGGGCTACCTTTTCTACGAGTTTTAAATTACGCTCTTTGAGGTAGTGCACTTGAACTAGATCATAGTTTTCTGAAATCGAAGCAATTTGTTCTTGAACACTTATCTCTGTGAGTTCTGTTTCTTTCTGGGTGATAAAGGCCTTTAGCTTGCCTGAGAGTGCTGCCTCAAAAAAAGCACCTTCTTCTTTGTTGCGCTTCACCAAACTCCAAACCGCTTTCAGACGCTCTTTCTTACTTGAAGCAAGTTTCCCTTGAATGGGTGGAATCACTTGGTCAAAAGGAGCTTTGTCGTCAGAATTCAGTTCTCCTGCGGGCTTATTTAATCCATAAACACCGAGCGAAATAGAGGGGTTTTCCGCTCGCAAGGCCTTAGCTAAGGGAACAAGAAAAAAGGAGGAACAAGAACCTAAAAATAGGATTTTCATAATCCTCGTTGGTTAAAAAGTTCGTTGGTTTTTTGATATTCACTCCAAACGCCAATGTCCATCCAGGCGCCCTCACTTACTGGGAAAACACCAACAGAACGACCATTTTCCATCACCTGCTCCATGAGCACATTGATGTTGTAAAATTCGTTTTCAGGAATGAGATCTAAAATGTCTGCTTCCAATACATAAACACCCGCATTCACCCTAAAATGATAGGTGGGTTTTTCTTGAATGCTCTGAAGTTTCCCGTTTTCCTCCACTTCCATAATGCCATAAGAGATTTGAAAGTGTTTCATGGCGGCAATAGCGGTCATTTGATGCCCATGCTTCTTGTGGTACTCCAGCACTTCACCATAATCCTGATCGATGATAATGTCGCAATTACTCACGAAAAATGTTCCCTTAATTTTTTCTTTGATGAGCGATAAACTTCCGGCGGTTCCCATAGGCTGGTCTTCGGTGAAGAAGTGGAAACTTACACCTAGGCCTAATTTCATCAAATAGTCTTCAATCATATCTCCTTTGTAATTCACAGAGATGTAAAAGGTTTTGCACCCGTAGTTGATGAAGCGCTCAATAATAATTTGGATAATTGGTTTCTCTCCAAGTGGCACAAGGGCTTTAGGGATGATGTTGGTGATAGGGCGCAAACGAGTTCCCATGCCACCTGCCATAATAACCACCGGAATGTCGTTCAGCACATTCGACTTTTCTCGTTGGTCAGTGGAGACGTCTTTCCATTGAATTAGCCGAACTATATTGTTGTCGTTATCTAAAACGGGCAAGTACTCTAGCCTTCGCTCGAGCACAAGTTTTTTCATGTCATTGATGTTGTCGTCGACATGGCCAACCATGATTTTTTTTCTCAAAATTGAAACCACGGGGTCTTGTAAAGACAGGTTTTTAAGAATTGCACGCTGTACATCACCAATACTCACCAAAGAGATGAATTTCCCTGTATCATCAAGCACCATCAAGAGCTTCGAGTCGAGTTGATCCATCAAACTCAAGGCTTGAAATAAACTATCGCCAGCAGAGATGCAGTGTTTTTGGTAATCCATGGGGTGTTTTTAGTTCGTCAAAGTTAGTGAATCAGTTCGACGGCATTGCGCTACTCGGTATGTTAACGATTCTTGAAGAAATGTTTTCTGTAACAGGTAGGGGAGCTTGATCTGAAGCCATGAACATCGATAGTTGGTGCAAAGGTTCCCAAGCCGGGCGTGTCATTACGTCGCTATCATTGCTCATCTGCAGAAATTCATCCCTGCTTTCTTCTGATGAAAAACGGATGGCAATCAACCAGAAATTGGCCTTGCAATTTTCAGGTTCGTCTATAAATTCGATTTCGCTGTCTTGGAGCAATGCTTTGTATTTTTCAGCAAGCGCGCGTTTTTCTGCCAAGAAGGTATCTAATTGTTCAAGTTGAGCGCAAACCAATGCGGCGTTGACATTTGGCATACGGTAATTGTAGCCGATGAAATCATGCACATATTCCCAACGATGAGGAACTTTAGCTGTTGTAGTGAGGTGTTTAAGGTGCTTCGCAAGTGCTTCATTATCTGTAACTACTGCGCCACCGCCGCCCGCAGTAACAACCTTATTTCCATTGAAACTAAAGGTGCCCATCACC
Source organism: Flavobacteriales bacterium (assembly GCA_029238785.1). Classification (GTDB taxonomy): domain Bacteria; phylum Bacteroidota; class Bacteroidia; order Flavobacteriales_D; family Sanyastnellaceae; genus CALKGK01. The sequence continues at coordinate 14,705 of JAQWFN010000026.1, read as the reverse complement.
CCAAAAGTTCCACAGCTTTTTCCCTTTTTTGAACTTCCTATGGCTTCAGCTGCGTCTTCTAAAACTGGAATGTTGTATTCGTCACAAATGGAGATGATTGCTTCAATATCGCAAGGCATTCCAAAGGTATGCATGGGCACGCAAGCAGCTATTCTTCTTCCGTTTTCTTTGTTATAAGGTGTTCCTTCGTCATCAAGTTCCACTGCTGATTTCAAAAATGCCTCTAATGCTGAGGCACTCATTCCCATGCTTGTTTCGTCCACATCAATAAATCGAGGGCGAGCACCGGTGTAGGCAATGGCATTTCCTGTGGCCACAAAGGTGAGAGCTTGGGTAAGCACTTCGCAGCTATCATCAACTCCTAAAGCAACTAAACCAATGTGAATGGCCGCAGTACCATTAACTGTTGCAACGGCGTATTTAGCGCCAGTTATTCGGCACATTTCTTCTTCAAAACGAGTAACAAAAGCCCCTACAGAAGAAACAAATCCAGAGTCGATACATTCGTTGAGGTACTTTTTTTCATTCCCTCGAAAACGCGGTTCGTGCAGAGGAATAAAACCAGTTTCGCCAAAAACAGAGCGAATTAATGAGGTGAGTTTGCTATTGGTATCCATTTAATAAAGGGTAATCAAGGTTTTTTATGCTGCATTTGTCCTGCACAAAGCGCGGAATACATGGGGCGGGTAGTTTTTCCAGATCCCCAGAAATCGCTGGGGTGCACATCCATCTTGGCGGCCTGGTCTACCACGTCTTGCAGATCATCAGCCCCAGTTGATCCATACGCTGAAAACAAGCGAATGGAATACGAACCTCCGCGAAGATTTAAAGCTGGAATATGAAGTTCAAGCATTCCTCCATCAATCAATTCATCTGCTACAAAACCCATTTCATCTGAAATAAAACTCAGTACCATCTGCTCATACACATCACAAATGTTCACCGTGAAAATGAGCTTTTTAGGGTCGAGATTTTTCTTGAGTTGATACTGAACTTGAACGGTCACAGCCTCTCCACTGAGTACTTCGCTACAAGCTTCTCCTTGTGCATTAACAAAACGAATGCTCGTAAACCGGAAATCCCCTCTACCAACACGATCTTCTCGCAGGTTCAAGTCGATTTCCTCCGCATTGGCCTGACTTAAATAAGCCTTGACCGCTTCGTCAACAGGTCCATCGAAAGCGAGTTTCCCTTGTTCCATAACGAGGCCACGATCGCAGAGTGCTCTTATAGATCCCATGTTGTGGCTTACGAAAAGCACCGTTCGGCCTTCACCCTTACTCACGTCTTTCATTTTACCAATGGCCTTTTTTTGGAATTCAGCATCACCAACGGCTAAAACTTCATCAACAATCAAAATTTCGGGCTCCAGAAAAGCAGCAACAGCAAAGCCTAAACGAACTTTCATTCCTGAACTGTAACGTTTAAGAGGGGTGTCGATGTACTTCGCGCAGCCTGAAAATTCTACAATCTCTTCGAGTTTTGATGAAATCTCTGCTTTGCTCATACCCAAAATCGAACCATTGAGAAATATGTTTTCCCTCCCAGTAAGCTCTGGGTGCATACCTGTACCCACTTCTAATAAACTGGCAATTCTGCCACGTGCTTTAATGCTACCGGTGCTTGGAGGCGTTACTTGAGATAGTACTTTAAGGAGTGTGGATTTTCCAGCGCCATTCCTTCCGATAATTCCTAAAACCTCGCCTTGCTTAACAGAGAAATTAATGTCTTTTAGGGCCCAAACAAATTCGCTTTCGCTAACTGTTGTTCTGTCGTTTTCAGCAGTTACTAAACGAAAAGGGTCTTCCTTTCCTCGAATGCGGTACCACCATCTTTTGATATCCGTGGAGAGCATTCCGGTTCCAAAAACACCTAAACGGTATTCTTTAGACACATTTTTTACTTCAATTGCTACTTTGCTCATGCTTAAACGGTATCAATAAATTTCTTCTCCACTTTATGGAACGAGGCAATGCCAATCACCAAGAGAATTAAAGTGAAAAGGGTGCTATACAGCAAGGTTTCCCAAAAGTAAGGCTGTACAAAGCTCTGCTCAAAAGCAGCGATTTTAAACGCGTCGAGTACACCAGTCATGGGGTTGGCCATAATAATGTAACGAAGGGTTTCATTACTATTTTCGGAAAACAAAAGGCTCATGGGATATACAATGGGCGTCGCATAACGAAGTAAATCAACCCCAAACTTCACCAAGAAATTTACATCTCGATACCTTGTTGCTAAAGCACTCACAATTAAACCGCCAGCCAATCCTTGAAGTGCCATCAATACCACACTCAAAGGTAAAAGGTACCAATGGCTACCAACACTTACTTGACCATCAATCAAATAGTAAACATAAACGGCCAAAAAGAGCACAAACTGAATGAGAAACTTTAGACCGTTAGAATACAGCAAAGACAAAGGCACAATTACCCGAGGAAAATAAACCTTAGAAAACAGCGCTTGATTGGTAATAAAGGTGCTTCCCGTAGTGGTAAGCATGGTGGAAAAGTAGCTCCATAAAATGACACCACTGAGATAGAAGAGGGGCATGGGCACTCCGTCAGTTCCCAAATCGGCGATCAAGCCAAAAACAAGGATGTAAACGGCCATGGTAAAGATGGGTTGGATAAAGAACCAGACCGGACCAAGGATGGTTTGCTTGTATACGGCAACCACATCACGCTTTACCAAGAGCCACATTAAATCCCGGTACTTCCTGATTTGTTTCCAGTTGAAATTATCTCTCCAAGACTGGCTCGGTTCAATAACAATATCCCAATGTTCTTGTTGTTTTTCTGACATCTTCCTGCTTACTGCACTAATGCTTTATTCTTCGTGTTTTTGGACTTCAAACGATCTCACCAAACGGTCCAGCCGCCCTCCACTAAGAGGTTGTCTCCGGTAACATATGAACTCGCATCGGAGAGCAGGTAAATCAAGGCACTTGCTACTTCGTGGTTATAACTGAGGCGTTCCATGGGCGAAAAACGAGCGAAATTATCTTCAAACTGTTGTTCGTGATTGTTCCAAACGCCATGAGGTGTAATCATGTTTACCCTCACTTTTTTGTTCGCCCAATAAGATGCTAAATAACGAGAAAGAGCGTCAACACCTCCTTTTGAAGCAGAATAGGCTGCCGGACAACCGAGGCTTGTTCCTTTGTAGAGGTTTTGATTGGGCGCAACCACGCTGTAAGTGGAAGGGATGTTCACAATACTTCCTCCACCTAGCGCCGTCATCCAGGTACCGATAATCTGACAAGTTAAAAACGTTCCTTTGAGGTTGGTTTCTACCACGGCATCCCAATTGTCTTCTCCATATTCCTCAAATGGCTCAAAGAAACTTTTGGTTTTGTTTTGATGTCCGTTAACCAAACCATCGCAGCGATTAAACTCAGCCTCCACAGCTGCCTTTAGCGCAATAACTTCATTTTTTTTGGCTACATCTAAACCAAAGCCGAGCATTTTTCTGCCGTGCTTTTCCTCTAGCGCTTTTGCTGCTTCTTCAGGTTTTGCTGCTGGGATGTCGGCCAAAACAATGTGCGCCCCAAATTGAGCCGCCGCTTCGCAAAAAGCCCTACCAATAAGTCCGCAAGCTCCAGTAATTACAATCACTTTTCCACCAAGCTCAAACTTCTTTCTGAAGTCGATCTTACTTGGGTCTGTTGTTCTTTCTTGACTCATAGTTTAGTTAAATTGACGGAATACTGGTTTGATGGCATCACCTACGAGGTACTTTTCTACTCCTTCATCCAGCGCATTTTGGAAAACTTCACAGCTCTCGTCAAAGGCAGCAATCATCAAGTCAATATCATCTTCTGTGTGAGAGTAGCAAGGAGATAAGATCCCTTGATACAAAACTCCTCGTTGAATCATTTCTTGCATGAACAGGGTGCGGTATTCCATTGATGGTTGCTTGTCTTGGCCCATCACACCTAAACCTACACTCCAGTTGAAGCCCATGATTTTGAAGTAATCGTTCAAGCTTCTGCGGTCTAAAATAGAGCTAATGCCGTCGATGAAGTACTGACCAATTTTCTGGTTGTGTTCAATCACCGGTTCTTTTTCAAAAACATCCATGGTAGCCAAGCCGGCAGCAATGGAGTGGGTTTCTCCACCATGCGTGGTGCTTACGAGGAACAATTTCTTTTCGCCAGTTCTATTGATGCCACCAAGTTGCATCACTTCCTTCTTGCCTGTGAGCGCACAGAAAGAAAAACCATTGGCAATTCCTTTCCCCCAAGTAGCCATGTCTGGCTCCGCATTGAGGCGTTTGATGCTTCCTGGGTAGTCTGTTTTAAAGCCGGTAATCATCTCATCCATGATCCAAAGTGCTCCGTGTTTGTGAGCAATGGCGATGGCTTTTTCATAAAAGTCAGGGGCAATGACTTCCCACTTCTCCGGTTCACCAATAATGCAGGCAATTTTACCCGGATGCTCGTTAAACATGCGCTCCAAATCTTCCAAGTCGTTGTGCTTAAAAGTGATGGTTTTATTCTTCACTTCACGCGGCACACCAAAGTCACATGCGGTTGATCCAATGAACCAATCGTCATAACTGTAAAAAGGGTGTTCAGCAGTGCGCGCAACCAAGTCTCTTCCTGTAAAAGCACGGGCCAATTTAATGGCTGCTGTGGTTACGGTAGAACCGTTTTTAGCATACTTAATCATGTCGTGCTGAGGCACCAAAGCAAGAAAACGCTCGGCCATTTCACGTTCAATTACGGATGGTCGTGAAAAATTAGACCCCTTGGAAAGTTCTTCCTTTACACGCTCAAGAACGGGTTCGTAGGCATGACCTAAAGATACAGAAGTCAGTCCCATCAAAGTATCGAGGTACTTATTTCCATCAAGGTCCCAGCAGTAAGCGCCTTTCGCATGCGTTATGGCTGCGGGAGATTTGATTGGGAATTGGTCGTCTCCCTTGCTATAAGTGTGAGCACCGCCTGGAATGAGGTCTTGGATAGCGTTTCTATGTTCATCACTTCGAACGAAATTGTCGATGTGTGGTAAGGTGATGGGCTTATTCATGATATCTTTTTATCCTCTTTCAACGATTTTTCAAAACCGCTGTTGATTTTACTTTCCTTATTGATTTCTAAGATTTCTGGTCGTTCCTGAAGCAGTTGTACCACTTCATCAATCCCAAAATCTCCTTTTTCACCTAAAATCGTGAAAATTGTCCTCACTGCAGCCAAGTCTGCCGGAGTATCTACCGATAATTTAAAGTTATAGTCTTTGTTGGCTTTCTCCCAGCCGCAGGTGAAGTGTTTTTTAATGTACGGACAAACGTGCTCGCGTTCGCTCATCAATTCGGCCTTATTCCAAGCGCTTTCTAGTGCCTTATAGCTGAAAACTTCGGTGTCAAAACCATCTTCCAAATAATCGGGTTCTTGGTTGCTGTTGGAGAAGTAGTCTTTTCCAGACTTCAAGTAAGCTTCAATCACAAAGTCGGCAACGCTGTGGTGATGCAAGGGATTATCGCAACAAATTCTTACTACGGTATCGGGCACTTGATCAAGCGTTTGTGCAGCTTGATAAAAACGATCCAATACGTCCCAATCACTGCCCCGATAGCACTTTACATTGTGGGCCGCGCAAAAGTCGGCAATGGCCTGATCTTCCGGTAAGTTAGTTGTGGCAACAATAAGTTCGTCGATGTTTTTAGCTGGAGCCAAACGATCGAGTAGGGTAGCGAGTATCGACTTTTCTTGGTCAACAGGCATGAGTACTTTCCCAGGAAGACGAGTACTTCCCATGCGCGCTTGGATGATGGCGACGGTCATGAGCAAATTCGTTTACCAATTTTAATCTTTTTCAAATCGAAATCGTCACCATTTTGGACTAATGCTGAAATCTTTATTAATCCATCTTTCACCATGACAAAGATACCAGTAGTGTCTTTCCTGACAATTAAGCCAACCCCATAAGGGTGGATGTTTTTAAGAGGTGTAAAACTGCTTTCGTGAACATGTACCTTTTCTGCATTTAGCAAAAACCAGGCGCCTTCATAGGGATAGGAAAATGCGCGAATGAACAAGGAAATTTCTTGCCCACCCCATTGGCTAAACTCAATCTTTCCATCGCGAAGGGTATTCAAACGAGGGTAGTACATGCTTTGGCTCTCATCTTGTTCGGAATACACCGGCTGATCAGATGTAATGTTATCAAGGGCTTTGATCAGTAATGGTCCGAGCGTGTCCATTCTAACTTTGAAGATGTCAATGGGTTTTGCATTCTCTGGAACAGCATAGGGTAAAGTAGCAATTATTTTACCGGCATCTATTCTAGGGCTGATGTAATGGCAGGTGGCATATTGAGTACTGGGACTTTGTCCTTGAAGAATGAGCCAGCTGTCAATTCCTGCCCCCCTGTAGTAGGGTAAAAAGTAGGGGTGAAGGTTGAAAACATGCTCAAATTGTTCAATAAAATTAGCTTTGAGTATGTCGCGGCAGCCTACTGTAATTACTGCTTGAGGGTCGTAGCTTTTCAATTGATCTATTTCAGTTTTCTGAGATAGATCTTGGTACTCAATAACAGGAATCCCATAATCGTCGAAAGCATCAAAAACATCATAGGCATAATCACCAAAGAGCTCTTTTCGTTCTTCGTAGATAGCTAAATCTCTTTGATGACCTTCTTTCGGGTGAGTGAAAATGGCAACAACTTCATTAGGGGTATGCTGAAGAATTTCAATGCAATTTCTGATGGCAACGCTGTGTCCTATGAATGCAATTTTCATTTTTGGTGTTTTGATTTAAGAAGGTCTGCCCCAAAGTCCATGGCTTCTTCGTCTTTCGTGAGGTTATTAGAATGCATTCGATAACGGTACAATGGAAGCAAGATTCGATGAACTCCGTATTTCTTCTTCCATCGAATGCTCAAATCCTCTTCTTCGCGCGCACGAAATGCTTCATCATAAAGGCCAATGTTGTAAAGGAAATCCTTTCTAAATAAAATCCCACAGGCAATTGGTTCCTCCGCTGCAGATACATGTTTAATATGGTTGCCGCGTTCATCAACCAACCAATAATCAGTGCAAACGGCATCCAGTTGATTGTTCTCTTCAAGGTGAAGTTTGGTGATGTATAAGAGGTCTCGGTGGATGTAATCATCGGCATCCAAAAACATGACAAACTGACCTTTAGCTTTGCGAATTCCGAAGTTTCTGGCTGCGGATAAACCAACATTTTCTTCGAGATTGTATATGCGACATTCATCTTGGTAATTTTCCAAAACGGCTTTGGTGCGATCAGTACTGGCATCATTCACCACAAGAATTTCGTACTTGTGGTTGTCTAAACTTTGGTCCAGGGCACTTCGTATGGCTCGCTCTACATAAGAAGCGTAGTTATATGTTGTGATGATTAAAGAAATCATGATAAAGTATAGCTTGGATAAAAATGGTCGTTTAGTCTTAGTTCTTGCTTATGAATATCAGGAAGTCCCTTTTTTCCGTGGCTTTTTGGATTTCGGATCTTCGCCATAACCATAGCCGTAACCATATCCATATCCATAGCCATACCCGTAGCCATACCCGTAGCCATACTTATAGGCATATTTACCGTAGTAGTACTTCCATTTTTTCTGCTTGATGTTGTTCAAGAGAAGGGTGTGGCTAGCGTGCTCTTCATTGCTAAGTAACTCTTCCAAATGTTTCACCCCTTGCTTACTCGCTTTTTCTGTGTTCATCACAAAAATACCAGCGTCAACATGATTCATCAAAACCATACCATCACTAATCAGCATCAAGGGGGGGGTGTCAATCATTACATAATCGTAAAGCGACTTTAGTTCCTCGATCAATTTGTTTACACCCTCACTTAAAACAAGCTCTGAGGCATTCGGCGGAACTGGCCCGGCAGTCAAAATATCCAAGTTTTCAACTTGAGATTGAATGATGCTCTCCTTAAAATGGTTCTTACCGATTAAATAAGAAGAAACCCCAAATAAGTTAGAAGCACCAAAGGTTTTGTGAACTTTAGGTTTGTGAAGGTCAAAATCTACCAAAACAACCCGTTTTCCGGCTTTTGCAATAACAGCAGCAAGGTTTGAGCAGGTAAAGGTTTTACCCTCACCAGGGTGCAAGGAGGTAACCAATATTGTTTTCGTTCCCTCCTTAGTTAAGATGTATTGAAGGTTAGTTCTAACCGATCTAAACGCTTCTGCCACATTGGATCGTGGAGCGTTGCTGATAACAATAGGGTCGTCTTCAATCTCGTCGTAGAATGGTACACCACCAATTACTGAGATGCTGCTTATTTTCTTGAGCTCTCTCGTGTTTTCGATGCGCTCAAAGAACACCAATCGTATAAAGCCAATAAAGAGCGCTAGAAACAAACCGATTCCTACAGAGACATAAATGGCTTTGGTTTTGTCAGGGCCAACAATGCCAATTCCCCTAGCTGATTCTATCACGCTGGTTTGAGGGAGAATAGCGGCACGTGCGATAACCGTGTTAGCTCGCTTCTCCAAAAGGAAAACATAAAGGCTCTCATTGACGTTCAACTTTCTGTTGATACCAAGAATGTCGCGCTGCGCTTTAGGAATCCCCTGGAGTTTGCGCTCCAATACTTTGATTTGAGTGTCAACTTCGGCAATTTGTTCCATAAGTCCAACACCTGTCGAGCGCGCATACTTTCTAAGGCCTGAACGAATAGTATTTATCAAAGAGTCTTTTCGTTGAATCGAAATAGAGGCTTCTTCTACATCCATAAGTGCCAACCTTCGTTCATTACTGAGGTCGTACAAATTGGTCACCATTTGACGTGGGAAATTGTCTTCTGGGGCGAAGTAAACAGTAGGAGGAATAACTTCGTCAGAGTTACTAGCATCGTTGAGGAATTGTTCCAAATTCTCCATTGATTTCATTCTGAATTCCAATTGTCTGCGCTGCGCTTCATAGGCCACGAGGTCTTCAAAGAATTCATTTTTTTCTCGGTCAATATCGAGGATGTTTTTCTGCTCCTTAAAATTTTCGAGCTGTTGTTCCAAGCTATCCATAATCACCACCAGCTCATCCAACTGCTTGTCAATGTACCGTTTGGTGTTTTCGTTTACCGCAATTTGAGACGATAAAGTGTTCTCAATATAAACGGCGCTCAGGGTGTCAAGGAATTGTTTCGCACGGTCTTCAAGTTCATTGGTGCTCTTCAAGGTTAAAATACTGGTGTATTCTACTTTCGTAATGGAAAGCGAACGAATGTATTTTTTGATTAAATCAGATCTTCGGTGAATCCTTATTTGGAATCCGAGTTGTTTAATTCCATCAATGGTTTCAGCGTTGATGCCTTTTCTTCGTGCTAAACGAATGGTGTAATCAATTTCATCGTGATACTCATCGAAAGTAAATACTTTGCTAATGTTGTTTCCCCTATATAAATAAGAGATTTCAAAGCTGTTGATGTCTATGACCTTTATTTGAACAGGCACATTATAAAGAGGAGAGCTTGGACTATTTAAAGTCATTTCAACGTCAAAAGCATCAAAGCGAGCAACCTGTTTTTCGGTAAGCCTTCCAACCAAATAATAACTGATGTCAAAGTCCACACGCTCAAGCGTTTTACTTACAACATCATATGACTGCATGATTCGTTGCTGGTTGGTGATGTCAGCTAACAAAGAATAATACCCTAAGTTGGAGTAGATTTGATTTTGGTAATCGTAGGTTTCTGACGATTTCAAAAGAATCTCCGTCTTCGCTGCGTAAATATTCGGGAGCTTATAGGTATAGAGGTAAGCGATGCAAAATGCAATCAGCGGAAAAGATAGGATGAGATACCAGTTTTTTCCGAGGAATTTAAATAAGGGCCGTAAGTCGTCAGCGTCAACCAGGTTTGTTTTTTTCTCGCTCATTCAAGTTTAATCAATCACAAATATAAGATTACTCTCTGATGTGCCGAAAGTTTGTGTGGCTTTGTTAGCTGATGTTCAAGAATCTTCAAGTTTTCTAAGCTTAAGCGCTGTTGCTTATGATTAAGCAAAAGGACGCGAAAATTTGTCGGATTTATCAGTACCCTTTCCTATCTTTACCCCAAACTAATCCCTATGTTCAAACGAGTTCTCAGCATTGTCGCGGTAGTATATCTCTTTTCATCGCCACTAACAGTTTTTTCGCAGGCGGCTCCATTTCCAGACGACGGTGGTGGACCACCTTGTGACGGGCCTTTCGGTCCTGTTTGCCCCATTGATGGAGGTTTAAGTTTTCTCATTGCGGCTGGAGTAGCCTATGGTGGCAAAAAGGCTTACGATCTTCAGCAAAAGAAAAAATGATCAAAAGCATTTGGTCCAATCCAATGTTGCGCTTCCTCATTATCGGAAGTGCGGCATACATTTCGTGGATTGTCCTCTATAAATTCTACTTAGAAGAGCATACCTTTCTCGATGAATGGGTGATCGATCGCATTGTGCGAAGCGCAGAAGGCTTAATGTCTTTTTTTGGTTTTGATTTGATTGAATTCAACGACGGCACCTTCAAAAATCACCTTGGAGTTCTAGGTTCTAAAGGCGTAACAATTGGCGCTCCTTGTAATGGAATCGTTCTCTTTGCCTTGTTCATCGTGTTCATTTTAGCTTTTCCAGGTAAATGGAAAAATAAACTCTGGTTTCTTCCCCTAGGAGTTGTAGCGATACATTATGTAAATACCCTCCGAGTAATCGCACTTGCTTTAATTGTTGTTGATCATCCTGAATGGCTAGCATTTAATCACGACTACACCTTTACCATTTTAGTCTATGCCTTTGTTTTTCTCCTGTGGTACATCTGGGTGAATAAGTTTTCGCCCATGAAAAACAATCAACCAACATGAAAAGAATTTTGCGCAGAACGTGGTTTGTGTTTCTAATCATCTTCACCTTGGGCTTTTTTCAAGAGCGTTTTAAAGTGGCGGTGAACTATTATATAGATGTGGCTTCCTCGAATGTTAACTTCTATTCTTGGTCAGCAGAACAAAAGGAGCAGTACATTAAAAGCAATAGCCCTGATATTCCATACGACTACTATTATACGCACGAGTCCTTTCCTTTCTTGCATCAACTCGATGAGTCGGCAATCAAAAACATGAAGTGGTGGTCCACACTTTTGTTTATCATCATCAATGGGAGTTTAGGCTATATCTTGTTAATGAGAGCGTCTTTAGGGAAGGCACAGAAATTACACGCCATAATGTATCTAACGGCAATTGCTTTGGCCCTTGTTTTCTTTGCCTTGGGGAAACTGTTTAGTTTGCCGCTGCAAGGTTATGGCGTTGCTAGAAAGTTAGCTGGCTTTCTTCAAAGTCCCTTGCCCGCAATTTTTTTGGTTCTTTTGTTCTACGCATTTGAGCCTGGCAATAATCAAAAGCTTCAAAACCATGAGTAATATATTGTCTCAAGAACTTCCAGATAGCTCGAGAGTCTGGGTTTATCAAGCCAGTCGTTTCCTTCAAGAAAATGAATTGCTTGAGATTAAAAAAGAACTGATGGCCTTTCTTTCGGATTGGAACGCACACGGAACTCGCTTAAGTGCTGATGCAAGATTGGTTTATGATCGTTTTGTGGTGCTTATGGTTGATGAGTCACAAGCAATGGCTTCGGGCTGTAGCATCGATAAGTCGGTCGCCCTAGTGAAGTCCTGGGAGCAAAGGTTTGGATTGGATTTTTTCGACCGAATGCAAATACTATATAAGGAAGGTGAGGAAATCAAAGAACAGCGCATGCATGATTTTTGGGCGATGCGAAAAGCGCTTTTGATTAACGACGAGACAATCGTTTTTAATAACCTTGTGAGTAATAAAGCTGAGTTCGAATCGTCTTGGGAGGTGCCTTTTAAAGACAGTTGGCATTCTAAAATGTGGTGATGGACTATTGATCGTTCTGATTTAAGTCTTTTAAATATACCTTAATATATAGATAAGGTTTCTTTTTTCTAACTACTTACGAAATTCCATAATGTACTATTGTGTCTTGAAGGCTGATTAAATACCGGTTTTCTCGATAACTGGTTACTTTTTGCCGTTCATTGGTCGAAATAGTTCGTTTTTTTTTGGAATTCATGTAGGAAGATTCCTAAATTAGGGATCGCTAAAATGAAGGTTCTCGGTTGCGAGACTTTTTATACTAATTGTACTGTGTTTCAAAACCTCTTTATAAAAGTGGTTTCTGGTGGTTGAGATAATTTGATTGTTTCCCCTCCAATTTTGCATTTAAGAACTTGTTGACTCCAGTTCTAGTTTTATAAGCTTGAAAATCTTGCCCTGGCAAGTTTCTGGGTGACTCCAGAATAACTATTTAATGATTTAACCAAAACCAAAACCAAAACAGATGAAGAAAACTTATTTATTTCTGATTGCGCTCTGTTGCTCTTTCGGTTTGTTGCTTTCAAACAGTGCTTCGGCACAAACGTATAGCAGCGCCGTTCCAATGATTCTTGTAACAACCGCAGGGAACTTTGCGCCTTACAACACGGACATTGTGGTTGCTGGAGGTCCGGCGGCTATTGCTGTTATGAGTGTCGAAGTGAATCTTACACACACATTTCCCGCTGATATCGATTTAATGTTGGTTGCTCCTAATGGAGAAGCAATTCGATTTATGTCGGATATTGGTGGTGGTACTGATGTGACCGGCCTTGCAGTTAACTTTTTTGATGCTGCTGCTGCGAACGCAACAGGCGCTGCATTGGTAGCTGGTTCTTACAGACCAACTAACATTGGTGCAGGTGATGCTTTTGCAGCTCCAGCTCCTACAGCTGTTGACGCTGCTCCAGGCGGTGCAGCAACTTTTGCGAGTGTTTTTGCTGGTGATGTTGCTGATGGAACTTGGTCTTTGTTCGCGGTGGATGATGCTGGCGGCGACCTCGGTTCGATCAACGGTTGGTCAATTACCTTCTCTCCAGCAATCAATGGTTGTACAGATCCATTAGCATGTAACTTCGATGCAACAGCCAACTTTGATGACGGTTCTTGTGATTATTCATGCTACGGTTGTACAGATGCTACGGCTTGTAACTTTGATGCTACAGCAACACTTGATGATGGTCTTTGTGACTTCTCTTGTATCGGTTGTACCAACCCATTGGCATTGAACTTTGACCCAATTACTACTGTTGATGACGGTTCTTGTATCGTTCCAACTTGCGGAATTGGTCCAAATAACTTCACTATCTGCTATGGTGATAACGCTAACATTTCAATCACACTTACTGAGGACAACCCAGGTACAGGTGTGATTTTGGATTTCTTGGCAGGACAAGTAGAAGCAGGTTTTGATACTTATGCGATCTATGACGGTCCAGATAACCTTTCCCCAGTTCTTGCAGCTGGTGACGGCTCTGTTGCTGGAATTGTGGTTCAATCCACTGGTGCTAGCATTACTATTGAAATCACTTCTGATGGTTCATTCTCTTGTGCTGGAAATGCTAGTCAAGCTGAGATCAGCATCGATGTTTACTGTGCTACAGCTGCTTTGGGTTGTACTGATCCAATCGCTTGTAACTTTGATTTTACTGCATTGATTGATGATGGAACTTGTGAATTTACCTCATGTGCAGGTTGCACTGACTCTGGGGCTTCTAACTTTGATCCTGCAGCAACCATTGACGACGGTACTTGTGTAACATGTGCTCCTGGTGAGTTGTTATTGTCTATCGATATGGAAGATGCTTTCGGTGACGGTTGGGATGGAACACAGTATTTCTTGACAACTGAACTAGGAGCTCTAGTGGCTCAAGGTGATCTTGATAATGCCTTGATTGGTGATGGTGCGTCAGTTGGTACAGACCTTGTTTGTGTTGCACCTGGATGCTATGTGTTTGACGTGGCTGGAGGTTCTTTCCCTGGAGAGAAAATCTGGAGCGTTTCTGATAACATTGGTAACACTTACGCTTCAGGAACTGGCTTAGTAGCTGGTCAAGGACTCGATATTGGTCTTACTGGAGGTTGCTCTTTCGAAGGTTGTACAGATCCTACTGCAATCAACTTTGATTTGAATGCTGGTATTGACGACGGTTCTTGTTTGTTCCCTCCTGCTAACGATGAAATTTGTGGTGCAGAAGCGGTAACTTGTGGTTCTTCTATCATTGGAACAACTGCTTTGTCTTCAGATGCTGAAGGATTGATCGGAACAACTTGCTCAGGTATTGGTGTTACATCAACTGGTGTATGGTACGAATTCAACGCTGCTGCTGATCAACAAATTTTCGTTTCTACTTGTGGTTCTACTTCAGGTATCGATACGAAAATTCATGTTTACGAAGCTGTGGATTGTAACGGCGCTTTAACTTGTGTTGCTGGAAACGACGATGCTGGTTCTTGTCCTGCTGGATCTTTCCTTTCAGAAGTGGTATTCAACGCTACTACTGGTACTAACTACTTCATCTATGTAAGTGAGTTCGGAATAGGTCAAGGCCTTGAATTTAACCTCGAAGTTTCTTGTGTTGATTGTTTAGGTGGTGTTCCATCAAATGATCTTTGTGCAAATGCTGCTCCAGTTTTGAGCGGATTCCCTGTTACTCAGTCGCTTTGCTGCGCAGGTGCTGCTGTTGTTAACGACTTCGCTCCAGCTTTCGCAACTACTTATGATGTATGGTTTATCGTTAACTCTGGAACATTTGATGCGGTTGCGCTTTCTGTAGAAGTACTTACAGCGGCTAACGCAGGTATTACTATCTACGATGGTGGTGATTGTCTTGCGTTGAACTCAGCTGCAGGTGGTGGCCCGGTTACT